>JBAQCH010000001.1:0-15957 GCA_049294015.1 Anaerolineae bacterium
GCGCGGGCGGGTTTCGAAACGCCGCAGACGGCTACTCAACCCGCGGGCCGGCTCCCTCTCCCCCTGGGAGAGGGCTGGGGTGAGGGGACGCCGAACAGCGCGGGCGGGTTTCGATACGCCGCAGACGGCTACTCAACCCGCGGGCCGGCTCCCTCTCCCCCCGGGAGATGGCTGGGGTGAGGGGACGCCGAACAGCGCGGGCGGGTTTCGATACGCCGCAGACGGCTACTCAACCCGCGGACCGGCTCCCTCTCCCCCTGGGAGAGGGCTGGGGTGAGGGGACGCCGCCCAGTTGGCTTGTACAGCGCTTGCGGGTATAATGGGGCTGCGCCGCTCTGGCGCCATCTCGTTTATTCCTGGAGCGTTGCATGAATCCTGTCATCATATCCTTCGGTCCCTTTGCTGTCACCTGGTACGGATTGCTGATCGTCGTGGGCGCGGTCATCGGCGCGTATGTCGCCACCATCGAGGCCAAACGCCGTGGGGAGGACCCGGAGCACGTCTGGAATGTGCTGCCCTGGCTGCTGGTCGCGGGCATTATTGGCGCGCGGCTCTACCACGTCTTCTCCAATCCTGTGGGCGGGCTGGGCTGGAGCTGGTACCGCGAGCATCCGATCGACATCATCAACTTCTGGTCGGGCGGTTTCCGTGGGCTAGGTATTTTCGGCGGCGTGCTGGGCGGCTTCATTGCCTTGGTGCTCTACGTGCGCTGGAAGAAGCTGAGCCTGCCGCGCTGGCTGGATATCGTCATCCCCGGCGTGCTGATCGCCCAGGCCCTGGGCCGCTTCGGTAACTTCATCAACCAAGAGCTCTACGGCCCGCCCACGACCCTGCCTTGGGGCTTCAAGATCAACACCAACTTCCCCTTCCAAACCCCCACGGAGATGCTGGGCCGCTCGCCGCAGGAGATTCTGGACTACGTGACGGTCACCCGCTTCCACCCGACCTTCTTCTACGAGGCGTCGTGGAATCTGGTCGGTTTTATCCTGGTGATGGTCTTCGGTCGCAAGCTGTACCCCAAGCTGCGCGATGGCGACATCTTCCTCTTCTATCTGATCTGGTACCCGTTGGGCCGTCTGATCGTCGAGATGTTCCGGCCCGACGCGTGGGTCTCTGGCCTGCCTGGCCTGGCCACGGCGCAGTTGATCAGCCTGAGCCTGATGGTCATCGGCATCCTCGGCCTCATTCTGCGCCACCGCAACTGGCAGCCGGCCCCCGTCGCTACGGTTGCGCCGGTCGATGCCGCGCAGGCCCCCACGAAGTCCGACCAGGAGGAAGCGGCGTGACTGCCAAACCGTTCAAATGGTCCCGTTGGCTGGGCGCTGGCAGGGCCAGCGCCGAGGAGAAAAGCATGGCAACTACCGGTGGATCGATCCAATCGGGCGAGCCAGTCGAAGTCTACGTGGCCGCCAACGACCTGGAGGCCCAGGTCATCAAGAGCTACCTGGAGAGCAACGACATCCCTGTGATGCTGCAGGGCGATGCGATCAGCAAGGTCTACGGCTTCACGGTGGGCGGCATGGCTGAGGTGCGGGTCTACGTGCCGGAGCTGCTGGCACCCAAGGCCATCGAACTGCTCGAAGAGACCGAAGAAGCGCCGGACGACGACGAGACAGAAGAGCCGGCCGATCCAGAATAACGGCTAGATCGAACAGCGTCATCCTGCAACGGACGAGCACAGGCTCGTCCGTTTGTGCTGCTGCGCCGGCGCTGCCCATCCGACCCAGCTCGCGCGATCTTGACAAAAGCGGCCTTTGTCTTATAATCCGTAAGACTTTATGATCCCCAAAGAAACCAGGTTTTTTTCCGAAAGACCCTGCTTCTGAACCCGGTTTCTGTCAAGCCTCGGAGGCAGTGTGAGCCAAAGCATCCCGATCCAGTCTTTTCGCATCCATCAGGAGGGCATGGCGCGCGTCTTCGGCGAGCTGGAGGCCAAGGTGATGGAGGCGGTATGGGCCCTCAACGAGCCAACGGTGCAGGCCGTCTGCGACTACCTGGGCCCCACGTACAACTACAAGACCGTGATGACGGTGCTCAATCGCCTGGTGGAAAAGGACGCGCTGAGCCGCCAGCGCGTGTCGCGCGCCTTCATCTATCAACCGCGCCAAAGCCGTGAGGCCTTTTTGTGCCGCGTCTCGCGGGCGATCATGGGTGGGCTGGTGCGCGATTTTGGCAGCCTGGCCATCGCCCAGTTCGTCGAGACGTTGGACGAGCTGGATCCGGAGCAACTGGCTGAGCTGGAGCGGTTGGTGCATGCGCGCCGGCAAGCCCTGGTGGAGGCGGCCCATGGCCAGCCCCAGTAGCGCCGGCCGCGCCTTTGCGGCGTTGTTCGTCCTGGCGGCAGCCAGCCTGGCCCTGCTGGGCGGCCTGCTGTGGTGGCAAAGCCCCCACCTGGCGCAGGGCGTTTTGCTGGCCTGTCAGAGCGCAGTCCAGGCCGTCGAGGGCTATTGGCCCTTGGCCGGCTTGTTGCTGCCGCTGGCCCTGGTTGGGGCCAGCGCGCTGCGTGGGCTGGGTATGTTGGCCGTGCAGCTCTGGTACACGCGCCGCCTGCTGCGCAGCCTGAGGCGGCGCAGTCTGCCCTTGCCGGCCTCACTGGCCCAGCAGGCCCGCAGCTTGCAGCTTGCTGGTCGCGTGACGCTGGTCGAAGACGGCGATTCCTACGCCTTCGCTGCCGGGCTGGCGCGGCCCCGCATCTGGCTCAGCTCCGGTCTTCTGGAACTGCTGGACGAAGCGGAGCTGGCTGCTGTGCTGCGCCACGAGCGCCATCACGTGCAGCAGCGCGACCCGCTGCGCGTCTTGCTGGCCCGCAGCCTGGCCCATGGCCTCTTCTTTCTGCCACTGGCAGCCGCTTTGCGCGATCTCTACCTGGAGGCCAAGGAGCGCGAGGCCGACGCAGCCAGCGGCGCCCACTACGAACTGGCCGCCGCGCTGCTCAAGTTGATGCAGGCCGGCTCGCAATTGCCGTCTGCGGCTAGCCTGGCTGCTGCTGGCTCCGCCTCGACTGCCGGCCGCATCCAGCGCTTGCTGGGCAAGGAAGCGACCAGCCTCGTGGCTGACGTGGCGCTTGTGCAGCGGCTGCTGATCAGCCTTGCCCTGGCCGCAGCGGTGTGGCTGGCCTGTACGACCTCCATATCCCATGCCGCCAGCCCGTTGGCCGGCGGCGAGTGCGGCTATACCACCTGGCCGGCGGCAGAATTGACAAGCACGCCAGCCAACTTCACCCCGCACGACCTGACAACTGTCCGCTAGCGCGAAACGCCCTGTGTCTGCGCCGGACATGTGGTTCGGCGGCGGGGCGCCAGCGACGCTATAGTAATAGCAAACAGTCTACATAATCGACAAGGAAAGTACCAAATGCCCAACCATCTTCGTTCGACAACGATCCGGCCGGCGGCGCTTGCCGCCCTGCTGTTGATCGTGGCCGCGTGCGCCGCACCCGGCTTGCCGGCCAATCCGGCCACCGCCCCCACCAGCCCGGCCAGCGGCTCCGAGTCGGCTGACACAACCGGCGACGTGCGCAGCAAGGGCAGCGCCGACGCGGCAGTGACCATCGTCGAGTACTCCGATTACCAGTGTCCCTTCTGCTCGCGTTGGGTGGACGAGACCTACCCGGTCATCCTGCAGGAGTACATCGACACTGGCAAGGTGCGGCTGGAGTTCCGCGACTTTCCGCTGGAAAGCCTGCATCCCAACGCCATGGCCGCGGCCGTGGCAGCCCGCTGCGCCGGCGAGCAAGGCGACTACTGGGGCATGCACGACCGGCTCTTCGGCAACCAGAGCCAGTGGTCGGGCGTGGCCGATCCCAGTGAGATCTTCAGCGGCTATGCCGGCGAGATGGGGCTGGACACGGCGGCCTTTGCTGCCTGCCTGACCAGCGGCCAGTTCGACGAGGCCATCGCCCAGGACTTGCAGGCGGGCCAGGCGGCCGGCATCACAGGCACGCCCAGTTTCCTCATCAACGGCAACCTGGTGGTCGGCGCGCAGCCCGCGTCGGTCTTCCAGCAGGCGCTGGATACGCTGTTGGCCGGCGGCACGTTGACCGACCCCAACGCCGCGGCGCAGGAGCCGCAGCAGGCGCCTGAGCCGGTGGACATCCCCATCGCGGGGGCGCCGCTCAAGGGCGATCCCAACGCACCCATGACGATTGTCACGTATTCGGACTACCAGTGCCCCTTCTGCAGCCGTTTCGTCGACCAAACCTTGCCGACGCTTTTGCAGGAGTACATCGACAGCGGCCAGGCCAAGCTGGTCTTCAAGGACTTTCCCTTGGAGAGCATCCACCCCAACGCGCAGAAGGCCGCTGAGGCAGCCCGCTGCGTGCGTGAGCTGGCTGGCGGCGGTGATGACAGCTACTGGGCGATGCACGACGCGCTGTTTGCCAACCAGGCCGAGTGGTCGGACAGCCGGTCGGCTACAACGCTCTTTGCCGGCTATGCCAGCGAAATCGGCGTCGATGCGGCGGCCTTCAACGAGTGTTTGACCAGCGATCGCTTCGCCGAGGCTGTCCAGGCCGACCTGGTCGAGGGCTTGAACTTCGGCGTGCAGGGTACCCCGACCTTCTTCATCGATGGCCAGCCCTTTGTGGGCGCCCAGCCCATCCAGAACTTCCGCCAGGCCATCGCCATGGTGCAGGAGGGGCTGAGCATCGCCCCGCCGCCGCAGCCCACGCCCGCGCCTGAGCCGACGCCTGTGCCGCTGACCGAGGACATCCCCCTGGACGACGCAGCCGGCATCAAGGGCGATCCCAACGCGCCGGTGGTGATTGTCGAGTACTCAGACTATCAGTGCCCGTTCTGCCTGCGCCACTTCTCCGAAGTGCTGCCCAAGCTTCAGCCGTACATCGACGATGGCACGGTGCTATACGTCTTCAAGGACTTCCCGCTCACTTCGATCCATCCCCAGGCGCCCAAGGCGGCCGAGGCTGCCCGCTGCGCCGGCGACCAGGAAGCCTATTGGGCGATGCACGATCTGCTGTTCCAGAACCAACAGCAGTGGTCCGGCCAGGCGACGTCCGTGGACATCTTCAAGGGCTTTGCCGGCCAGCTCAAGCTGAATCAGGCGACTTTTGACCAGTGTCTGGACAGCGGCCAACACGCGGCTGTGGTCGAGGCCAACCTGCAGGAAGGCTTGGGCTATGGCGTGCGCGGCACACCGGCCTTCTTCATCAACCGCACGCTGCTGCCCGGCGCCTATCCGATTGAGGCGTTCCAGCAGCTCATTCAGGAAGCGCAGTCCCAGTAGCAGCTAACCGCACGATCGCGCGGCGTCCTCGCCGGGCCAGGTAGTGTCATCTGCCACGGCCGGGCGAGGACGCCCCAAAGAGCGTGATAGCGGTTGCATCCTCTCTTGGACTGCATCGCCAGTAAACCGTGGCGCAAGTGCGTTCCATTCTCGAAACTCGTCGTTGTTTTGTGACATAGATCATACTCAAATTGTGAGAACTATGGCACAATAGCGTTGACAGCGGGCGCTTTTGGTGCTACACTGGCCTGAAAGCCACGCCCGCAATCTTGACGCCAGGAGATTCTCAATGTCAGAGTCAACCATTCTTACGTCGCCCCAATTGGATGCTAAACCGGCTAAACGGAATATCAAGTTCTTCATTGGCGCTGCGGTTATCTTTTTGGCCATCGGTTTTCTGGTCTTCAACGCCATGAGCAGCGCTGGCGCTTACTATATGACGGTCAGCGAGCTGGCCGAGAGCGCTGAGGCTAACGTCGGCAAGACCGTGCGGGTCAGCGGCGTTGTGGTGGACGACAGCGTGGACTATAATTCGGCCGAGTTGATCCTGAAGTTCAGCATCAAGGACGACGCCAACCAGGTGCCGATCTACTTCCACGGCCCGCGGCCCGACAACTTCACTCGCGCCGCCGAGGCCATCGTCGAGGGCAAGTATGGCGAGGATGGCGTGCTCTACGCCAACACACTGCTGCTCAAGTGCCCCTCCCGCTATGAGGAGCACGGCGGCGAGCAGAAGCCGGTCGAGTACGAAGAGATCCAAGTCGAGTCTATCGGCTAACCGCGTTGCTCCGTGAGCGCTTCCGCTGCGGTCGCTCGTGCCAAAGGATGGGCGACCGCTTTTCTTGTTCTTTGCTGCATGCCACATCTAACCCCGCATCCTGCGCCTGGCCGCACTGTTGGCGCTGCGCGCTTTTTTTGGTTGTTTCTAGCCGGCGCGGCTTTAGCGCTCGTGGGGATTCTGCTGCTCGTGCTCCTGCAGCCCATGCCGGCTGCGGCAGCGCCCCTTCAGCAAGAACCCACGCTCCCGCCCCCCGCGGGCAACGGACAAGCGCTCTTCCAGCAGAACTGCGCCCCCTGTCACGGCGCCGCCGGCCTGGGCGACGGCCCAACCGCGGCCGAGCTGCCGCAGGGCGCGACCGCGCTGGCCGACCCGGCCATTGCCCGCCTGGCCACCCCCGCCGCATGGTTCGAGATTGTCAAGGAAGGGCGCATGGCGGCGTACATGCCCCCCTGGAAGAATCGGCTGAACGACGAGCAAATCTGGGACGTAGTGGCCTACTCGCTGGCGTTGCACAGTAGCGAAGCTGAGTTGGCGCAGGGCGAGGCGGTGTGGGGTGAGCAGTGCGCAGCCTGCCACGGGCCGGACGGCGCGGGCGCAGGCCCGCAGGCTGTGGCCGCCGGCTTGACCATGCCCGACCTGACCGACGCCAGCCTCACCAACAGCCGCTCCTTGTCCGATTGGTACACCATCACCAGCCAGGGCCAGGGCGCCATGCCCGGCTTCGCCGACACGCTGTCCGAGGCGGAGATATGGGCGGCCGTTACGTTTGCCCGCAGCTTCACCGTCCAGCCGATAGCGCCCGCCGCCGTGCTCACCGGCACAGGACGCCTGAGCGGCGTGGTTACCAACGGCACCACAGGCCAGCCGGTCACGGCTACCGTGACGCTCAATACTTTCGAGAATTTCGAGCCGCTGGCGACCCGCGACACGCAGACGGGACCCGATGGCGCTTTCGTCTTCGAGAACTTGCCCACCGGCTCGCAATATGTCTATCTTGCCAGCACGATCTACGGCGGCAACTCCTTTGGCAGCGATATCGTCTCCTTTCAGGCCGGCGAGAGCGAGCTGGCGACTACGCTGAATATCTACGAGTCCAGCGCCACGCCGGGCGAAATCCGGGTCAGTCTGGCGCAGTGGTTTATCGATTCGCACCAGGGCGCGCTGCTGATCGGCGAGCTGTACCGCATCAACCATGACAGCGACCATGTGTTCGTTGGCAGCGAGGAGGTCGCGCCGGGCCAGAACGCCGTGCTGCGCTTCAATTTGCCGCCGGGCGCCACGTCGGTGGTCTTCGATGGCGGCGAGCTCGGCGGCCGTTTCATCCGCACGGCTGACGGTGTGGTGGACACACAGCCTCTGCTGCCCGGCGGTTCCCAGGTTCTGCTGCGCTACCTGCTGCCCTATGAAGGCACGGACGTCGAGTTCGCTCACAGCGTGCCCTACCCGGTCGACCGCCTCAATGCCCTGGTGGTCGAGGGACCCGAGGTGACAACCAGCTTGCAGAGCCTGGGTCCGCAAACGGTGGCCGAGCAACAGTGGAACAGCTTCGAAGCACTTAACTTGCCAGCCGATGCGCCGGTCAGCTTGAGCCTGACCGGTTTGGCCAGCGGGCAAAGCGCCCTGGTGACGCCGCCAACCGGCTCCGATGCCGTGGTGGCCCACAACCAGGCGCTGCTCTACGGCATTGGCGCGGCCGCTCTGGTGGCCATCTTGGGCGTGTTTGCCGCTTACCTGCTGTTGCGCCCGGCAACTCCGCTGGCCGTGGAGACGGCGCCTGCGGCGGCCGCGCCAGTGGTCATCGATGCTGCGGTTGAGCGGCAGCGGCTGGTGGCCGCCATCGCCCAACTCGACGATCTGTACGCCGCCGGCGGGCTGGACGATGCCAGCTATCAGCAGGCGCGGGCTGCGCAGAAGCGCAGCCTGCTGTTGGTTGCAGTGGCCCCGCCAGTGTCGAACATCCCTGCTGCAGCAGCCGACCCAAGCGCCGAGGCCGCGCCCGAGGCCAGGCTGAACGGCGAGGAGCGATCTGAGCAGTGATCCACGCGAGCAAGCTCGTCAAAGCCTTTGGCCGACGCCCTGTGCTGCGCGGCGTCGATCTGGACGTGCCAGCCGGGCAGTCAGTGGCCCTGTTCGGTCCCAACGGCGCCGGCAAGACGACCTTGATCCGCATCATCGCCGGCCTGAGCAAGCTGACATCGGGCCGCGTGCAACTGGGCGGCCAGGATGTGCAGAAGTCAGGCCCAGGGCTGCGGCGCTACGTCGGCTTCGTCTCGCACAACCCGCTGGTCTACGACAGCCTGACGGCCGAGGAGAATCTGATTTTCTTCGGCCGCATGTACGAAGTGCCGCAGTTGGATGCACGAATTGTCGAGGTGTTGGAGCAGGTCGGGCTGGCCGGCCGGCGCAAGGACGTGGTGCGCACCTACAGCCGTGGCATGATCCAACGGCTGGCTATCGCTCGGGCCATCCTGCACAATCCGCCGATCCTGCTGCTGGACGAGCCGGACACCGGGCTGGATCAGCAGGCGGCCGACATGCTGCGCAGCCTGTTGCTGGAGCTGGGCAGCAGCGACCGCACGGTGTTGTTGACCACCCACAATCTGGAGCGCGGCATCGAGTGGGCCGACCGGGCGCTGATCCTCAACGGCGGCCGTGTGCGTTTCGACTCGGCCACCAAGGAGCTGGGCAGCGCCGAGTTCCGCCGCATCTACACCGAAACGGTCGGCGCGGCATGAGCTATCTGCGCAAAGTGATGGCCATCGTCTGGAAGGACGTGCGGGCCGAGCTGCGGACCAAGGATATCCTCAGCTCGATGCTGGTCTTTGCCGGGCTGTCGGTGCTGATTTTCCAGTTCGCCTTCGACCTGCGCGCCGACAACGTGCGGCTGGTGCTGCCGGGCGTGCTGTGGATCGCGATCACCTTCGCTGGTGTGCTGGGTCTGAACCGCTCGTTCATCCTGGAGCAGGACCGCGGCTCGCTGGAAGGGCTGTTGCTGGCCCCGGTGGACCGCAGCGCGATCTACTTCGGCAAGCTGATCGGCAACCTGCTGTTCATTTTCGTCGTCGAGCTGCTCTTGCTGCCGTTGATGACGGTGCTGTTCAACGTCTGGCTGCTGTCGCCGGCCCTGATCCTGGTGCTGGTGCTGGGCACGCTGGGCTACGCCGCGGTCGGCACCCTGTTCGCCGCGCTGAGCATCAACACCCGCGCGCGCGAGGTCATGCTGCCGATCTTGCTGTTCCCCGTGATGATACCGGTCTTCGTGGCCGGCGTGCAGGCTGTCAGCCGGCTGTTGGATGGCGACAGCCTGGCCGACATTATGCGCTGGGTGCAGTTGTTGGTGGCCTACGACGCCATCTTTATCGCCGCAGCAATGCTATTGTTCGACTATGTGGTCGAGGAGTGAGCTATGACTGTTTCCAAGAAATCCGGTGGCAAGGACACGTTGTGGTTGATCCTGCTAGCCTTGACCGGCCTGCTGGTGGTGGTGGGCGTTTACATGTCCATTCTGTGGGCGCCGACGGCGGTTAACATGCCGACCGAGGCGGAGCGGCTGGCCCAGCGTATCTTTTACTTCCACGTGGCGGCTGGCTGGGTGGGCTATCTGGCCTTCGGCGTCACGGCTCTGGGCGGCATTCTCTATCTGCTCAAGCGTCAGCGCCGCTTCGACAACCTGGCTGTGTCGTCGGCCGAGATCGGCGTGGTCTTCACCGCAGCCAACCTGGTCAGCGGCTCATTCTGGGCGCGGCCAACCTGGGGCACCTGGTGGTCGTGGGATGACCCGCGGCTGACGCTGGCCGCCATCGTGTTGTTGGTCTACATCGCCTACCTGATGCTGCGCAACGCGATCGACGACCCGGAACGGCGCGCCCGATTGTCGTCGATCTACGGCATCGTCGGCTTCTTGAGCGTGCCGCTGTCCTTCATCTCGGTGCGCATCTGGCGCACGATCCACCCGGCCGTCATCGGCACCGCCAGCGAGACTTCCCAGGGCGGCTTCGATATGAGTGGCAACATGGTGGTGGTCTTGCTGTTCTCGATCTTCACCTTCAGCCTGCTTTACGCAGTGCTGCTGCACTACCGGCTCAAGCTGGAGGACATGCGTGAGCAGGTGGAAGACCTGAAGATGCAGGCCCTGGCAGAACTGTAGTCTTTGTCAAAGGAGCATTTCTGATGATTTATCTCGCTGCTGGTATGATCATTTTCTGGCTCGCCACGTTCTTCTTTGTCTGGAGCATTTCCCGCCGCCAGCGCAAGCTGGAGGAGGAATTGAGCGTGCTGCGCGAGGTTGTGGTCGAAGGGACTGCGACTCGAGTGTAATCTGGGCGGCTCTTGCGTCGTCTGAGAGTTGACAGGTGTTCTCTTGGAGTCATACAACATCAACCTCCTGCTGGCCACGCTGTTTGGTCTGGTGTCGTTCTTCTCGCCCTGCGTGCTGCCGCTGGTGCCCGTCTACCTGGGCTACCTGACCGGGGCCACCGTGGCAGGAGCCGACGCGCAGGGCAAGGTCAGCCGCTGGTTCACTCTCTCCCACGCCGTGGCTTTGGTGGCCGGCTTCACCCTGGTCTTCGTGGCGCTGGGCGCATTGGGCGGCGCGCTGGGCCAGACCCTCAACCGCGCCGTGCCGGTGATCATCCGCGTCGGCGGCGTCATGCTGGTGGTTTTCGGTCTGCGCATCGCCCACATCGAGTGGCGCAAGCAGGGCTGGCTCCTCCTTGCCGTGTTTGTGGCGTTGATCGCCTACCTGGTCAACGTGCGCGAGACGTCTGTCAACCGCGTGCTGCAGGCGCTGATGTTTGGCCTGATCACCCTGGCAGGCTTTGGCTGGCCGATGGCCGGCCACGTCGCGCTGGGCGCAGCGGCCGCAGTGCTGAACTTCGTCACCATTTGGGCTGGCAGTGCGGCGCTGTTCGGCGTGGCCGATCTGGGTGGCTTCACCCCCACGATCATGGCGCTGGCCGAGAGTGTGTTGATCGGCCTGCTGGTGGGCTGGGCCAGTCGCACCAACCTCTTCTACATGGAAAAGCGCTTCGACCTGGGCCAGAATCGCCGGCGCGGCTATGTCACCTCCTTCCTGACAGGCATCGTCTTTGCGGCCGGCTGGACGCCCTGCGTGGGGCCGATTTTGGCCAGTATTCTGGCTATGGCCGCCACCGAGCAGAGTATCGGCCGCGGCGCGCTGCTGCTCTTCTTCTACTCGCTGGGCCTGGCCGTGCCATTTCTGATCGCCGGCCTGCTCTTCAACGAGCTGGGGCGGGTGTTGCCCAAGATCTATCGCTACCTGCCCACCATCAGCCTGGTCAGCGGCCTGCTGTTGGCTGTGGTCGGCGTGGTGATCTACACCGGCGGCCTGCAACTCATGGCGACTGTGGTGCCGCAGGTCGAGATGGAAAGCTGGCTGCTGGGCGTGCTGGGCATGGAGCGGTAGCATGGTGAACCCACTGAGAATGCCCCAAACGCTGCTGGCCTTGACGATCCTGCTGGCAGCCGCATTGCTGGCCGCCGGCTGCGGCGGCAGCGCAGCCAGCGACGAGGTGATCGCCGCCGGCTTGCCCAACCTGGCTGAGGCCACCACGCGCGGCGTGAACAACGCGCAGCGCGGCCTGGAGGTTGGCCAGCTTGCCCCTGACTTCATCCTCCAGTTCTCTGATGGGACCAAGACCCGGCTCAGCGATTGGCAGGGGCAGCCGGTGGTGCTCAATTTTTGGGCCACCTGGTGCGCGCCCTGTCGTGAGGAGATGCCCGAGTTTGTGGCCGCCCATCAGCGCTATCAGGACGACGGGGTGGTGATTGTCGGCGTCAACGCCCAGGAGACGGCCAGCCAGGCTGCCGACTTCATGAAGCAGTTCAACATGACCTTCCCCGTGGCGCTGGACACGCGCGGCGACGTGCAGCAGCTCTACAACGTGCGTGGCCTGCCCACCAGCGTGTTCATCGACCGCGAGGGGCGGATCGTGGAGCGCTGGCCCGGTTTGTTGCGGGCGTCGGCGTTAGAAGAACTGCTGGCGGAGATCCGCTAGCCCGTGGCGCGTCACGTAACCGTTTATAGCGCGCCGTCCTGCACGTTGTGCCGCCATGTGCTGGAGGATCTGGACCTGCTGGCCGCCGAGCAGCCCTTGGACGTCCGGACCGTCGATGTGACGCGTGATCCCGCCCTGGCTGAGCGCTACCTGCTGCTGACGCCGGTGGTCGAAATCGCCGGCGGTCCTACGTTGCAGCCGCCCATCTCCATCGGTCAGTTGCGCAGCGCGCTGGCAGCCGTGCAGGATCTCACTTGATGACGACACCCAATCGCCCCGTACAGCCATCGCCTGGCGTTCCATCGCCCCCTGCGCCCCCGCCGTCCGGCTCCGACCGCGCCGCGGCCATCGGCGATCGCATGGTGCTGGGCATCGCCCGCCACTGGGTGGCCTTTTTTGGCCTGGCGCTGGCGTTGTACGTTGGCTTGCCCTTCCTGGCGCCCGTGCTGATGCAGGTGGGACTGCCCGGCCCGGCCCGCGTTCTCTACCTGATCTACTCGCCGGCCTGCCATCAGTTGCCCGATCGCTCCTATTTCCTGTTTGGCGAGCAGCCGGTCTACACGCTGGAGGAGCTGGAAAGCGCCAACGTGCTCCCAGGCAGCGGATTGTTGGAGCGCCGCCGCTTCATTGGCGACGAGACGTTGGGCTGGAAGGTGGCGCTGTGCGAGCGCGACGTGGCAATCTACGGTTCGATGGTGCTGGCTGGCATCGTCTTTGCCCTGCTGCGCGGCCGGGTGCGCCGGCTGCCGCTGCCGCTCTTCGCGCTCTTCGTCATTCCTATCGCCGTCGATGGGCTGAGCCAGTTGGTTGGCCTGCGCACCAGCAACTGGTGGCTGCGCACCCTGACCGGCGCGTTGTTCGGCGTGGGCGTGGTGTGGCTGGTCTATCCCTACATTCAGGAGTCGATGGACGACATCCGCAGCAACATCGAGGGCAAGCTAGCCCGCAAACCCTGAGTGTTCGATCGGATGCGTTGGCTTGGAAATCGCAAAGGCCGCCCCGTCGGGGCGGCCTTTGCGATTCTGCGGGACACATAGCGTTACAGCCCCGGGCTGGCCAGTTGACGAATCTTCATGCCGGTCTCGCGCCAACTGATCTGGGACAGGCCGAGCTTCTTGCGCAGTTGTTCTGGGGGCATGCCGGTGCGATAATCGCGCACTGCGGCCGTCCAGCGCAGCGCCTCGAACGAGACCGACTTGTGCTGGATGCCGGCCAACTGGCCCAAGTCGCCCAACACATATTCCAGGTTGCGCGCCGTGCATTCGAAGAGGTGGGTCTCCGGTTTGTACTGGGCGATGTACTGGCGCACCACCTGCACGAACTGCGGCGCCAGCACCAGCTTGCGCTCCTTGTGGCGCATGCGGGCCGTGGGATAGCGCACATACAGCACCGGCGCGCGCGGGTCAGAGCCGTCGATGTGCTCCAGTTGGATGCCCATGCACTCGCTCTTCTTGATGGCCGTCTGCAAGATCAGGCTCACCAGGACGTAGGGGCGGGTGTCCGGTTTGCGGGCCCAGAGCAAGTCACGGCTGTAGCGCAGCAGCCGCTCCACCTCGTTGTCGTACAGGATGATCGGCAAGGGGGTGCTGACCGGTTGGTGCGCAATCGGGGCGGCCGGGTCGCTGGCAATCACGTCGGTGTCGTGTAGCCACTTGAAAAACACCTTGAGCGTGGTCAGCCGCCGGGCATAGCTCTTGGGACTGCACGGCGTGCCGCGCTCCGTCAGTATCCAGGTCAGATAGTTCTCCAGGTCATGGGTCGCAATGCGGCTGATGTTGGTGTTGGGGGAGACGTACTTCATCAGCAGCCGCAGGTCGCCCATGAAGGCTTTGACCGTGTTCTCGGAGAAGCCCTGGCGGATCATGTGGTTATGAAACGCGCTGGCGGCTGAGGCCAACGACGAGCGGGCGCTGAGCGGGCCCAGCGTTGCAACGGGTGCAGACATCGAACCAGGGCGGCCAGGCGGCGGAAAGAGCGGTGGTTGGTCGATGCTCATGGAAGGAAACCTCCGCGGGACGGGTTGGATGGCCAGGGGCACTAGCGCGCCGGCTTTCGCGTAGTGCTGTCAACATAATAACACACGCGGCGCGTTTTGTCAAGAGCGTGCAAAAAACGTTTCAGGTCGTTTATTTGACAATGGCCCCTGGAACGCATATAATCTCCTTGCTGCCGGTGGGAAACGTTGCGGCCCACTAGCTCAACTGGCAGAGCAACTGACTCTTAATCAGTAGGTTCTCCGTTCGATCCGGAGGTGGGTCACCTTAGCTCCCGCAGCAGCAAAAAGAGACGGCTGGTCGATGAAAATCGACCAGCCGTCTCTTTTTGCGCGCGGCAGGCCGGGGGGTACGGCGGCTTGCACTTGAGATTTCTTTTATTACAGATTTGACGATACTGTATTACATATAGTATTATAGCCGACATGTTACCAGAAGATCACACTGTAGCGCTTTATGACAGTCTTGCTTCAGAGATGCGGCGCGGCCTGCTGACCCTGGCGGTGCTGGCGCAGTGCGGCGTCGCGCAGTATGGCTACTCGCTCAAGCAGGGCCTGAGCCAGCGCGGCCTGGACATCAATGAGGGCACGCTCTACCCGCTGCTGCGACGGCTGGAAGAGCAGGGCCTGTTGACCAGTCAATGGCAACTGGCCGACGAAAGCCGCCCGCGCCGTTACTATCTGATCAGCCCTCAGGGCCAGGCGGCCCTGGAGCATCTAACCGCGGAATGGCGCCGCCTGAGCCGCGCGCTGGACGACCTGTTGACCCCGGAGGAATGAGAGATGTCATCGCAACAATGGATCGATCGCTACGTGGCCGAGGTCGGCCGGATGCTGCCCGAACGCAACCGCGCCGATGTGGAAAAGGAGATACGCTCGCTGCTGCACGATGCGTTAGATGCCGAGACGGCTGGGGCTGAGCCGACGGACGAGCAGGTGTTGGCGCTTCTGCGCCAGTTCGGTTCGCCGCGCGAGATGGCCATGCGCTACGGCGCCAGCCAGTACCTGATCGGCCCGCTGCTCTACCCGACTTTCATGACGATACTACGCTTGGTGGTGGGCATTGTGCTGGCTGTCAGCCTGTTCGGTGTGGTGCTCTCTATCGCCCAATCGCCGCCCCGGCTGGAGGATGCCTGGGCGATGGTGGGCGGCATTGTGAGCAGCATCGTGCAGGCGGCCGCCTGGGTCGTGCTGGTCTTTGCGCTGGTAGAACGGCTGAACCTGCGCGAGCTGGAAAAGATCGACACGACCTGGGACCCCCGCAGCTTGCCCCCGGCCGAGACTTACGACCGCGTCAGCGCCTTCGAGACGATCGTTACCGTGATCTTCACCACGGCCTTCCTGGTTTTCCTCAACGTCATCCTCGACGCGCAGGGACGTATCGCCGTCGAGGGGGGCGACTGGACGTCGGTGGGGATCTTCTCGGCTGAGTTCCTGCGCTACATCCCCTGGCTGACCGCGCTGCTGGCGGCCGAGATGGCGCTGGCTGTGGCCGCGCTGATCCGTGGGCGCTGGACTACGCTGCTGCGGTTGTTGAACATCGCCCTCAACCTGGCCGGAATCGCGCTGGCCACTCTGATGCTGACCGGCCCCAGCCTGGCCGCGTCGGAAGTATTCGACCCGGCTTTGCGCATCGTCGTGGCCATTGTGCTGGTAGCCAACGCGATCGAGGCGGTGCAGCAGGTCTATCGCCTGTGGAGGAGCCGGACGCGCGCCGGCGCAGCAGTGGCCAGCCAGTCCGTGCTGTAATCCTGGCCTCGCACCGGCGCCAAAAAAAGCGGCTAACTGATTGATTGTCACTGTCCATTCGCTTAAATTTCACTGGCCTTTTCGCAATTCGGCCAGCTTGGTGTAGACGGTCGGTGACAGTCCGAGCAGCTCCAGGATACGGATCTGCAGGGCTGTCAGCGGTGTTACGTAACGGA
>JBAQCH010000002.1:0-22451 GCA_049294015.1 Anaerolineae bacterium
CTTGCGCGCCTTGTAGCGCTCGTAGGCCAGCACGCGGCGCTGGCTGATCTCCTCGACCGAGTAGCCGCCCGAGGTTTTGGCCGGGTTGGGCAGGCGGGCGAAGATGCTGCCTGCGGCCGCGGCCGTCACTGCTGGCTTGGCAGGCGCTGAGGCTGGGGCGGAAGCTTGCGCCGCCGCAGCCGCCGCAGCCACTGGCGCCGGTTTAGGTTCAGGCGCAGGCTGCGGCGCAGCCGGGGCCGGCTTGGCTTCGGCAGCCGGAGCAGGCTTGGCCTCGGCCGCGGGTGCTGGTTTCGCCTCTGCTGCCGGCGCAGCCTTAGCCGCAGGCTTGGCCTTGGCCGCCTGCTTGGCGGCCTTCTTGGCCTCTTCCTCGGCGCGCCGCTTCTCCTCTTCCTCGTACTGAGTCGGCCAGATCGACGCGTAGTACTCCACCGGCACGGTCAGCTCGGTCATGTTGTAGACCAGGCTGGGGTAGCGCTCGTACACGGCTAGCTCGTAGTCGTGGTTCATCTTGATCGCGTCGAAGGGGCAGTACTCAGCGCAGAAGCCGCAGCTCATACAGATCGACGCGTCGATGAAGAACTCGGCCGGCCGTGGGATGGGCTTGCCGCTCTCGTCGCTGTCGCGCACGATCCAGATGCATTGGGGCGGACACACCTTGGCGCAGATGCCGCAGGCCGTACAGCGGTCCTCCTGCTTAGGGGTGTCGTAGATCAGCATCGGGATGTAGCGGAAGCGTTCGGGCAGCTCGCGTTTCTCCTCGGGATACTGAATCGTAAAGAGACCCTTTTCGTCAGGCGCTTGCCGCATGGCGTCATGCCCGTAGGCGTAGCGGCTGGGAATATGCTTGACATCGTCGATGTACGTGTCAGCAAAGCGCTTGAAGGTGACACCTAAGCCTTTGAGAAGTCCGGTTCCAAACATGGAGCCTCCGTAACCAGTAACCCGTAACCCGTAACCCGTAACCGGAGAGTGTTCCTGTTACGTATTACGCTTTACGTGTTACGCTATGCTAGCGATCGACTTCACCCAGCACGATATCGATGCCGCCCAGGATGATCACAGCGTCGGCGACCTTGTTGCCGACGACCATGGGACCCAGGGCATTGAGGTTGATGTAAGACGGGGGCCGCACCCGGTAGCGCCAGGGATTGCCGGCGCCGTTGGAAACCAGGTAGAAGCCCAACTCGCCCTTGGGGCTTTCGATACGGCCGTAGACGTCGCCGACCGGCGGGCGCACCGTGTAGGCGCCCTGAGCCTTGGCAGCCTGGATTGGACCGTCCGGCAGTTGCTTCAGCGCCTGCTGCAAGATCCTGACGCTTTGGCGCATCTCTTCCATGCGCACCAGGAAGCGCGAGTAGACGTCGCAGCCGGGGAACGTCACGACGTTGAAGTCGAAGCGGTCGTAGATCGAGTAGGGCTCGGCCCGGCGCACGTCATAGGCCACGCCGCTGCCGCGCAGTTGCGGCCCGGTGCAGCTCAGCGCGATGGCGTCCTCGGCCGAGAGATAGCCGACGCCGATGCAGCGCTGCTGAACGATTTCGTTGCCCACCAGGTAGCGCTCCAACTCGTCCAGCTTGCCGGGCAGACGCTCGAAGACCACCTGTTTACACGTCTCCAGCCAGCCATCGGGCAGGTCTCTCGTCACGCCGCCGAAGCGCATGTAGTTGCACATCATGCGGCTGCCGGACACAGACTCGAACAGGTCCAGGATCAGCTCACGCTCGCGCACAGCATAGAGCAGCGGCGTGAAGAAAGCGCCCAGGTCGTTGAAGAAGGTGCCGACCGAGAAGAGGTGGTTGACGATGCGGGTCAGCTCGGCCATGATTACCCGCAGGTACTCAGCCCGCTCTGGCGGCTGGTAGGCCTCGCCCAGCAACTTCTCGGCGGCTATCGCGTAGGCCAGGTTGTTGGACATGGAGCTGATGTAGTCCAACCGATCGGTGTAGGGCATGTTCATGAGGTAGGTGTTGCGCTCACCGATCTTCTCATGGTTGCGGTGCAGATAGCCCATCTCCGGCTCCAACGCCGTCACCGTCTCGCCGTCAAGCTCCACAATCATGCGGAACACGCCGTGGGTGCTGGGGTGCTGCGGGCCCATGTTGACCACGATGCGGTCAGTCTTCATCGATCCAGAGGCGCCGTTGTTGGAGCGTCCCTCCAGCGGCCGCATGACAACTGGCTCGTTCCAGGTCTCTGGATCGAAGCCTTCGGGGTAGCTGACGTTGGATCCCCAGGGGTTGCGGTCCTCGGCCCAGGCGTGGTGGCCATCGGGGTGGCGGCTCTTGAACGGCTTGCTCTCGGCCTCGAAATAGGCTTCTTTCCAGTCTTTGCGCATGGGATGGCCGTGGAAGCCCTCCCACAGCAGGATGCGTCGCAGGTTGGGGTGGCCCGCAAAGCGGATGCCGTACAGGTCGTAGGCCTCGCGTTCTTGCAGGTCAGCGCCCGGATAGACCGGCATCAAGGTGGGCAGCGTCGGGTTGTCCTCCGGCAGACGCACCTTGATCACCTTGGGTCCGCCGCCAGTGGTCTTGTACAGGTGATAGACGATCTCAAAACGGTCGGCAGCCGTGCGGCCCTTGAAGCCCAGGTAATCGACGGCAGTCAGGTTGGACAGCAGATTGTAACCTTCAGCGTCCCGCAGGTGCTCGGCCAGGGCCAGCAGCCTGGCAGGGGCCACCACCAGGCTTTCGCCCTCAATGCCAGCCTCCACGGCTAACACGGCGTCGGGCAGCAGGTCGCTGTAGGGCAGGGTCGTCTCAACAGGTGCATCAGTCATGGCATCCTCGCCTAGTAGCTGAAGGTCGCAACGATGTTGCCGGAGGCGTCTAGCAGCGTTGCGGTGTCGCCCTTGTCACGCCACACGTGCTGGTTGGTCCACATCTGCTCATTGGCAGCCTGCGCTGCGGCGCCTGGACCGCTATGCACGCGCAACTCGGCGTCGGGCATAAGCACGAAGCCAGCCGGGAAGCTATAGGCTTGCCCGCCTTCCCCGCTTTGCAGCCGCCACCCAGTCAGATCTTGGGCCATGCCGCTGTTGCGAATGACGACAAATTCATCTGCGCCGGTGTGCTGCAACTCTGCGATGTTGATCGCGCCTGTTGCCCGCGCGGCCATGCTGCGTTGCAGGTTGATCTCACGGACGCGCTTGACATCATCCGGCGCTGTGCCAAAGATATCGGGTCCCAACACGGGGATCGGCACTTCGCCGGTGTATTCCTTGCGGTACCACGGCACCGTACGCACCGATTGCTTCTTGATCTTCTGCTGCAAGGTGATGAAGCCGTGCAGCAGGGCTTCGGGCGTGGGCGGGCAGCCAGGCACGTAGACATCGACGGGGAGGAACTTGTCGATGCCCGAGACCACGTTATAGCCCTCTTTGAACGGGCCGCCGCCCGTCGCACAGGCGCCCATGCTGACCACGTAGCGCGGCTCGGCCATCTGGTTGTATAGCCTCACGATGGGCACCACCATCTTCTTGGTCACGGTGCCGGAGACGATCAACAGGTCGCACTGGCGGGGAGAAGGCCGGGCCACCTCCATGCCGAAGCGCGACATGTCGTAGCGCGCGGTGCCAGTGACGATGAACTCGATCGCGCAGCAGGCCAGGCCAAAGGTCATGGGCCACAGGGAGAAGGTGCGACCGGTGTTGTAGATCCAGTCTATCGTTGTCAGCAGCACATTGGATTGCACATCTTCGGGCACGGCTGCTGCGCCCTGGGGTAGTTCTGCCATCGCTCCGTCCTTTCGAGCTACTGCGGAGTGACTTGGGAGGCGCCGGGCGCTGGGCAAGGCTGATGCCTTGGTAAGCGGGTCTGGCGCCTGAGCATGAAGATACGCTGCTAAGGTGTGAAGCCGGTGCGGCGTTTCGCGGTTTGGGTCGGTCTGCCCAGCACGTAGACCGTGTGCTGGCCAGTATGACCCACATGCATCAGTTTCCACCCGTCGGCCAGCAGCGCGTTGACAGCGCTCACATCTTCGTCGGCCGCGACGGAGATCTGTTTGATTTCAGCGACGGGGTTGACCATCGGACTTTCGGAGGGAACAGTGATTGTTTCCATGAGCAAACCGGGGGATTTTTCCTAACACTGAGCAAGCGGGGCGAGCCAGGTACACCCGCCGTACAACGGCAGTTCATTCTACCTTGAAACCAGATGTGGTGCAAATTTTCACCGCCCTTAATTTCTCTAAAGTATTTTAGAAGAATTGACAGCCCCAAACGTTTGTGCTACAATCGGCCACCGCGGCGGTATGGTCAGGTGTGAAGCGGCGTTCGGCTTTTTGCACCTTCTCGTGCGCGGAAGATTTGACCGCCTGAGCACAGCGCAAACAAAGTTCTTGAGGCGCCTGGCGGCTGGGCTGAGCCTGGCATCATGTGCGAATCATCGCCAGAGCGCCAGGCGCCTGTACGCAGTAGCTTTGTTGACGCTGCACTTAAGTGTTGCGTAGCTGATGGCGTAACTATTCAGGTGCCGGGCACTTGCGATCGATTTGTGGGCCTGAGTCGGCGTTGCGGACATCCGTGCAAGCGCAGATTCAAGTGCCCGGCACCTAGTGCTGAATAGTTACCTGATGGCTTTACTTTTGGCGGCGCAGTAAGAGAGACCTTGAGTGCAGACAACCCGTTATCGTATCCTGGAAATAATGAAGGAACAGGGCGACGTGACCGTAGCGGAGCTGGCTCGCAAGCTGGAGATGGCCCCGGTTTCGGTGCGCCACCATTTGGACGTGCTGCAAGGCGAGAATCTGATCTGTTCGCCGCACGTCCGGCGGCGCGGCACCGTGGGCCGGCCTTTGCAGGTCTACGCGCTGACCGAAGCAGCCAACGCTCACTTTCCGCGCAACCACGAGTCGTTGGCCTTGCGCATGCTGGATGAGATCAAAGGGCTGTTGCCGGCCGACCAGTTGCAGGGCATGCTGGAGCGCATGGCCGACAGCGAGGCTCGCCAGGCGCCGCCGCTGCCGGACGATGCCACCCTGGAACAGCGTGTCCAACTGACGGTGGAATTCCTCAACCAGCGTGGCTACCTGGCGCGCTATGAGCGCCAGAACGATGCTTTCGTGCTGTACACGCTCAACTGCCCCTACTCCGGCGTATCTGAACAGCATCGCGAGCTGTGCGCCATGGACCTGCGGTTGATCAGCACTTTGCTGGGTGCGCCGCCGGCGCCAGTCAACCGGCTGGCTGAAGGCGGCTGCCGCTGCGCCTATCGGGTGGGCGTACCAGCGGCTGAGAGCCCTTCTGCGCCAGGTCCGCTGGCCTCGGCCAAGCCGCAGCGGGCTGCTATTCCCCTGCATTTCGATGCTGTTCCGGCCTAGCCGGCCGGACAGGTAGCGCCCTTCAAGGATTTTACGTCATGTGGTCGCCGATTGACCTGATTGCGGGCGAGCTGGCCTTGGGACAGCCGCCCGACTACCACGGACCCTTACAGGATAGCTACGGACGGCGTATCGACTACCTGCGCATCTCGCTGACCGACGCGTGCAACCTGCGCTGCGTCTACTGTATGCCCGAGGACATGCGCTTCCTGCCGCGGGCTGAGCTGCTGCAGGACGATGAGATCCTGACCATTGTGCGCGCCGCCGCCGGGCTGGGCGTGAGCAAGATCCGGCTCACCGGCGGCGAGCCAACCATTCGGCCAGGTGTGGTCGAGCTGGTGCGGGCCATCGCGGCCACGCCGGGCATCCGGCAGGTGGCCATGACCACCAATGGCTTGCTGCTGGCCGAGCTGGCTGAACCGCTGGCTCGGGCCGGGCTGCGCGGCCTGAACGTCAGCATCGACACGCTGGACGCAGCCAAGTTCCGCCGCATCACCCGCTGGGGCGACCTGCGGCGGGTATGGGATGGCATTGCTGCGGCTGAGGCCGCTCGCATCAGCCCGTTGAAGCTGAACGCCGTCGTGACGCGCGGCTTCAACGAGGACGAGGTGGTGGCGCTGGCCCGGCTGAGCATCGACCGGCCCTGGCACATCCGCTTCATCGAGCTGATGCCGCTGGGCAGCGTGGCCGATTTCCAGCAGGAAGCCGTGGTCAGCTCGGCCGAGACGCGGGCGCTGATCGAAGCCGAGTTGGGGCCGGTGCATCCCGTGCCGGGCGGCGATGGCCGCGATCCAGCCCGACCGTATCGCCTGGCCGGCGCGCAGGGCCAGATCGGCTTCATTAGCAGCGTGACCGAGCCTTTCTGCGCCGGCTGTAACCGCTTCCGGCTGACAGCCGACGGCAAGCTGCGCCTTTGTCTATTGCGCGATCGGGAAGCAGACTTACTAACGCCATTGCGCCAGGGCTGTACAGTAGAGCAGTTGAGCGCGTTGATCCGCAACGCCGTCTGGTACAAGCCCTGGGGCCACGGCCTGCCCGCAGGCGAAGTCCCCCAGTTGCGGGTGATGTCGCAGATCGGCGGCTGACGGGGGAACAGTGAACAGTGAACAGTGATCGGTGATCGGTGATCTGCGACGACCACCAATCAACCAACTTGCCAATCAACCAATTTACCAATCTACCAAGTTACCAATCCATTTTTCAGGAGACACCAACCATGGCAACAGCAGTAATGACGATGGAACCCGAGACCATGACCGCCGAGGGCGTGGTGCTGACCGAGTCGGCGGCCGGCAAGCTGTCCGGCATCATGATGGAGAAGGGCATGGCCGGCACGCACGGCCTGCGCGTCTTCGTTCAGGGCGGCGGCTGCGGCGGCATGCAGTACGGCATGACCTTCGAGAACGTGGCCCGGCCTGGCGACCAGGTCTACAGCCAGCACGGCATGACCGTCTACGTGGACCCCACCAGCATGTTCTACATCAGCGGCGCGCGCATCGACTACGTCGATAGCCTGATGGGCGGCGGCTTCCACATCGAGAACCCGCAGGCCGTCTCGTCCTGCGGCTGCGGCAGCTCCTTCCGCACGGCCAAGAGCCACACCGGCGAAGAGCAGGCCGAGAGCTGCGGCTACCATTGATGACAAACGATGAAGGGTGAATGATGAACGATGAATCCGGAATCGCCTCCGCCTTCCGGTTCATCGTTCATCGTTCATCATTCATCCTTTCCTCATGTCTGCCCGTTTCTTCACTCTGGACGAAGCCAACGCTGCGCTGCCGCGCTTGAACGAGCTGCTGGATCAGCTCATGACCGCGCGGCGCGCGATCATCGACGCGCGGCCGGAGCTGTGGCCGGTGTTGAAGAAGTCGATCGGCAACGGCGGCAGCAAGAAGGCAGGCGAGATGCTGGCCGAGTTCGAGCGCGTCCAGGCCGCGCACAAGGCCATCGAGGCCATGGGCGTGGTGCTCAAGGACCCCGACGTGGGGCTGCTGGACTTCCTGCACCGCCGGCCCGACGGCCGCGAGGTCTACCTGTGCTGGCGCTACGGCGAACAGGAAGTGGCCTACTGGCACGAGCTGCACGCCGGCTTCGCCGGCCGCAAGCGGGTGTGACCGGATCCGTGAGGCTTGAACATGGCAATCGATCAGATCATCCGCCAGTGCAAGACAGCGCTCGAGAGCTACTACGTCTCTCGCCTGAAAGGGGTGGTCGTGTACGGCTCGGTGGCGCGCGACGAAGCTGACCCTGAGAGCGACATCGATTTGCTTGTGCTGCTGCATAGGCCTTTCAGCTATTTTGAAGAGACTCAGCGCATAATCGACCTGCTCTATCCGATCCAGCTAGAGTCCGAGCACCTCATCTCGGCAAAACCTGTGTTTCTCCAGGACTATGAGCGCGGTCGTCTTCAACTGTATCGCACTGCCAAGCGGGAGGGGGTGGCCGTATGAGCGGAAAGTTTGGCGAGGAAGTGACCGCCCATCTTGAGCGCGCCCGGCAGTCGATTGGTTGCAGGAGCGACTGAGCGCTGCAGCGTAGCGCAGAGAGCGCTTTCGTGGCGGGGATGGCGGCGGGGTGGATTGGCAGGGCAGGACCCCATAGCGACCTCGTAGCGTCGAGGAACGGACTCGAAGCGCTAAGCTGTGCGGCTTGGCGCAATGCGTTTTGTGCGTATAATGCGTTCTGTAATGTCCCAGGCTGGGTGCTTGAGCAAGGCTAGGGACTGCTCGCCCCCCAGCAAGCCACTCAGAGAGGGCTACGCTCTCGTCCCCGCGTGAAAGGCCAGTAATGCCGGTAACGCTGACCCCACAGGAGTTCGTCAACAAGTGGCGCGGTAGCACGTCTACGGAACGCCAAGCCTACCAGCAACACTTTATCGACCTGTGCCACCTGGCCGGTCATCCCACACCGGCCGAGCTAGACCCCGAAAACAAGTTCTTTACCTTTGAGGCGGGAGCCACCAAGCAGAGCGGCGGCAATGGCTTCGCCGATGTCTGGTACAAAGACCACTTCGCCATCGAATACAAGGGGCCGGACGGCAATCTGAGCAAGGCGTACAACCAGCTTTTGCAGTACCGCGAATCGCTGGAGAATCCCCCGCTCCTGATCGTCAGCAACCTCCAGACCATCAACATTCGCACCAACTTCACCAGTTGCGCCAACGTCACCATTGCCATCACGCTGGACGATCTGCTGACGCCCCAGGGCTTGCAGCGGCTGCGTCACATTTTCTACAGCCCCACGGCATTCCGCCCGGAGCTGACGGCTGCCCAGGTTACAGAGGAAGCAGCCGCACAGTTTGGCAATCTGGCGTCACATCTCGCCAGGTGGGGACACGATCCGTATGACATCGCCCACTACCTGATCCGCTTGCTGTTCTGCCTCTTTTCCGAAGATATCGACTTGCTGCCCGCCGGCCTGTTTACGCGCATGGTCGAGAATGGCCGTCGCAACGTCAGCGGCTTCAACCGCCAGGTCAAGCTGCTCTTTCGGGCCATGGCCGAGGGCGACAGCTTCGGCGAGCACCAGATCAAGTACTTCAACGGCGGGCTGTTCGACGATGACGCTGCGCTGGACCTCGACAGCGAAGGCATCGCCATCCTGCACGGCATCACGCAGTTGGACTGGTCAGCCATTGAGCCTGCCATCCTTGGCACACTGTTCATTCGCAGCCTCGATCCGTCCAAGCGGGCGCAGTTGGGCGCGCACTACACCAGCAAGGAGGACATTCTGCTGATCGTCGAGCCAGTGCTCATGGCGCCGCTGCGTCGGGAGTGGGAAACGATCAAGGCGCGGGCGCATGAGCTGGCGAAGAAGCGAGACGCAGCGCCGACCGGTGCGGCCAGAACGCGCACGAAGAACGAGCTACAAAGCCTGGTGATGGATTTCGTGCAGAGGATTCGGACGATCCGGGTGCTGGACGCGGCCTGCGGCAGCGGCAATTTTCTCTATATCTCCCTGCGCTTGCTCTTGGACCTGGAGAAAGAGGTCAGCAACTTCTGCGGCGAGGTAGGCATGCAGCCCTTCTTCCTGGAGGTGAGCCCGGCGCAACTGTACGGCATCGAGATCAACGACTACGCCCACGAGCTGGCGCAGGCCACGGTGTGGATCGGCTACCTGCAGTGGCTGCATGAGAACGGCTACGGCTTTGCCGCTGAACCGATCCTACAGCCGCTCCACAACATCCAGCACATGGATGCCATCCTGGCCTACGACGACCAGGGCCGGCCGGTGGAGCCGGAGTGGCCGGAGGCGGAAGTGATCGTGGGCAATCCGCCGTTCTTGGGAGGCGGCAAGATTCGCTCAGAGTTGGGCGACAAATACACCGAGGCTCTGTTCAGGTTGTATGGCGATCGCCTGCCTAACTTCAGTGATTTGGTGTGTTATTGGTTCGAGAAGGCGCGGGCGATGATTGAGATGGGCAAAGTCAAACGGGCTGGGTTGCTAGCGACAAACTCAATCCGGGGTGGTGCAAATCGCACTGTTCTTGAAAGGATCAAGCGAACAGGGGACATTTTCTGGGCCGAGAGTGATCGTGACTGGATACTTGAGGGAGCCGCTGTTAACGTGTCGATGGTTGGCTTTGACATTGGAGCGGAGAAAGATCGTATACTTGATGGCCGCTCTGTTGAACGGATAAACGCTGATCTAACGGCTGAAGTTGATCTGACAGTTGCCAAAGGTCTTCGCGAAAATATAGGCATCTGCTTCATGGGGCCTTCAGCCAAAGCCCCGTTTGACGTTGACGCTGAGACTGCTCACCGGTTCCTCGATGCTCCTATAAATTCAAATGGACGTCCGAACTCCGACGTGGTTCGGCCTGTAGCGAGTGCCGTCGATTTAGTTCAACGATCCAGAGACATGTGGACGATTGATTTCGCTTTGATGTCGAATGAGGTGGCTGCTCAGTATGAAGCGCCCTTTACGTATGTTCAATACAGCGTTCTTCCTATACGGCAGACACGCAGAGACGATTACCGCGGTCAATGGTGGCAATATGCACGACCTCGCCCTGAGATGCGTGAAGCCCTTAAAGGAAAGCACCGATTCATCGCAACACCTGGTGTTGCAAAGTACCGCATTTTTGTATGGATGCGGCCAGAAGTGCTCTGTAATCAGGGTACTTTGGTGATAGTCCGCGAAGACGACTACTTCTTCGGTGTACTACACTCTAGACCTCACGAACTCTGGGCCTTGCGCATGGGCACATCGTTAGAGGACCGCCCACGCTACACCCCTACCACGACCTTCGAAACCTTCCCTTTCCCCTGGCCACCAGAGAGCGAACCTGCTGGCGATTCTCGCGTCGAGGCCATCGCCCAGGCCGCCCGCGAGTTGGTGGAACAGCGCGACGTTTGGCTCAACCCGGTCGACGCGAGCGAAGCCGAACTCAAGAAGCGCACGCTGACCAATCTCTACAACCAGCGACCGCCCTGGCTCGATCTGGCGCACAAGAAGCTGGATGCGGCGGTCTGCGACGCCTACGGCTGGCCCCACGACCTGGCTGATGAGGAGGTGTTGGAGCGATTGCTGGCGCTGAATTTGGAGAGAGTGGGGACAAGGAGCGAGAGAGATGCCAACGATTAGCCGGTTTTACGGGATCGTCATCATGATGTATCATATGAGGGACTATCATGACGGAAGAGATTATCGGCAACCTGCAATACCCCTACCTGGCTTCGGTTCAGTCTGTCCAGTTGCGGGAAAGATCGGTAGTCTACGTGACTTTCACTGACGGCTCAGCCAGAGATATCGACTTGGAACCCTACCTGCACGGCCCTTTGTTCGATCCCATTCGCCAGGACCCCAAGTTGTTGGCCAAGGTGTATGTCGATCCCGAGACAGAGACCCTGACCTGGCCCAACGGCGCAGATATCGACCCTGATGTGCTCTACTACGACGGCGACCCGCCGTGGAGCAAGCCGGAGGAGCAGAACTGAAGCAGCCCACGCTGACCAACCTCTACAACCAGCGGCCGCCCTGGCTCGATCTGGCGCACAGGAAGCTGGACGCGGCGGTCTCTGCTGCCTACGACTGGCCGCATGACCTCAGCGATGAGGAGATGCTGGAGCGGTTGCTGACGCTTTCTATATCGAAAAGTCCTGGTAGGAAGGAGCATCTTGATGTCACTACACGATGGTGGCGGAAACATATCCTCGTCCACAGAGTTTGCGAAATGGCGAAGCCGTTGGGTCGGCCAGGCAAAGTACCAGGGACCAAATGTGCCGGACGTGGATGCAAGGATCAAGGCGTTGCTCGATCTGTGGCGCGTGCCGGTGCCTGGGAACTGGCAGCGCACGATCGACTCTCAGTTGCTTGGACCACGGTACCGGCGTAGCGATGTCGGCGCTCCGCACAATGGTGAGCATCGCATAGAACACGATATCCTCGCTGACCCGATCGCTGACGTTCGATGCATGGGGGCTATGGTGGTCGACGGCATCAACGCGATGCCTCTGGCGCGTGACGAGACAGGTAGGCGTAGTGCAAACGTTGAGGCCGACGTGTTGCTGCTCTTGCGCGACAGCAGGCGCCATCGACTCGCACTGCTTGAAGTGAAGTACGGTGCAGACAATCCCTGGTACGCTGCGGTTGAGAACCTGCTTCAGTTCAAGCTGTTGAGTGCCAATCGTGAACAGCGTCGCCTGTTCCACGCTCGACAGCCTGGCGTGTTGCCGGACGAGGATTTTCCAGTAGTCGGTCTTGTCGTTGCGCCGTTGGAGTACTTTCAAAGTCCAGGTCAGAAATCGTTCGCCGTCCAACCCGCACAGCGACTCCATGACCGATTTCGGCGTGAATATGGCGTTGACCTTCATCTCGCCAGTTGGGATGCTGCCGCTCGCACGGTGACGCCACATCGTTGGTAGACTAATTGAATGCAGACGCCAGAGGATGACCGACGGCTGGATATGAAGTTGCAAATGCCAGAATCTTTCATCTAGCGTGCGTCAGGCATATAGAACAAACATGACAACCCGACTGACTCTTACGCGGCCAGACGGCACACCCATTACATGCTGGCAAGAGTGGACCCGCCCGAAAAAGGAATATCACTGGGGGCCTTGCCGGAGCGCGATGGAACTGGCGCAGGCATGGTTCCGCCAATCCGAGCCATCGCTGCCTGAAGAGCTATCGCAGTTACTGCATTCTTCAGAGCGCCTGTTAGCTCTGGAGCTTTTGCACGGAATTCCCGAACTTGTGACTTCACTCCCAGAAAGGGGCGAAGGACGCAACCACGATCTTTGGCTATCTGGCAGGACTAAGCATGAGCAAGTTACCATCTGTATCGAAGCTAAGGCAGACGAACCTTTCGGGAACGAAACAATCGCGGAGTACAGGCGGTCTGCCAATAGACGCAGGAAATCCGGTGCAGCGACCAGAGTACCAGAACGAATCACCAGACTGCTATCTCTTGTTCCCGCAGGGGATAACCGATGGGAAAACATTAGGTACCAACTCCTGACCGCAATTTGCGGTAGTGCAATCCAAGCACAACGAGATGGCTCGGCGCTTGCAGTGTTCGTGGTGCATGAGTTTCACACATGCAAGACGGCGACGGATAAGATCAGCGCAAATGCAAAGGACTTCAATACCTTCATGGCAGCCATTACCGGTTCGCAGGGGGAAATCGTCGCAGGAATCCTGTACGGCCCGGTCACTGTCGGCGGCGTGAATTGCCTGATCGGAAAAGCAATGACGTATTACAATAACTCGACACCAGAAAGGCCGTAATCAAGGGGCAGCGGGTAGTCGGCCCGGTTCATCGTCATCGGTGGCGGTCTGGTTGAGTTGGACTCTTCAGGGGGCACGGGCCTAACATTGCGTTAAGCTGACGGCTGAGCTGGTTGAGCTCGCTCGATTGGAAGTTGGATGAGGAGCAGCCGCAGATGAACGTTGGCCGTTACCGTATCACCGATCATTGCCGTCACGCCCTGCAACATCTCTTTTTCCCTGACCATAAATTCCACCTCCAACCTCTCGCACGTCAGGCACCCCCCGATCTCCTGGCTATGATGCACTGGGCCGCGGCTGGTCTGGTTGCTGACCCGCCGTCAGCCGGCTGGGCGTGCGTCGTTGCTGCCGGTCAGCGCAGCCTTCACTGCCTCCGGGTTGCGCAGCGCCACTTGTAGCAGCGCGCGGGCCGGACCCTCCGGTTTGCGCCGGCCCTGTTCCCAGTTCTGTAAGGTACCCACGCTGACGCCAATCATGTAGGCGAACTCGCTCTGCGATTGGTCGAGCTGGGCGCGAATCGCCTTTACATCCAGGGGGTTGAACTCAAACACGCGACTGGGCTGCCGGTCTCCACGCTTGATCTCGCCGGCCTGCTTGATGCTCTCCACCAACAACTCAAAATCGTGTTCGTTCATTCCAGATACTCCTTGATCAACTGGCGCAAGAACTTGACCTGGTTAGGCGTCAAGTCCTCACGCTCGTTCTTGCGATAGACCAACAGCATGTAGATCGTTTCATTGGGCTTGTCCCAATAATAGATCACTCGAAGCCCACCGCGCTTGCCTTGCTGTTGTAGACCCCATCGGACCTTACGCAGGCCACCAGATCCAGGAATGATCGGACCAACATCTGGCTTGAGCAGCAGACTGCGCTGTAACTCCACGTAGTCTTCGTGCGCCAGGAGTTGCTCGATCAACTTGGTAAACACGGGGGTTTCGATGAAGACCATGCCGAGATTATACGTCATTGACGCACAGTTGACAAATATATCGGCGCATTGGCCTTCAGGCGGCTGGCGATGCGGCTGTGGACCAGCCGGTCCTTGGTCGGGATAACGCAATAAGTCAGGCGAGAAAATTCAACCCATAGATATACCTCCTGTGGTAAGGTGTGTTAAGGAAAGGACACCCGAACCAGGAGGTATATCATGTCCAGTGTACATCGACCGGCCCCTGAAGGGCCAATGCGCTACACCTGTGCCCAAGCTGGGTGCCAGGTGTGCATGGAAGCGTTGTTGCGCCAGCATGACGGGCTGGTGCCATGGGTCATTCGGCGCGACTGTCGCAGTGATGTGGCCTATGCGGAGTTGGTGCATGAAGGGCAGATCGCCTTGTGGCAGGCGATCATGCACTATGATGCGGGTTGCGGCATAGCCTTCTCGACCTATGCTGTGCCAGCGATCCGTCATCGTCTGTGGCGGCTGGTGCGAGAGACACAACGGCCGCAGGGTCATGGCGTGGCGGCAGCTGCGGACGATCCGCTCGAGCTGGCGGCGCAAGTCTGGCAGCGTCAAGCGGTGCGGGCGGCGCTGAAGGAGTTGCTGGCGCATCTGCCGGAGCGTTCCTACCATGTGATCGTCAGCGCCTATGGTCTGGACGGCGAGGCGCCGCTGAGCATGGCGGAGATCGGTCGGTTGTTGGGCTTGAGCCGAGAGCGAGTGCGGCAGATCCGCAATGACGCCCTGGCGCTGCTGCGGCTACCGGCGTTGTCTGGCCGCTTGCGGCGTCTGTGTGACCAGGGCAGCCAGGCCGACTATCGGCGCAGCGAGGCACTCAATCGAGCCTGGCTCGATCGGCGCCGGGCGGGGAGGTTGAGATGAACAGCCTGTGGGTTGCCGCTGCGACGTCGGCGCAGGTGCTGAGCGAGCCGCACCTACCCGACAGTCCCTTCCACCAGTTGCTCGGTTTCACGCGTCCTCAACTGCGCGAGACGCGCGACATTGCGGCAGCGCAGCGGCGGCTGTTGCTGCCCAACTTTCTGGAGACCTTCAACTGGACCAGCATCCGTCCGCTGCTGCCCTTGCGCCTGGTGGTGGCGCCGACCCAGCCTGAACCAGACAGCGAGCAGGCGCCGGCTCCGCCCAGCTGGCAGCCGCGCTCTTGCCGCTCGCACTATCAGTGGCTAGCGCCGGAAGAGGGACTGGGCGAGGGGTTGGTCGCCTGGCAAGGGCTGGACGATTTCGACCTGATCCTGCGGCTGTTCGATTTCAGTGCCTGGCGGCCGATCTTGGGCCAGCGTTTCAGCAGCCAGTTCGGTCCACCGCCCTTCGACCCGGTCAGCCTGGGGGTGGCCTGGCTCTTGACGATGTGGCGCAAATGGAGTTGGCCGCAACTGGTGACTGAGCTGCACTCGCTGGAACGAGGGCAAGGCTATGTGCGCCGCTTGGGCTTCCAGCCCGACGACTTGCCCAGCGTCTCGACCTTCCGTATGGCCCTCCAGGCGACCCCACTGGCCTGGGTCGTGCAGTGCGCCGATAGTCTGGCGCTCAGCCTGTTGGCCTACGGCTTGATCCCCAGCCACTCGACCTTTCCCCACGACCCGCCCGAGCGGGGTGTCAGCATCGCCCTGGACAGTCAGTTGGTGGGCGCCCGCTCACACATGCGCTGCCGCCACATGAACGTAGCCTGTTTCCAGCCGCCCGCTGAACGCCACTGCGCCGCCCGGGCAGCGGGCAAGGAGGGGTGCGCCTGCGACACCAAGGCCTGCGAGGAGCACTGCCGGCTGGCTACCCCGCGCGATCCCGAAGCGGCCTATGTGTATTACAGCGGCAGCAACCAGCCCCACGGCGCCCCGTCGCCGGACGGCACGGAGCAGCGCAAGGCGGGCCGTGGCAAGCACTACTTCGGCTACAAGAGCAAGGCCTTCAACGTGCTGGACGACCGCCTGTTCACTTTCTGGCCTTTGTTCGGCCCCTACGTGGCCGCCAACCGCAACGACCATCTGCAAACCATCCCCGGCTTGCAAGACCTGCGCCGCCGCTTCCCTGGTCTGAAGATCGGCGAGGTGCTGGGCGATGCGGGCGAGGGCTACGACGACATCCTGCGCTACGTCCACCGTGATCTGCAAGCCCTGCGCTTGATCGACCAGCGCGCAGCCGCAGGCGACACAGATCCTGTGACCTGCCTGCAACGCGGCTTCGACGCTCAGGGTATACCCCTCTGCCCGCATGGCTATCGCCTGGTCTTCAATGGCCACGACTACACGCGTCATGACAGCAAATGGCTCTGTCGGCAGCGTTGTCGCCACCAGCGCCAGCCCGATATCCAGACCTCGCCAGCCGCGCCTGACCAGAGCTGGGCCGACTGCCCCTATCGAGACCCCGATCACCCCTTGGGCTATCTCGTCCGGGTCGGTCTGACTTTGCCCGACCGCAGCATTCGCTTGGCCCGTGATCTGCCGGTCACCTCCCCTACCTATCAACTGCGCCAGGGCCGGCAAAGCTATGCCGAAAGCCGCAACGCGGGTCAGCAACGCCGTGGCCTCAAACGCTCCCCCTGGTTTGGCCTGGCCAACAGCGCCAAGGCCGCTTGCCTGGGCGACATCCTGATCCTGACCGGCAATGCGGTGCGCTTTGTCCGTGAGGCCACCTTGGCCCACGCACGCTCCGTCACCGCTGGCGCCTGACTGTGGGGCGGCCCGCTCACTCGCACCCGGACCGCCCCTCCTCAGCGCTACTTCCCAGCTCAGGCCGACGCGCTACCAGCTTCGGTCTCTCTTCACGCGCCTGTCGCACCCCCGTTGCGCCCCTCCCTTCCCTTCCACCCCCTCTGGACAGGCTCGTTTCGCTCTCTCAACACCACAACTCGCACCCCGCCACCCTGCCTCACCCCCTTCCATCCCTGGCTGACCCACCTGCGCTTCCGACTTGTTGCGCATCAGGCTGATCCCTAGCGTCAATCCTAACCCCAGAAACCCGTACAACCCATTGGCCTCCCGGTCCCTTCATCTATATGCATCTCCCTCTCCTCAATGACTTACTGCTTTATCCCTTGGTCGCATTTTGATTGACCTTTTCGCTTCGCCATGCTATAATCGCCCCCCAATCGACCCCACGGGCCGACATGAAAGAAGACTGACTGGGACGCCCCACAAAAAACATGCCAGACGCGTTTCTGACTGATCCTTACCCCCTAGACTATCATGCTAACCATCGACATTGATACAGCCCGTCGCTACATCCTCGGCAAACAGGGCTTGTGGCCCGGCCGGCGCTGGCGCGGCCTCGCGGGCGTCGAGCAGGCCATGCGGGCGATGGAGTACCTGCAACTCGATCCGCTGCAGATCATCGCCCGCAGCCACGACATCGCGCTGCACAGCCGCGTGCTCGACACCGCACCTGGCCTGTGGGAGGATGCGGCCTACCAGAAACGCAAGTTCTTTGACTGGGGTGGCTGGCTGGCTGTCCGGCCGATGGACGAACTGCCGCACTGGCGCGTGGTCATGCGCCGCGAGCGCGACGACGCCGTGCGCATTCGCGACATGGCGCGCGACCACGCCGATGCCATCGTCGAGATGCGGGCCATTTTACGCGAGCGCGGCGCCGTCAGCAACCGCGACTTCGAGATGGCAACGCGCACGCGCACGCAAAGCTATCGCGGCCGCAAGGACAGCGCGCTGGCGTTGTACTATCTGTGGCGCACCGGGGAAGTGATGACGCACCACCGCGAGCGCTTCGAACGCGTCTACGCGCTCACCGAAACGGTCGCGCCGGCGCATCTGATCCGCGAGAGCACGGAGGCCGAAGCCGACCGCTTCCTGATCAAAAAGGACGTCAGCTTCTCCGGCCTGTCGCGCATGAACCGAGTGAGCGATTCCTATCATCGCGGCGTGCCGTTTGACAGAGTCAAGCCAATCATCGCGGCGCTGCTGGCCGACGGCGACCTCCTCGAGGTGCAGGTTGAAGGCTGGAAGGCGCTACACTACGCGCTGGGCAGCGACGCCGGGGTGTTGAGCGATTTGAGCGCCGGGCGCGTGCCGCAGGCGTGGACGCCGTTGCAGGAGTCTACCACGGAAGAGGTCGTCTTCCTGGCGCCGCTCGATCCGGTCAGCGCGCGCGGGCGGGCCAAGGCTTTGTTCGGCTTCGACTACGTCTGGGAGGTGTACAAGCCCGAGCAACAGCGCAAGTTCGGCTACTATGTCTTGCCAATCTTGTGGGGCGACCGGCTCGTTGCGCGCTTCGACAGCAAGCTCGACCGGGCGACAGGCACGTTCGTCATCCTGGGCTTGTGGTTGGAGGATCCGGCCCTCGCCGCCGATGAGGCCTTTGCGGAGGCGCTGGCGCGCGGGTTCACGCGTTTCGTCGCTTTTCTTGGCGCGAGCAAGCTGGATGCAACGGCGATTGGCGAGCCGCTGTTGCGCCGACGCCTGGGAGAGTAGGCCATTCGAGCCGCCGCCGGTGACGGTTTCCGACCTCACTCCACCACGGTGAAGGTATCGATCACCTGCTCTGCCGCGTCCTTGCGGACGCTGTTGCCGTGCACTACCGCTTGAAGATCACAGCAAACCAGGCTATAATCGATGCGACCTACTCTGGACTTCGACCATCGACAGGAGGCGCCCTATGTCAGTGACAGCAACTCGCGAAGAACCCACCCTGTTCGGGCAGTTCATCCAGGCTAACGAGCTGGGCGTGCGGCTGGAGATCGTGCGTGGATTGCCGCTGTGGGAAGCTCACCCGATCATGAAGCATCAGCGAGCCATTGATCGTATTCGTGCATCGATCGAACCTCGGACCCCCGCAGCACTGACAGGCTGCCAGTGCATTCATGTCTCCGACGTCTATGTGCGCTTTCCCGACGGATCGCTCAAGCGCCCCGACGTGGCCATCTTCTGTCGCGAGCCGGACGAGGAGGAAGAGGCCGTCACCCTGGTTCCCGAAGCGGTGATCGAGGTGATCAGCAAGGGCTTCGAGGCCAAGGATTTGGAGATCGGCCCCCACTTCTACCTCTCGCAGGGCGTGAAGGATGTCGTCGTGTTCGATCCCTACACGCTGCTGGTGCTGCATGTGCGGAGTGACGTAGTGGCCCGCCACGTCTCACCGGTCGCCATCGAGCTGCAGTGCGGCTGTTGCTGCGTCGTCTAGTAGGCGACTATGGTCGGGCGAGAGGCCATCACGGCGACAGCGTGCATACCTGGCGCAGGCATCGCCCGCAAGGTGGCGCGGCTGCGCCCGATGGCGGTGGTGATGAACGCGTGATGCCGGGACCTGTCAAAAATGATAGGGTGATTCTATCACTTTGGGCGTTGCACGGGAGCAAGGGATGAAGTAGACTGGATATATGCCCAGTTCGCTTGTTTCGAGTCCTTAATCCAGGGAAGACCGAGCCATGAAACCCATGCGTACAATCCTGGTGATTGCGGCCGTGCTGCTGGCGCTGCCCTTCTGGGGCATCCTGCTGCTGAACTGGCCCCTGCGTTGGATATCTGAACTGCAAGCTGATTCGACAGCGTTAAATACCCTTCTGGCGCCGCTGTCGCTGCTGGGTTTCCGCAGCCTGATGGCGCTGGCTCATCCCACACGCTATGTCGCCCTTTCAGCGGCGGCCATCGTCGCTGCCCTGGCCGCGCTGGTCGCGCTGGTCGCGGCCCACGGTTCTCAGGTCTGGCGGCGCCCGGCGGTCTACCTCTGTCTGGCCGCGTTGTTGGCGGCGCTGATTCTTCCGTGGACGCGCGCCCCTTACCAGCCTGCCATCGCGACGCAGCCGGGCGTCGAACTGCGCCTGGTGAACCGCCCCTCTGGCCTGATCGCTACAGCCGTGCGCAGCCTGCAAATTGGCGCCGAAGTCCGTCCCGAGGTCTACGAGCCGCTGGGCTGGGTCGACGACCAACGCATTGTCTATCGGATGCATCAGGGCGCGGGATACGATCAGCACGGCTCGTGGCAAGACGGCGAGGTGGGCCCACTGCTGGCCTATGATGTCGCCGCGGATGCAAGCCAGGCCTGGCAGGGTGCGCCGGAAGATCTGTATGCGCAGCCCTGTCCGGTCAGCGTTTGCGTCACGCCGCTGCTAGAACCTTTCTATGTTGGTTCTGGCCGGGCGTATTTCTCAGGCTATTATTCTCAGGCGCTTCCCTCGCCCGACGGCCGCTGGCGCGCTGTGGTAGCCAGGCACATCTACGGACCAGAGGACCTGGTGGTCATCGGCACTCCATAGCCACTACCGCCCTTGGACGGCCGGTTTGGGTAGTTCGTAGCAGACACAGGTATAATGCCTGGGGTGGGCGGAACCGCCTACCCTCATCGCATGTACAACTTCGATCTGCAACTGCTGCTATTTCTCCTGATCGCCCTGCTGGCCATGATTGCCGGTGGGGCGGTTTGGCTGGACCGCTCCTTCAGCCGCCGCAGGTCGGCACGGGTCTTCGATGAGGCGTTGGAAGACGCTCCGTTCGGCGCTTTGCGCCTCAATCGCGTAGGTGAAGCGCAGTACGCCAATGTGACCGCCCAACGCCTGCTGGACCTGCCTGCCAGTAGAGGCCCCTTGCCAGCCGAGGAGTGGGCTGACCATTTGCTGGCCGACGCAGAAGCTGCCGGCAGCCGTTACCGCCTGGTTGCTCTGCCGGGCGGCCGTTGGCTGCGAGCCTGGATCAGCCAAGGCGGCGAGCTAGTTTTCCTCTTCGATGCCACAGAGCAGCAACGGGCCGCACAGGCAAGCAGCCGTCTGCTCAACGACCTGGGCCATGAGCTGCGCACTCCCCTGGCCACCATCCTGACCCATGCTGAAGTGCAGGGACTCGCCAACCTGCCTGAACCAACGCGCGCTGAGTCGCTGCGGCTGCTCAAGGAAGAGACCCTGCGCGCCATTCGTCTGGTCAATGCCATGTTAGACCTGGGCCGGCTTGAGACCAGCAGCGAGTTGGCCCTGCGTCCTATCGATTTGCTGGCCGTGGCGGAAGCTGCCGTGCAACAAACCAGCGCCCCAGCCGCGGCCAAGGAGATCCACCTGAGCCTGCGGGCTGACACACCGCTGCCCGCTGTGCCTGGCGACGCCGACGCGTTGCTGCGCGTCCTGCTCAATCTGTTGGACAATGCGGTCAAATTCAGCCGCCCTGGCGACCAGGTCACGCTTAGCTTGCAGCGCGAGGCCGCCGGTGTGCGCTGTGCGGTTAGCGACACCGGGCCGGGCATCCCCGCCCAGCACTTGCCCCGCGTGACCCAACGCTTCTACCGGGCCGCGCCGCTGGAGCAGGCTGGCAGCGGCCTGGGGCTGGCCCTGGTGGAGGAGGCGCTGCGCCGCCATGGCAGCGCCCTGCAGATCGAAAGCCCCGACCCAGGCAGCGCTGCCGGCGTCCGCGCCCACTTCCTGTTGACCGCAGCGCGCCAGCCGGAGGAACGGCCATGAGCCGGCCATCCCGACCCTGGCTGCGGTGGGCAGGATGGGCCCTGGTCGTGCTGGCCTTGGCTGTGTTCTACTGGCTGCTGCCCATTCGCGGCCAGGTGACCATCGCGCCGGGCGGCGTCTGGGAGGAGCCGTGGCCGCGCTGGCGGGTCAGCCCGACCAACGGGCGCGGCGGCCCTACGACGGTGCAGATCAGCGATGGGGTGGGCTGGCCGCATGTACTGGCCACGGTCGACGGCCAACCTGTGTCGGTGCAGCTGCGGGCCGGCAGCTCGCCAGGCGTCTATACCTGGGCCTTTGTCCTCCCCGCGTCAGCGGACGGCGCGCCCGTGGAGGTGGCGTTCTATCATGACTGCAACACGGGCTGCCGGCGACGCTCGAGCATCATCCTCGGCGCGGATGGCGCCATAGGCCGCGCTACGCCATCTTCTCAGCTGCCGGGCGCGCCGACCCACCTGTGCGCGGTGGAGGCGAACCCTGAGCGCGACTGGCATGGCCGCAGCGGCTGGGACGTGACCCTGACCTATGCCCGGCTGGCCGATCAAGCACACTGGGGCATCGACGATCTGGCCTGGCGCGTGCAGCAAGCCACCGCCCAAGGCTTGCGCGTGCTGGTGCGGGTGGACTACGACCAGGGCCAGAGCCTGCCGCCGGCTGGCGACGAGCGGGCTTTGACCCTCTACCTGGACTACCTGCGGCGGCTGGCGCGCGACCAGCGGCTGGCCGGCGTTTATGGGTACGTGCTGGGCAGCGGTTTCAACGAGCTGGGCAGCAACAGCCTGGATCCTCAGCGGCCGGTGACGCCGGCGTGGTACGCGCGGCTGTTCAACGGCTACGGCGCGCCAGCGGCGCAAGGCGACAACGCCGTGCAGGTGGTGCGCGCTGAAAATCCGCAGGTCCGGCTGCTGGTGGGGCCGGTGCGCCCCTGGGTGGCGGATCAAGACGGCGCGCAGCCTGGCCCCATCGACGCGCCGTGGCTAAACTATTTCCACAGCCTGGCGGCCGCGTTGGATGCGGGCGCGCAGTCCAAGCAAGCTGCGGGCTACGCGCTGGCCGCGCCCGATG
>JBAQCH010000003.1:0-12654 GCA_049294015.1 Anaerolineae bacterium
AGGCCAGCCTGCGCCAGCTTCAGGCCGCCATCGCCGAGGCGCAATCCAGCCTGGACGCCATCGAGGCCGAGCGCCGCAGCCGCCAGGGCCAACTGGCCGCGGCCCAGCGCCGCCAGGCCCAGCTTCAGAACGAGATTGCCGCCCAAGAGCGCAAGCTGGTGGAACAGGACAGCCGCCAGCGCAGCCTGGACGAGGAACGCCAGCGCATGGAGGTCGAGTTGGCCGCAGCCCAGGCCAGCCAGGCCGAGCTGGCGCCGCAGGTGCTGGCCTATCAGGCGCGCCTGGCCGAACTGGAGCAGGAAGGGGCCGCGCTGGCCGACCGCCGCCAGGAGCTCGTGCAGGCCCTGGCCCAGGGCGAGGCCGAACTGGCGCGCCTGGCCGAGCAACTGGCTGGCCTGCGGCGCAGCGCCGACCGGCTGCACGACCAGCTTGACCTCTTACACCGCCTCAAGGACGAGGGCGAGGGCTACAGTGGCGGCGCTCGCTCGGTCATGCGCAGCCTGGGCGACCAGCGCGGCTCGCCCCTGACCGGCATCGTCGGCGCGGTAGCGGACCAACTGCAGGTGCCGGCCGAGTTGGAGCTGGCCATCGAGACCGCGCTGGGCGGCCGTTTGCAGGACATCATCGTCGAGCAGTGGGCCGACGCCGAGCGCGCCATCGACTGGCTCAAGCGCAGCAACGGCGGCCGGGCCACCTTTTTGCCTCTGGACACCCTGCGCCCCGGCCAGCCCATGCGCGCGCCCAGCGGCCCGGGCGTGATCGGCCTGGCATCGCAGTTGGTCAAGGCCGAGCCGCGGCTGGCCAGGCTGGTGGACTATCTGCTGGGCCGGGTGGTTGTCACCAAGGACCTGCCCACGGCGCGGCGCGTGCTGGACAGCTACCCGGAGCGCCCCACCGTGGTAACGCTGGAGGGCGACATCGTGCGGCCCGGTGGCAGCGTCAGCGGTGGCAGCGTGGCGCCGCGGCGCGACCAGGGCGTGTTGGGCCGGGAGCGATCCCTGCGCGAGCTGCCCGAACAGCTCCAACAGGCCCGAGACGCCATGACGGCCCGGGAACAGGAGCGAGCCGAGTTACAGGGCCGGCTGGGCCAGCGCCGTCAGCAACTGGCCGAACTGGACCAGCAACTGGCCAGTCTGGCCCGCCGCCAACAGGCCGAAAACGCGGCGCTCTCCCAGTTACAGGGCCAGTCGGCGCAGCTCGGGCAGCAGGTGCAGCGCAGCCGGCAGCGCCTGGCCGCCGCGCAAGAAGAGCAGGCCAGCATGGCCGGCCGGGCCGAGCAGGCCCGGCAGCGACTGGCCGAGCTGTCGGCGCAGGTCGAGCAGGCAAGTCAAGCCAGCGCCGCAGCCGAGGCCAGTATTGCCGAGCTGGACAGCGCCGAGTTGGCGGCCGATTTGATGGAACGGCGCACCGAGGCCAGTGTGCTGGCGGCGCGCCTGGCCAGCCAGCAGACCCTGCTGCTCAGCCAGCAGCGCGCCCTGGCCCAACTGCAAGCGGAACTGCGCGACAAGCAGGCGCGCGCCGAGGCCCTGGCTGCGGAGCATCAAGCGCTGCAAGGCCGCGTCGACGAGATGCACGCAGGCAACGCCGAACTGACCGGCCAGATCGAGCACTATGCCCGGCTGATCGAGCCGGCCGAAGCCAGCCTGGTGACGCTGGAGGCCGAACGAGCAACGTTGACCGACGAGGAGAACGAGCATCGCCGACAGTTGCAGGCCGAGGAGCAGACGCACAATCGGCTTCTGCTGGCTTTGCAGCGCGCGCGTGACGAGCTGGATCACCTGCGCGGTGAAATCGAGCACGACGTAGGGCTGGTCGAGCTGGAGGAGAGCGAAGCGGTCGACACCCAGCAGCCGCTGCCGTTGCATCCTTTGGTCGAACGGCTGCCGGTGGTCGATGACCTGCCCGACGGCATCGAGGCCGAGGTCAAGAGCCTGCGCCTGCAGTACAGCCGGCTGGGCAGCGTCAACCCTAATGCGCCGGAGGAATATGCGGCCGCGCAGGAGTGTTTCGAGTTTCTCACCACCCAATCGGCCGACCTGCGCACGGCTGCCGAGACGCTGGAAAAGGTAATCCAGGAACTGGACGTGGTGATGCAGCGCGAGTTCATGGTGACCTACCGCGCGGTGGCACGCGAGTTCAAGGAACGCTTCACGACCCTTTTTGGCGGCGGCACGGCGCAGCTTGTGCTGACCGAGCCGGACGACCCCATGAACAGCGGCATCGACATCGTGGCGCGGCCGCCGGGCAAGCGGGTGCTGGCGCTGCCGCTGTTGAGCGGCGGCGAGCGCAGCCTGACCGCGGCTGCGCTGATCCTGGCCATTCTCAAGGTCAGCCCGCCCCCGTTCTGCATTCTGGACGAGGTGGACGCGGCCTTGGACGAGGCCAACGTGGATCGCTTCCGCGCGGCCCTGCGCGAGGCCGCCCAGGACACCCAGTTCATCGTCATCACCCACAACCGCGGCACCATTGAGGCCGCCGACACCATCTACGGCATCTCCATGGGCTCCGACAGCGTCTCGCAGGCGTTGTCGTTACACCTGGAGGAGATGGACGGCCAGCGCGATCTGGTGCCGGATTGATCGCAGACTTGACTTTTCTTCCGAGAAAAGTCAAGTCTAAACCAACAGCAAAGGACAGCCATCTTGCACACCAAATACCTCACCGAACTTGAAGAGCGCTTCGTGCGCTACGTCCAGATCGACACCATGGCCGACGAGACCTCGCCGACTTCTCCCAGCACGGCCAAGCAGTACGACTTGATCAACTTGCTGGCCGATGAGCTGCGCGCGATCGGCGCGCAAGACGTGCGCATCACCGACTACGGCGCGCTGCTTGCCACCATCCCCGGCCGCGGCCCGAAGGCAGCCAGCGCGTCTACTGTGGCCTTTCTGGCCCACGTCGACACCATCGCCGGCTTCAGCGGCACAAATATCAAGCCGCAGGTGCATCGCAACTACGACGGCGGCGTGCTGCCCCTGCCCGACGCGCCGGAGTTGGTGCTGTCGCCTGCGACCTCGGCCAACCTGGCCAAGAAGATCGGCTACGACATCGTCACCGCCAGCGGGACCACTATCCTGGGCGCGGACGACAAGGCTGGCGTCGCCATCGTCATGGCCATGGCCGGCGAGCTGTTGCACAACACGGCCATCGAGCACGGCCCGGTGCGCATCTGCTTTACCCCCGACGAGGAGATCGGCCGCGGCGTGGACCCGCGCCTGCCGGCCGACCTGGCCGTGGACGTGGCCTATACCCTGGACGGCGGCGAGCCGGGCGCGATTGTCTTCGAGACCTTCTCGGCCGACAAGGCCGTAGTGACCATCGACGGCGTGTCGATCCACACCGGCACGGCCAAGGGCAAGATGGTCAACGCAACCACCCTGGCCGCCAAGATTCTCAGCGTGCTGCCCCAGGGAACGCTGACGCCAGAAACAACCGATGGTCGGCAGGGCTTCATCCATTGCTACAAACTGGTGGGCGACTCGGCGCATGTGGAGATCTCCTTCATCCTGCGCGACTTCACGCTGGAGGGCTTGCAGGCCAGGGGCGAGCTGGTGCAGAAGGCGTGCGACGCCGTGGCCGTAGGCGAGCCGAGGGCCCGGATCGCCTGCGCGATTACGCCGCAGTACCGCAACATGTTCTATTGGCTGGCCGACGACATGCGCCCGGTGGATTTGGCGCGCGCGGCCTACCGTGACCTGGGGCTGGAGCCCTTCGACGAGCCGATCCGCGGCGGCACCGACGGCTCCCGCCTGACCGAGCTGGGCGTGCCGACTCCCAACCTGTTCACCGGTATGAACGACGTCCACGGCCCGCTGGAATGGGTCAGCCTGCAAGACATGGCGCTGGCGACGGCGGCGTGCGTGCGGCTGGCGGAGCTGTGGGCGGGCGAACTTAGGTGATTAGGTGATTGGGTGATCGGAGACCACAATCACCGAATCACCCAATCAACCAGTAACCGCACGTGCGCATCTTCAAGCTGGCCGCAGTATTGACGCTCTGGGCGCTGAGCTTCATTCTGAACGACGTGGCGTTGCGCAGTCTGGAGCCGGCGACGGTGGTGGCCGGGCGTTGGAGCGTGACCGCCATACTGACTCTGCTGCTGTTGGCCCAGCGCCGGCAAGTGGACGACTTCGGCGCTGCGCTGCGGCGCGATGGCCGGGCCTTCTTCCTGCTGTCACTGTTCGGCGTGACCTTGCTCTACGGTTTGCAGATCAGCGGCCAGGCGCGCACCAGCACGGTCAACACCGGCCTGCTTGCGAACACAGTGCCGATCTTCACGGCCCTGCTGGCGATGATCTTCCTGCACCAGCGGCTGCGGCCGGTCGGCTGGGCCGGCATCGTCCTGGCCATGATCGGCGCCTGGGTGGTCAGCACGGGCGGGCTGCGGTTGGACGTGAACCCGGCGACGGCGCTGGGCGACGGGCTGGTGCTGCTGTCATCGCTGGCCGCAGCGCTGTACTTCGTCTACGGCGCGCAGCTCTTGCAGCGCTATCCGGCGCTGTTGGTGACGGCGGCGGCCGCCACGCTGGGCGCGCTGACCTTGCTGCCGGTGGCGCTGCTGGCCGGCCGCGGCAGTGTCTGGACCTGGCAGGCCGTCGCAGCGGTGATTGCCTTGGGCGTCGGGCCGGGCCTGCTGGCCAACCTGTGGTGGTGGGAGACGGTGGAGTGGCTGGACGCCAGCCGAGCGGCCATCTACATCTACCTGATCCCGCTGCTGACCATGATATTCGCCGTGCTGCTGCTGGGCGAGACCGTCGGCCCGGCGCAGTTGGGCGGCGCGGCCCTGCTGCTGGGCGGCGTGTGGCTGGCTGAGCGCTCGCGGCGCCAGGACTGACGGTCCTGATCTCGCCCTGGCGCTGGATTCAGCAGCTATTCAACGACTCTGTTCGACGAGGACCGTCAGTCCTCCTGAGGTGACCCATGAACTGTCCCACCTGCAAGACCACGATCGACGATGGACTTGACCTGTGCCCGGAGTGCGGCCAGGCGCTGTGTCCAGAGTGCGGCGCGGCGCTGGACGACAACGCTACGGTCTGTCCCAACTGCGGCGCGGAGTTTGAGCTGGCCTGCCCGCGCTGCGGCGCGGCTGTAAGCGCTGACGACGAGGAGTGCGCTGCGTGCGGCCTGGCCTTCGTCTTCCCCTGCCCCCACTGCGGCGAAGAGGTCGACCTGGGCGACGATGTCTGCCCGCACTGCAACAAGGCGCTCTGTCCGGAGTGCGGCGCGGCCCTGGGCGACGACGCCACCGAGTGCCCGTCGTGCGGCGCCAAGCTGGAGCTGTTCTGTCCTCGCTGCCATGCCAGCCTGGAGGCCGGCGCTGAGGAGTGCCCGGCGTGCGGCGTGCGCTTCGTGCTGCCCTGCCCCAACTGCGGCCAGTCCTTCGACCTGGGCGCGGACCTGTGCCCCCACTGCGGCGTCGATCTGTGCCCGGAGTGCGGCGCGCAGATGGAGGTGGACGACGTCTTCTGCGCCAACTGCGGGGCTACCTTTGGCTTCGTCTGCCCCATGTGCGCGGCTGAGGTACAGCCGGGCGACACAGAGTGCGTCAACTGCGGCAGCCCGCTGGACGCCAGCATGTTCGCCATCGACGTGCCGCCGACCCTCGTACAGATGGCCGCGGCCACGGTGGTGGGCGCAGGCAAGGCGTCGCAGAAAGCCAGCCCCAGCCCGGCTGTGACAGCGGAAACGCCCGATCACATCGCCTGTCCGCGCTGCCGCAGCGAGGTCTACGTGCTGGACGGCGTGTGCTCGTCGTGTGGGCTGATGATCTGCCCGCGCTGCGGCGCAGGGGTTGACGAGGAGGGCGACATCGACACCTGCGTCAACTGCGGCCTCGCGCTGGTCTTCTATTGCCCCGGCTGCGGCTTCGAACTGCTGACCTCGGCCACGGCCTGTCCGGAGTGTAACCGGCTGTTCATCCGTACCTGCCCAGGTTGCAGCCAGCCGGTCTTTGGGCCGGCTGTCACCTGCGACAACTGCGGCAGGCAACTGCACCTGGCGGATCGCGTCGTGGCGCAGTTGGTGGACGTGGCCGGCGTGTTGCCGATGGTGGTCTGCCCTGAGTGCTCGACTCGTTACCCGCGCGGCGCGGGCATCTGCCCGGAGTGTCAGACGAGGGTCTGCCGGCAGTGTGCGCTGGTGCTGGATCTGGATGAGCTGGTCTGTCCGCGCTGTGGGGCAGAGGGCGCGCCGCTGCCCATCTTTGCCTGCCCGGTGTGCGGAGCGGACGTGACGAAGGGCTCCGGCGAGTGCCCGGCCTGTGAGACGCCGCTGTGTCCGGAGTGCGGCGGCGCGCTGGACGAGGATGCCGTGGAGTGCTTCCGCTGCGGCGCAAAGATCGGGCTGTACTGTCCCTCGTGCGGCGAGGAGGTGGCGGCTGAGGACGAGTCCTGCGCCCATTGCGGGATGGTTTTCGAGGCGTAACGCATCGCTGGCGGGGACGCAAGCGGCGGCTGAAGTGGACGCTATGAGGCATCCGCTCCAGCCGCCGTTTTGTTAACAGTGGGAAGATCGCCGCGCAGGCCGGCGTTCTGTGATTACGCCGTGTAACGGTGAATCACCCTGCTGCATGGCATCCTGGTCAGCGCCGCTGTACTGCCGGTAGAAAAGTCCAGCGTTCCAGGGGAATGGTCTTCCACGTGTGCAGCGGCGGGCCGTTGACGTCCATGAAGTAGCTGACGTGGGGCGAGCCGTCGACTGCCAACGCCAGGGAGATGCCGTAGGGGTATGCTCCCCCTTGCGTGGTCGAATGGGCGGCTTCGATTTGCCAGTCGAAGCCGTCAAACGCGGCGTAGCGCAGCTCGTAGTTGGGGTAATCCAGTACATCGTAGGCGATGCGCGGGCGGTTGCGCAGATCCAGCGCGAGCGAGGGCTCGCGACCAGCCAGCATGTCGTGGTCCACTTCGACCAGCTGCCACTGCGCGCCGTCGTGGCGGGCATAGAACAAGCCCAAAACACTGTAGACAATGTGAGGGTGGTTGTCGCTGTCGACCGCGATCGAGCAGCCCTGGCCGTTGTAGCTTGTCACATTGCTGGCTACGGTCGCAAGGCGCCAGGTTGCGCCGTCATACCAGGCGTGTTTGACCTGGTCCACCGTGTCGTCGTAGTAGCAGATGTGGGGCCGGTCGGCCGCGTCCAAGGCCAGGTCCAGGGTGATCGACTGCTCCATCGCGGGCATGGCGGCGACCGTCATGACCTGCCATGTTGCCCCCGTGCGTTTGGCGTACTTGACCGAGTTGGCGGTCTCGTCGGCGTAGGCGATGTGTGGGCGGTCGGCCGAGTCGACGGCCAGCGCCGCGTGCTCGCCCACGTCGCCGCCGCTGTCAACGGTTTGGTTGTGCCAGGAGCCGCTGTAATAGTGGGCGTACATCAGCCGATCGTGGGCGTGATGGTAGGCCACGTGCGGCTCGTCGCGCGAGTCCAGCGCCAGAGCGGGGTACCAGCCGGTAGCCATTTCGTTGTCCACCGACATGATCTGCCAGGCGGAGCCATCGAAGACTGCGTATTTCAGGCTGTAGCGATACGCCCCATCATGCCCGCGGTAGGCCACGTGCGGCTGGCCGGCGGCGTCCAGAGCCAGTGACGTGTAGGGGCTCGTCCCGTAGGGGTCGATGACCTGGCGCTGCCAGACATCGACAGTCTGAGCGACGCGCGCCTGCCAGCCAGGCGCGCTGCCCTCTTGGGCGGAAGCCGCTACGCCGCCCACAACAAACACCAAAATCAGCAGCATCAGCGTAAGAGAAAACTTGTGTGCCATTGGGCGCCTCCTTGCCCGAAGGTTTGGCTGTGTCAAAACCCCAAGTCGAGACTACGCAAGCGATGGTGTGGCATCGATAGCCTAAGCATACTCCTATCCACCGTGGCACGCCATGATCGCGGTCATATTGTGCGATGGAAACGGCTTGTGGCGGCGATTGTCCGGCTGGTAGCCGGACCTACGCTTTTCTAAAAAATCAATATAGTTAATTAACTATTGACAAATATTGATTATCATGTTATTATTTGGACTGATAGGAGGATGAAATGCGCAAAATCATCGAATCGTGCCCCACGTGCAACAACCGTGGCCTGACTGTTAGCGAAGTGACCTGCGACGCTTGCGGTACCCAGGTGCGCAGCCGCTACCGCCTTTGCCCGTTCTGCGCGTTGAACGACGAGGAGCAGACGTTCCTGCTGCTTTTCGTGCGCAGCCGGGGCAACCTGAAGGATATCGAGAAAACGCTCGGCGTCTCCTACCCGACCGTGCGGGCCAAGCTGGACGAGATCATCGACCGGCTGACGCCTTCAGCGAACCCGGTCCCGCCGGCGCCAGCCCGCGATCGCAAGGCTGTGCTGGAGCGGGTGCAGAGCGGCCAACTGGCGGCTGCCGAGGCCCTGGCCCTGCTGCGAGGGCCGGCCGATGGGCCAACCGGCCTTATCGAGCCAACAGCGTAAGGAGAATCAACTATGATGGAGATCGAACGCAGTTTTAGTGTGGCTGAGATCAGGCAGGTAGACCTGGGCATGGCGCTGGGTGACCTGAGCGTGACGGCTGGTGGCGCCGGCCAGATCGGGCTGCGCGCGCGTCTGCGCTCGGACGACGAGAGCGAGTTAGTGACGGTCGTCGCCGACGGCGTTCTCGTCGTCAAGAACCGGGCTGACAACGGCTGGCTGGTGCGCAACGCCAATCGGATCGACGTGGCGCTGACGATCCCGCGCGACGCGTCCGTTGTCGTCACAGCCAAGACCGGCCTGGGCGATGTCAACGTCGAGGGCGTGGCTGGCGTGCGCGAGATTCTCACCGGCAAGGGCGACGTACGTGCAGCAGGCGGCAGCAGCGCCTTGACCATCAAGACCGGCAAGGGCGACGTGGCAGTCAGCGCCTGGCGCGGCGACCTGCATGTGACCACCGGCAAGGGCGACGTGGTGGTCAGCGACCTTGTGGGCGGCTTGCAGATGGTCACCGGCGCGGGCGATACGACGGTCGAGCGCTGGCAGGCCAACGGCGGCGCTGGCCACGAGATCAAGACCGGGTCGGGCGACGTGACCCTGCGCCAAGGGCAAGCCCGCAGCCTTGAAGTGAACACAGGCCGCGGCGACTGCACGCTGCAGCAGGTGGCCCTGCGCTCCTTGCAAGGCAAGACCGGCTATGGCGACTTCGTTATCGAGGGCGATCCGTTGGGCGGGCAGTGGGAGGTGCGCACTGGCAAGGGCGACCTGGCGCTGGCCCTGGCGGCGGCGTCCGCCCGCGTCGAGGCGACGACCCGTCACGGCAGCGTGCGCAGCGAGCTGCCCCAGGTCAAAGTAGCGCGGCCCGGCCCGGTCAGCCAGCACGGCGGGCGCACCATCGTGGTGATCGGCGACGAGCCGCGCGCCGAAATCCGGCTGGAGACCAACAAGGGCGACATCAGCGTACGTGCGGCCGGCGCCCTGACGACGGCCGTGACGCTGGAGCGGCAGCCGGCCGGCATTGAGACCGAGACGCTGTACGCCGTGCGCGTCGAGCAGCCGGTGCAGCCCCTGGCGGTCGCCGAAAAAGAGAGCGACAAGCGCTCGGCGCTGACGATCCTGGAAAGCCTGGCTCGCGGCGAGCTCAGCGTGGACGAGGCGGAGACGTTGCTGCGGTCTTTGGAGTAATTGGCCGGCCCAGAAGTTCGACTTCTCCGAGAATTCGAACTTCTTCACTCCCACCCCATCTCGAACGCACTCTGGTGGCCACAAGAAAACCTGGCGGGCCCAGCCGCCAGGTTCGTTTGTAGCGTCTCAAGGTCGTGCCGTCAGCTACCCGCATGTGGTCGGGCAGTTGGAAGCGCAGGTCTGCTCTTGAGCGGCCCGCTGCTACTCCCCACAAGTGAAGCGCTCGATAGCCTCCAGCAGCAGCAGCTCCGGCAGCGCTTGGGTCTTGTTGAAGACCGCCGCGCGGAAGCCGCGGCCGCCGCAATACCAGGCGGCAGCCGACCCATAGGACAGCGCTTCGTCAGCCTCGTCGTAGCTGGCGACGACGGCAACGTCGAAGGCGCCGACCTGCTCCATGCGCACCTCGCCCTGCGCTTCGCCCAGCGAGTTGGCCGCGTCCAGCGCCTGCCCTTCCGTCTGCCACTCGGACCGGCCGGCCCGCTCCCAGTCCACGGCCATCCATGAGCCGGTCGTGTTGACGCCGATCAAGACCCCGAAGTCATAGTCATTCCAGGCGTCGGGGGCGTCCAGGTCGGTCAGATAGGCGCCGGCCGGATGGCCGATGCAAAAGTCGTACGCGCAGAACAAATCGGTCAGGTCAGACATGGCCGCTTCCGGCTCCGGGTACGGGGTGTAGGTGGGATAAGGGGTGGGCGCCGGATAGGGCGTATAGGTAGGATAGGGCGTCGGTTCCGGGTAGGGCGTGTAGGTGGGGTAGGGCGTCGCCTCGGGCGCGGCGCTACACGCTGCCAGCGCCAGGATCGCCACAGTCAACAGCAGGACGACGGTCGATTTGCGCATGGGGTCTCCTCGCTCTTCACTTCGCAGGGTAGTCGCCTGCGGGCCATCAAGTGCGCCGGTAGGCGGCATACAGGGCGGCGCCCGCCCCGGCTAACAAAATGCCGCTGGTGATCTGCAGACCGCAGCAGGCTATACCCGCGCCCACGCCGGCGACGAAGTCCATCACAGCCACCGGGTCCAGCCCGCGCGCCGTCAGCGACTGCACCTGCTGCGGCGACAGGATCAGCACGGCCTGCTCTGCGCCGCCGGCGATGGCCAGGCGCAGCGGGGCCAGGAACATGGCTGCCAGCCCGCCGACGATACCGGCCACCGCGCCCGCCGCCGCCCCACCCGCTGTCGCCTCGCCGACGCCCGGCCGCACGTCGGCTAAGCGCACCGCCACCAGGCCGGTCATAAAAAAGGCAACGGGGTAAAGCGGCATGGCCAGGCACAACCCCACGTAAGGCAGCAGCGTAATGATCCCTAGCACTACGGCCAGCACGGCGCCGAAGATGCCGGCCTGAAGGTTGGCTCGTCGCATCGAGGACCTTTCGTGAAACGTGATGAGTGAAACGTGACACCTGACACGTGAAACGCAACCATCTTGTGGTTCGCGTTTTCGCGCCTCACTTATACCACGGTTGCCAGCTTCCGTCAACGCTTCGCTCTTTGCTCATTTCCGGCGAATTGCCACGCCCTGACAAGACGTGATATAATGCGCCGTCGTTGGGCTAGTGTGGTGTCAATGCTCATTTGAGGAGCAGACGTCCCCAGACGGCGGGTTCGCATGTGGGCATGCGAACTCCTCAAATCATGATTGACACACCATTAGCCTGCTGGCTCACGATCTTCGAGTAACCTCCTATGCCCACACAAGCCACAGCGCAGCGCTCCGCGCCCATCGACAAGCTCCAGGTGAGCATGGTTCAAGTTGTACGCACCGTGCCCCTGTTCGCGTCGTTGCACGAAGACGTGTGGGATGAGGTTGCTGGCATGCTCAACGGCCTGTGCTACGCGCGCGACGCCTACCTTTTCTTCGAGGGCGACCTGCCTGAGCATCTCTATGTGATCTGGATGGGGCGCATCAAGCTGGTGCGCCATTCGATCGACGGCCGCGACGTGGTGCTGGACGTGCTGGGCCCGGGCCGGCTGGTGGGCGAGGTGGCGGTCTTCGAGGGCGCTCCCTACAGCCAGACCGCCCAGGCCATGGAGGAGGTGGCGGTGATCGCTATTGCCCGCCACGACTACCTGGCGCTGTTGCAGCGCTACCCGACCCTGGCACTGGCGGTGATCAACGAGCTGGGGCGCCGGCTGCGCGTGGTTAACGACCTGGTGCAGAGCCTGGCGGTGGACCGGGTCGAACGGCGCATCGCCCGCGCCTTGCTGCGCCTGGCGCTTTACAACGGTACCCCCACACGCGATGGCACCATGATCCAGATGCGGTTGACCCGCCAGGACCTGGCCGACATGACCGGCACCACGGTCGAGACCGCCATCCGCGTGATGAGCCGCTTTCGCAAGCATGGCTGGATCACCACGCAGCGCGGCCGGGTGGTGATCAAACAGTCTGAAGAGTTGAACCAGGTGGCCAACCAAACCTGAGCCCTGGACCCTCTCCCGCGCGGAGATGGGCGGAGTACCCTGTGAGCGCTTCCACGCTGCTGGCTGAACGGACGGAGCTGGGCAATGGCCTGTTGCTGCGGGTGCAGGGGGGCCGTGAATTGCTGGCCTGCCGGCCCGGCCAGTTCGTGATGCTGCGCTGCGGCCCGGCCTGGAGCCCCTACCTGCGTCGCGCCCTTTTTCCTGTGGAGATGCGCCAAGACAGCCTGGCCTTATGGATCAACTCGTTGGCCGACGAGGGACTGGCCTGGCTCAGCCGGCGCAAGGTCGGCGACTCGCTGGATCTGCTGGGGCCGCTGGGCAAGGGCTTTTCGATCCAGCCCCAGCAGCGCCGCCTCCTCTTGGTGGCCGAGGCCGCTCACATCGCCCCGCTGCTGGGACTGATGCAGGCGCAGCTTGCTCGCCAGGGCAGCGTCGTGCTGCTGCTGCAAGGCCAAACGGCCAGCGACCTGCTGCCTCCCGGCGCCTTACCCCCTTCGGTCGAATACTACACGGCCACCAGCGATGGCTCGGCCGGCGACGGCGACGTGCTGGATACGCTGCTGGCGCGCGCCTTACCGTGGGCCGACGCGCTGGCCGCGGCCGGCTCCGGCCCCTTCC
>JBAQCH010000004.1:0-4085 GCA_049294015.1 Anaerolineae bacterium
CGGCCGTGCGGCGCGGCGAGATCGAACGGGCGCTGCGCGGGGCCACCGAGGCATTGACCGACGTGCCGGGCGGCCAGCGGCTGCGCGGCATCGCTCTGGGCAGCCTGGGCCAATACGCCAGCGCCGAACAGCAGTTGCAGCCCGTGGCGCAACAGGACGTGTTTGCTGCGCTGGCGCTGGGCAACGTGCTGGACGAGGTGGGCCAGTCCGAGGCCGCACGCGCTGTTTGGCAGCCCCAGCGCATCGAGCGCGCCTTGAGTTTGCAGCTCTATCGAGCCGGCACGGCCCTGGCCAGCCAGGGCCGCCGTGAGCAGGCCGAAGCCTTGCTGCTGCGCGCCATCGCGATCGACCCGACCAACGCCAACGCCTATCATGCCCTGGGCGGCTTCTACTGGGGGCCGGATCGGGAGCGGTCGCTGGCCATGTATCGCAGCGCGCTGGCCATCGGTGGACTGGCCCCATTTTTCGAGCGCTTTGCCGCCGGTCGCGTGGCCTTTATCGAGGGCCGGCTGGAGGATGCAGCCGCGGCGCTGGAGGAGGCGGTGCGCCTGAACCCGGAGCACAGCGACGCCGTGGTGCTGTTGGGCACCACGCTCAACCGGCTGGGCCGGCTGTCTGAGGCCATCGTCTATCTGGAGGACGCCGTTCAACGCTCGCCGCGCGCGTTCTGGCCGCTGGTGGAACTGGGACGCCTCTATCTGGATCTTGGTGACTACGACCGGGCCATCGAGGTGTTGACCACCGCAGCCGGCCGGCGGGCCGATGTGGCCCAGCCCTTTGAGCTGCTGGCCGAGGCCTATCTGGGGGCGGGCCAGCCGCAGCAGGCTGTCAACGCCTGGCAGCAGGCAGTCACCGTCAGCCCCGGCAACGCAGCCTACCACGCGCGGCTGGGCGACGCGCTGGCCGAGGTGGGCCGCGACGACGAGGCCATCGCAGCTTACCGCCGTGCGTTGGCGATCAACCCCGACAACGGGCCGGCGCGGCGCGGGCTGCTGGCGTTGGGGGTGGAGCCGTGAGCAATGGTTAATTGGTGAATGGTGAATGGGTGATTGGTTAATTGCGGAACCCAATCCATAGCTCTGGCCGGTCTCCTGACCGAGCCAGCCCGGTAACAATCGCTCTGGCCGGTCTCCTGACCGAGCCAGTCCCCGTGACAATCGCTCTGGCCGGTCTCCGACCGAGCCACTTGACGCACCATTGGCTCTGGCCGGTCTCCGACCGAGCCAGCCCGGTGACTGACGTGCACGGTATGCTATTCCTGGCCCTGCGGCTGACTGCGATTGCCCTGTTGCTCGCCTGCGTTGCGCCCGCCCATGCGGTCAGCGCACCTGAGACGCCGCCTGACCCGCGCTTTGGCATCGTGGAGAGCTTCGTCAACCCGGCCGCGGCCAGCGAGGCTGGGGCCGGCGCCACGCGCATCATCCTGCGCTGGGACGTGATCCAGCCGGGCGGGCCGGCCGACTGGAAACCGGCCAACGTGCCCGATCCGCTGCTGGCCGGCGAGCTGGCGGCCGGTCGCGAGGTAATCGGCCTGTTGATTGGCACGCCCGACTGGGCGGCCGCGGCCGGCCAGCAGCCCGGCAGCCGCGCCGTGCCTGACATGGATGCCTGGGCAGCCTTTACCCGCCGCATGGCCCAGCACTACCAGGGCCGCATCCGCCACTGGGTGATCTGGAACGAGCCGGACGTGTGGATGGAGGGACACCCTGGCCGCACCTGGGACGGCACGGTGGAGGATTACGAACAACTGCTGGAGACAGCCTACGGCGCGATCAAGGGCGTCGATCCGTCGATGCAGGTCTTCGTGGCCGGCATGACCTATTACTGGGACTGGGAGCGCGGCCGGCGGCGCTATCTGGACCGGCTGCTGGAGGCCATTGCGGCCGACCCCGACGCGGCGGCCAACGGCCATTTCTTCGATGGCGTGGTCTATCACCTCTACTTCACCCCGCGTCAGACGGTGGACGTACTGGCCGAGACCCGGCAGTCGCTGGCGCGCTACGGTATGAGCGGCAAGCAGATCTGGATCAACGAGACCAACGCGCCGCCATCGGACGATCCCCAGGAGCTCCCGTGGAGCACGCCCCGCTTTCCGATCACACTGGAGGAGCAGGCCGCCTTCATCGTGCAGCAGTTCAGCCTGACCTTCGCGCACGGGGCCAGCCGGGTGCAGGTCTACAAGCTGCGCAACACGGCCGACCACCCGGAGTCCATCGAGCCCTTCGGCCTGCTGCGGGCCGACGACTCGCGCCGGCCGGCCTTCGACGCGTTTCAGACCGCCACGGCCTACCTGGGCGACTTCACCACGGCGCGCGAGGAGCGCCAGGGCGACATAACAGCCGTGACCTTCGAGCGCGGCGCGCAGACGACGACGGTGCTGTGGGTCGATGGAACGAGCGCCCGATCGGCGACGGTGCAGGCCATTGCCCCGCAAGCGTTGTTGGTGGACGAAACAGGCCAAACACAGACGCTGCTGGCGCAGAATGGCGTCTACACGCTCAAGCTGCCGGGAGCGGCGTGCAGCAGCGGCCCACCCTGCCGCATCGGCGGCGCGCCGCGGCTGCTGGTGGAGGAGGGCGCAGCGGCCGGCCGGTCGGCATTGGCAGCCATACCTGCTCCCAGCCCAGCCGCGGCCGCCCGGCCGGCGCCCGCCGTTCAGCCGCAGCCCCAACCGTCGCAGGATCGACCCTGGCGGCCTGCCCGGCCGGGCTATCTCTGGATGCAATGAGCGTGTAGGTCACGTTATTAACGTGACCTACGTTTGGCAGTGTAGGTCACGTTATTAACGTGACCTACGTTTGGCAGCAATGAGCGTGTAGGTCACGTTATTAACGTGACCTACGTTTGGCAGCGCGTGTAGGTCACGTTATCAACGTGACAAGCTATCAGATGGGAAGGGGACGGAAGGAAAGGAGGGAAACGGTTACAGATGTTCGGCGAAGAAGTCGGCCGTGCGCTGCATGAAGGCGCGCCAGGCGTCGCCTTTGAGGGCGTGGCCCTGGCCCTCGTAGTCGAAATAAGTCACATCCTTGCCGGCCGCCAGCAGCGCATCACGAATCGCGCGCGCCCAACGGGGCGGCGTGGTCGTGTCGGCCGTGCCTTGATGGATCTGGACGGGGCCAACCACGGCATCGAAGTAGTTGATGGGGGAGATCTTGTCGATGAAGGCTGGATCGTCGCTCCACAGCCGATCGCTGGCCGACGGCGCGCCCCCGCCAAAACGGCGCCGGTCGCTGGCGTCGGCGCTGACCGGCGCGTAGAGCAGGCTGGCCTTGACGCGTGGATCGACGGCCATCACCCATGACACAGCCCCGCCGCCCATGCTGTGGCCCCAGATGCCGACGCGCGCCGGGTCGGCCTGCGGCAGCGACGGCAGCGAGCTGATCAGGTTCATCACGTCGATGGCCAGACCGGTGCGGAAGATGTTCTCGCCTGTATCTGACCGGCCCCAGCCGCGGAAGTCGGGGCTGATGGTCAGAAAGCCGCGGCTGGCCAGGTAGGTCGACGCGTCGTAGGTGTCGGCCCCGGTCCAGTACTCCGAGGGCGGGATGTAGCCGTGGTTAAGAATCACGACCGGGAACGGACCCTGGCCCTTGGGCACGGCCATCATGCCGCTGATCGTCAAGTTATCGCTGGGGTAGGAGATGTAGTAACGGGTGAACGCGTCGGTCTCCTCCCAGGTGCTGGTGATGGCAATCTCGCCGCCGGGATAGGCGCGCTCGCGCAGACCCTCCACTGCGTAGGCCAGGAAGGGGTTGGGCGTGGCGGTGGGCGTTTGGGTCGCGGTCGGCGACGGCGACGGCGTTGCACTCGGCGTGGGCGTGGCTGTCGCAGTACCGGTAGGCGATGGCGTAGGCGTGTCATTGGGCGTTGGCGTGACAAACGGGGTTTCGATGACGGTCTCTACCGCTTGAGCCAATCGATTGGACGGGTCGGGCGAGCCGTCCAGCAGAGCCAGCGCCACCAACACAACGACCAGGCTGGCTGCCGCCAGAGCTATGATGGTTCGTCGGGACATGGCTTGAGTGTAACCCAGATTACCGATCTGTTCAGGAGCGCGCCATCCAGTCTTAACAAGTGTGAAG
>JBAQCH010000005.1:0-2436 GCA_049294015.1 Anaerolineae bacterium
GCGCCAGGCCGTCGCGCCGCCGGTCACGCCGCCACCTGTGATTCCGCCGCCAGTGACGCCGCCGCCAGTCACGCCGCCGCCAGTGACGCCACCGCCAGTGACGCCACCGGTGACCAACGTGCTGGAGGCCATCCGGCGCAGCGCGTGGGACAGCCTGAACGTCCCCTTCAATCCCGACGCCGCGATTGGCCGCTACGCCCGCGCCAACAACCTGGGCGTGCCCATGACCGGCGAGTTCGACGTGGCCGGCCACCGCTGCCAGGGCTTCGTCGGCGGCATCGTCTACGTGCCGATCGGGCAGTGGGATCAGGTGCGGCACATCGCGTGGTAATAGCAGTGTGCGGCGGAGCAGACTTTGCTCCGCCGCACACTAAGGTCATGGCCTACGACCGTAGCTACCTCCGTAGGTAACCCTCCGCTCATTCCGGCAAGCGGTCGACCTCGTAAGGCTCCAGGTTCGCTTCGGCCACTTTCTGCAAGACACGGTCGAAGCGCTCGCGACTGCCGCGCTGGCCGCGCTGCTCAATATAATCCAACGTCCGCAGCGTAGCCACCTTCTCGGCCACGGCCAGGGTGACGAATTGGTTGATCGAAACCTTATCGCGCTCCGCTAACTCGCGCACCTGTGCTTGCAGCCAGTCCGGCAACCATAAATTCATTGCGCTCATTTCGGCACTCCGATCTCACACTAGCTACTTCAAGCCAGATAGCCTGGTGAAGCCGTGCTGGCCCTGCCAACCGCAGCCATTTTATCATAAGAGCATGACCATGACCGATACTCTCATCTACCCTAACGGCATCGACGCGGAAACCGGTGAGCCGCTGCTGCCGCCGCTGCCGGTCGAGGTGGTGGCAGCCATGGCACGCGGCCAGGCCATCGCCAAGGAAGACCTCGACGAGCTGCGTGAGCGCAAGCGCCTGCTGAGCGGCGAGGCACACTACGGAGTAATGGCCAACATCGACCCCAACGACCTGGCGCAGGCTGGCTGGGGCGTGATCTTCGCCTTCGAGGACGAGGCCGGACTGCCGGCGCTGCGCGAGGCGCTGGCGCCGCTGCTGGCCCTGCGCCGCAGCCAGGCCGGCGAGCGTTACCGCGACGAGACGGTCGATCCCAAGTTCTTTTATCGCCCCGGCGAGTCGATGAACGTCTGGCGCAGCCGCAACGGCGGCGCGCCCGGCCCGGTCGACCCGCGTCGCATTCCCTATTACCTGCTGATCGTCGGCGACCCGCAACGCATCCCCTACCACTTCCAGTACCAGCTCGACGTGGCCCACGCGGTGGGGCGCATCCACTTCGACACGCTGGACGAGTACCACAGCTACGCGAGCAGCGTCGTCGCCAGCGAGGACCCGGCCAAGCCGCTGAGCCTGGCGCGCAGCGCGGCCTTCTTCGGCGTGCGCAACAAGATCGACATCGCCACGCAGCTCAGCAGCAGCAAGTTGGTCACGCCGCTGGCCGACGCCATGAATGACAGGCTGGCCGGCTGGCAGGTGCAGCGCTGGATGGAGGGCGAGGCGTCCAAACCGCAACTGGCCCGGCTGTTGGGCGGCGACAGCACGCCAGCCTTCCTCTTTTCGGCCAGCCACGGCATGGGCTTCGCTACGGCGGGCCATCCCCGCCAGCGCGCCGAGCAGGGCGCGCTGATCTGCAGCGAATGGCCGGGCGCGGGGCCGGTGCAGCCCGCCATGCAGCTCAGCGCGGAGGACATCGGCAGCGACGCGCGGCTGCTGGGGCTGATCGCCTTCCTCTTCGCCTGCTTCGGCGCGGGCACGCCGCAGTACGACGACTTCGCCATCAGCACGCAGATGGGGGAGATGCAGCGCAGCGGCCAGGCGGTGACGGGGCTGGAGCAGCACCAGCGTGTCTCCCTCGCGCCGCAGCCCTTCGTGGCTCGCCTGCCGCAGCGCCTGTTGGGCCATCCCAAGGGCGGAGCGCTGGCCGTGGTGGGCCACGTGGACCGGGCCTGGGGCAGCTCCTTCATCTGGGAGGGCGCGCAGCAGGTGGCCACCTTCGAGAGCGCGCTGCTCAAGCTGTTGGAGGGCAACCGGCTGGGCTTCGCGGTCGAGGACTTCAACAACCGCTACGCCGAGCTATCCACCGAGTTGACGGCGCGCGTCGAGGCGATCAAGTTCCGCGAGATCGTGCCGCCGGAGGAGCTAGCCGGGCTGTGGACCGCCAACAACGATGCGCGCAGCTACGTCATCCTGGGCGATCCGGCCGTCAGGCTGGCTGTGGCCGGCGACCAGGCAGCCGCGGCCGCGCGGCCTGAAATCGAGAGCATCACCCTGTCCCGCCCGACCGTTGCCGCCGCCGGCGCCACGGCCGATCCAGCCATTGCCGCCGCGCCCGCGCCATCCACCGATCCCCGCCAGGCCCTGCGCGAGGCGCTGGAACACCTGGAGGCAGCCGTGGCGGTGCTGAAGGCCGCATTAGAC
>JBAQCH010000006.1:0-16798 GCA_049294015.1 Anaerolineae bacterium
GTGCAGATCGACGCGCGCCGGCGCGTCGGCCACAGCCTCGCCCGCCTGGCCGATGGCGGCAATCACCGTGCCGGCATGCACCGTGGCGCCCTCTGGATGGTAGAGCTTGAGCACCACGCCAGCCACCGGCGCAGGCACCTCGGTGTCTACCTTGTCCGTCGAGACCTCCATTATCGGCCGATACTGCTCCACCGTGTCGCCCACCTGCACCAGCCAGCGGCTGATCGTGCCTTCCACCACTGATTCGCCCAGTTGGGGCATGATGACGTTGGTTGCCATGGTCGTCCTCGTATGTGAGTCGTGTGAGAGAACGTAACTCGTAATGCGTAACTCGTAACCCGGAATCTGCCAGCGGCGCGCATCTTCTGGTTACGGGGTACGGGTCACGGGTCACGCTAATACTCTGCCAGCCAGCGCATCGATTCAGCAATCCGCTTCGCGTCCGGCATGAAAAAGCTCTGCATCGGCAGGCTGAAGGGTACACCGGGTATGTCCGGCGCGCCATAGCGCAGCACAGGCGCATCCAGGTCGTGAAAGGCCTCGGCCGCGATCAGCGCTGCCACCTCTGCGCCCACGCCGAAGGAGAGGTTGTCCTCATGAACCACCAGCGCCTTGCTGGTGCGGGCCACCGATTCGAGGATTGTCTCCTTGTCCAGCGGTGAGATGGTGCGCAGGTCTACCACCTCCACCTCCACGCCGCCCTGCGCCAACTCTTCGGCCGCCTTGAGGCATTCGTGCAGCATCATGCCGTAGGTGAAAACGCTCAGATCGCGGCCGCGGCGTTTGACGTCAGCCCGGCCAATCGGGACGACGTATTGGCTATCGGGCGCTTCGCCCTTGACCAGACGGTAGGTCTTCTTGTTCTCCAGGAAAAGCACCGGATCGTTGGCCTGCAAGGCAGCGCGCAGCAGCCCCTTGGCGTCGTAGGGGGTGGCCGGCGCGACTACGTAGAGGCCAGGGAAGTGGGCGAAGGTGGCCTCGATGGACTGGCTATGGTACAGCCCGCCGCCGATGCCGCCGCCATAGGGCGCACGGATCACCAGCGGGCAGGTCCAGGTGCCGAAGCTGCGATAGCGCAGCAGCCCGGCCTCGCTGACGATCTGGTTCATGGCCGGGAAGATGAAATCGGCGAACTGGATCTCGCAGATGGGCCGCAGCCCGTGCAGCGCCATACCGATACCGACGGCGATGATCGACGATTCTGACAGCGGCGAGTCGATCACCCGGTCGGGCCCGAACTCGGCAAACAGCCCCTGGGTGGCGCGAAAGACGCCGCCGCGCGGCCCCACGTCTTCACCGGTGATGACGATGCGTGGGTCACGGCGCATCTCCTCGGCCAGGGTGTCGCGAATCGTCTCGAGGATGTTTTTGACGGCCATGCTTAGCTCTCCTTGGCCTGGCCAGGCCAGCGCCAGGCGCGCACCGCCCGATCGCCCACGCTGCCTGGCTCGAATACGCCCAGCAGCGCGTCTTCCGGCTGGGGATAGGGCGCCCGCAGCGCCTCCTCCTGGGACTGGTCGATCTCGGCCACGACCTCCTGCTCGATGCGACGCAACGCTGCGTCATCCAGCAGGCCGCGCTGCTGCAACTCGCCGGCCAGCCGCGGCAAGGGGTCGCGCCGTTTCTGGGCCTCCAGATCGGCCCGATCGCGGTAGGTGCGGTCGTCGTCGTCGCTGGAATGGGCGGTCAGGCGGGTGGTAATAGCCTCCAACAGGGCCGGCCCATCGCCGCGCCGCGCCCGTTCCACCGCTTCTTTAATGACGTTGTAGCTCTCGAAGAAGTCGTTGCCGTCAAAAGTCACGCCTGGCATGCCGTAGCCGTAGGCCCGCTCGGCCGCGCCGGCGACGGCCATCTGCTTGGCCAGCGGCACCGAGATGGCGTAGTGGTTGTTTTCCACCAGGCAAATGAAGGGCAGCTTGTGGACGCCGGCCCAGTTCAGCCCCTCGTGCCAATCGCCTTGGCTGGTAGCGCCTTCGCCCAGCGCGCACATGGCCACTGCCTGCTCCCCTTGCAGCTTGATGGCAAAGGCCACACCTGCGCACTGCGGCACCTGGGTAGTGGTGGGGCTGGAGACGCTGACGATGCGCCGGCTGGCCAAGTTGTAGTGGTTGGGCATCTGCCGGCCGCCGCTGCCGGGGTCGGCCGCTTTGCCGTAGGTGCCCAGGAAGATGTCCGCTGGACGCAGGCCCAGCGCCAGCACGGTCACGATGTCGCGGTAGTGGGGAAAGTAGTAATCCCGGCCGGCCTGCAAGGCCAGACCTGCGGCCAGTTGACAGGCTTCCTGGCCAATACCTGAAATGTGAAAGGCGATCTTGCCCTGGCGGTGCAAGATCCAACAGCGCTCGTCCAGCTTACGCGACAACAGCATCAGACGATGCGCGCGCAGCAGGTCATCAGTCGACAGATCGGCGGCATAATCGCGCGTGACAAATTCTTGCGGCGACAGCGCAGGCATAACTCCTCCTTGAGCATCCATCGTTAGCATCTACCCTCATTCTGGTCGTTGCCTTATCCAGTGAGCAGGCCAGAGTATACAACATCGTCAAACGATCGTCAAAAGATTGCACAGCAAGCAGAACATACGCTATACAAATACTTGAACGAATCAGGTGGCGTATTGCGCCATGGAGCTCAGCTATAGGTGCCGGGCACTTGGAGTTCTAATCGGCCGCAAGTGCCCGGCGCCTGAGTAACGTCATGGACTCGTAATTATGCCTTGGCTGCATCTGTGCTATAATCGAGTTGCGTTGCTGATTGCCAATCCCGGCCGCTCTGCAGGCGGCGCATTGTCCGATGCAAGGACACACCTCTCATTTCTCGGAAGGAGACTCTCCCATGGCGTTAAGAATCGATGAACTATTCGGTGTGCGCGAGGAGTTGAGCGCCAAGCTGAAGGCCGAAGGGCTGAGCGACTCGGATAAGCTGCTCGCGGCTGCTGCGAGCCCCAAAGGGCGCGAAGAGTTGGCTGGCAGGCTGGGCGTGGACAGCAAAGAGATTTTGGAGCTGGCCAACCGCTCTGACCTGGCCCGCATCAAGGGCGTGGGCACCGTTTACTCTGACCTGCTGGAGTGGGCCGGCGTGGACACGGTAGCTGAGCTGGCGCGCCGCAACCCCGACAATCTCTTCAATGCGATCGTTGAGGCGGCCAACGAGCACTTCGTCAAGCGCCTCCCCCGCTCGGCCGACGTGGCCAATTGGGTGGCGCAGGCCAAAGAGTTGCCGCGTATGTTGGAGTATTAGTCATTCCCCTCCCCCTGCTGCATGCACAAAAGCCGCTGGATCGACTGATCCGGCGGCTTTTGCGACTCGGAGAGGACTGACAGTGCTGGTCACACCCAAGGCTACTCTCGACGCGCAGGGCTGGCCGACTGGCAGGCGCAGCACTGTCAGTCCTGCGCTTGCGGCCGAGCGAGGACTGACAGTGCTGGTCACACCCAAGGCTACTCTCGACGCGCAGGGCTGGCCGACTGGCACGCGCAGCACTGTCAGTCCTGCGCGTGCGGCCGAGCGAGGACTGACAGTGCTGGTCACAGCCAAGGCTACTCTCGACGCGCAGGGCTGGCCGACTGGCAGGCGCAGCACTGTCAGTCCTGCACGTGCAGCAACCCCCGCAGCACCGCCAGGTTCTGCATATCCTCGTGCATATCGTCGCTCTTCTCGGTTTCGAGGATCATCGGCGCGCCGTCGAAGCGCGCGTCATTGAGAATGTGGGCGAAGCCGTCGAGGCCGATGCCACCCTGGCCGATGTGCTCGTGGCGATCCTTGCGGTTGCCCAGCGTGCCTTTGCTGTCGTTGAAGTGAAAGCACTTGAGCAGGTCCAGGCCGATCGTCCGGTCGAATTCGTCCATCATGGCTGCGTAGCCCTCGGCTGTACGAAAGTCGTAGCCGGCCGCGAAGGCATGACAGGTGTCGAAACAGACGGCGATGCGTCCGGCATCAGCGGCTTGGCTACGCATGGCAGCCAGGTGCTCAAACTTATAGCCCAGGGTCGTCCCCTGGCCAGCGGTGATCTCCAGCAGAGTCAGGGTCTGAAAGCCCGAGGTGGCCGCGTGAGCCCGGTCCAGGCCAGCCGCTACGCGGGCAATGCCCACCTCCTCGCCCTGCTCCATGTGCGCGCCGGGATGCAGGACGACGCCCAACAATCCCAACGCCTCGGCCCGCTGCAGCTCGTCCACCAGCGCGTCGATGGACTTCTCCCACAGCGCGTCGTCGGGCGAGCCCAGGTTGATCAGATAGGATGCATGGGAGATGGCCGGCGCGATGCCGGTCTCCTGCGCTGCGGCCTGCCAGCGCTCGATCTCAGCCGGGTCCAGCGGCTTGCTGTCCCAGCGGTTCTGGTTGCGGGTGAAGATCTGGATCGTGTCGCACCCGATGGACTGGCCGCGGCCAAGAGCTTTGCTAACGCCGCCAGCAGCAGACATGTGGGCGCCGAGTTTGGGGGACATAAGAGTGCTCCGTGAAACGCGATGTGTGCGTATGGCAAGAGTCGGGTATGCCGTAACTCGTATCCCGGAGAAGCTATGCACGAGAGCACCTCGGGGTTACGAGTTACTCGTTACGGGTTACGTTCGCTTCTCCCACTTGGCCAGCGTGAACTGCTCCACGCCGGCTGCCTTGTCCTCCAATCGGGACAGGACGAAAAGCAGCGAGGACAGACGGTTGAGATAACGCAGCACGACGGGGTTGCTGAGCATGGCCTGGTGATGCAGCTTGGCAATATGCCGCTCGGCGCGCCGGCTGACGGTGCGGGCTACGTCCAGCAGCGCGCCAGCATGGCTGTCGCCGGGGATGATGAAGGCTGGCGGGATTTCCACCATGCGCCCCACCTCGTCAATGATACTCTCCAGCCAGTCGATGCGCGGCTCATAGAGGCGTACACCGCTCTTCTCGGCCGCTTCAGGCGTGGTAGCCAGGTCGGCCATGGCCGCGTACAGGTCGCGCTGCACCTCCAACAGGATGTCGTTGGAGCAAGGGTGCTGAACCGAAACGCGGGCCAAGCCCAGCATGGCCGACAACTCGTCGACCGTGCCGTAGGCTACCGGCTGCAGGTCGTACTTGGCGACGCGCTCGCGGCCCAGCACGCCGGTGTAGCCGTCGTCGCCGACGCGTGTGTACAAAGTTGTTTCGAGTGGCATGTTGTTGCTCTTTCTTCCTCGTTAGTCACGTTAACAGCGTGACGGCAGGCCGTCCGGCTGGTAGCCGGACCTACGCAACACTTTTCGCAGTGCTTCAGGAAGCGCGGCTTGGCTCGCCCGCGCCGTCTCGTTCGTGCTGGTACAACTGCTGCTGGTGGATGTAGTGCTCGACCTGTGGCAGTACCTGGTAGCGCAGCGGCCGGCCCTGCTGAGCCCGCGCTCGCAGATCGCTGCCCGAAATTTGCAGCAATGGCATGGGCAGGACAATCACCCGGCTACGCACGCCAGGAAGAGCCCTCTCCAGCGTGTCCCAGTCGAATTCTGCGCCGGGCCGGCTGAGCGCGACCAGGTTGCACTGCTCCATCAACTCCACCGGCCTGTGCCAGGTGGGCAGGTCGGCCAGCGAGTCCAGGCCCATCAGGAAGTTGAGATCGACGTCGGGGCCAACCTGGTCACGCAGCAGGCGCATCATGTCGAGGGTGTAGTGCGGGCCCGGCCGGTCTACGTCCACGCGCGACAATGCCAGGTGCGGGTTATCGGCAATGGCTAACTCAACCATGCGCACCCGGTGCTCGGCTGGCGACTTTCCCTGGTCGCGCTTGTGAGGCGGATCGGCTGCCGGCGCCAGCAAGACCTGATCCAGGTCCAGCAGGTAGCGCGCCTCCTCGGCCAGGATCAGATGGCCGACGTGGATCGGATCGAACGTGCCGCCGAGGATGCCCAGTCGCAGGGGTTTCTCGCGAGTCCGTGGCGCGGGCGCGGCCTGGCTGTCAGGCGACATGGGGCAGCCTGTCCACGGCGATCTTGATGCGCTCCAGCGCCTCGGCTAGAATCGAGCGCGGGCAGGCGATGTTGATGCGCTCGAAGCCCTCGCCCTCCGGACCAAAGACGTAGCCTTCGTCCAGGAAAACCCGGGCCTCGCCCAGCATCAACTGTTCCAATGCGTCCTTATCCAGCCCTAGCCCGCGGCAATCCAACCACACCAGATAAGTACCCTCCGGCTCTACGACAGTGATCTGCGGAAGGTGCTCCGCTATGTACGCCTGCAGATAGCGCAAGTTGCCGGCGATGTAGTCCATCACCTGCGCCAGCCACTCCTCGCCGTGGGCGTAGGCCGCTTGCAGCGCCACCATGCCGAAGGTATTGACGCCGTGCAGGCCGTTGCAGTTGAGGGTACGCTCGAAGCGGACACGCAACTCCCGGTTGGGGATGATGATGTTCGACGTGGCCAGGCCAGCCAGATTAAAAGTCTTGCTGGGCGCGCTGCAGATCACGGCCTTGGCGGCAAACGCCTCACCCAAGGTGGCGTAGGGGGTGAAGCGCTGGCCGGGGTAGATCAGGTCGCCATGGATCTCGTCGGCCACCACCAGCACATCGTGAGCCAGACACAGCTCGCCCAGCCGGCGCAGCTCATCGGCCGTCCAAACGCGACCCACCGGATTGTGGGGGCTGCACAGGATCAGCATCGAAACATCAGGCTCGGCCAGCAGCGCCTCCAGCCCGGCGTAATCCATGCTGTAGCGTCCATCGACGATGAGCAGCGGGTTTTGCGCCAACACAGCCGCGTTATTGCTGACCGCCGTGTAAAAGGGATAGTAGACCGGTGGTTGCACGACCACCCGCTGGCCGGGCGCCGCGAAGGTGCGCACCAGCATGTTGAGCGCCGGCACCACACCGGGCGTGGGCACGATCCAGTCCGGCTCGACGGTCCAGCCGTGGCGGCGGGCCATCCAATCGACTACAGCCTGGAAGTAGGCGGGGCCGGGCCAGCCGTAGCCGAAAATGCCATGCTGAACGCGTGCGGCCAGCGCGTCGATCACCGGCTGCGGGCAGGTGAAGTCCATGTCGGCCACCCACAGGGGCAAAAGCCGCCGGCCGTGCGGATCCGGGGGCATCTTGTCGACAGGCATGAAGCGATTGCCCTGTTTGACCACATCCCATTTAGCGGCGTTGGTGCCGCGGCGGTCGATCTCTTGGTCGAAGTTGTAGATCATAGGTCGTCTGTTGCTTTCAGTACCCGCAGCGCTCGCAGCGTCACCCAGGCGTTCATCCTTCCTGATCGCCCCACACCAACTCCGTACTGCCGATGGCCACCACATCGCCGTCCTCGACGCCGGCCTTGGTCAGCGCCTTGCTGATGCCCAACACGTCCAGAATGCGTTGGAAGCGCAGGCCGGACTCGTAGTAGTCCCAGTTGGTCATGGCCGCGGCCCGCTCGATGCGCACGCCGTTGACCCGCCAGCGCGCGAATCCAGGCGTCCTGTCCAGGCCCTCGCGCTCGATCTCGAAGTAGTCCTCGTCGATCTCTGGCCGGTAGACCACCGTCTCGTCCAGCAGCGCGGCCGGCTCTGGCAGCTCGTCCAGCATAGCCAGGACGCGACGCAGCAACGGCTGCACGCCTTCGCCTGTCAGCGCCGAGATGGCCAGCGGCTCGTCCACGCCGCGCTGCTTCAATTCAGCCTTGATTCGAGGCCATAGCTCGGCCACTTCGGGCAGGTCGATCTTGTTCAGCGCCACGATCTGCGGCTTGTCGGCCAGCAGCGGGTTGAACAATTCCAACTCAGCGTTGATCGCGTCGAAGTCGCCGATGGGGTCGGGGCTGAGGCCGTTCAGCAGGTGGATCACCATGCGGGTGCGCTCGATGTGGCGCAGGAACTGGTGGCCCAGCCCGCTGCCGGCGTGCGCGCCCTCGATCAGGCCAGGGATATCGGCCAGCACGAAGTCGCGATGATCTACCACCACCACGCCCAGGTTGGGGCTGAGGGTGGTGAAGGGATAGTCGGCGATCTTAGGCTTGGCGCGGCTGACGACTGAGAGCAAGGTGGACTTGCCGGCGTTGGGAATGCCCACGGCGCCCACGTCAGCGATCAGCTTCAACTCCAGCCGCAGCCAAAGTTCCTCGCCCGGCTCGCCCCGTTCGGCCACCTTCGGCGCCTGGTTGGTGGAGCTCTTGAAGGCAGCATTGCCGCGGCCGCCCCGGCCGCCGCGCACGATCACCGCCTCCTGGCCATCGGCGACCAGGTCCACCAGCAACTCGTCCGTGTCGCGCAGGTAGACGGCTGTACCGGCCGGCACTGGCACGACGCAGTCGTCTCCGGTCCGGCCTTGCTTGTTGCTGCTGCCGCCGTGTCCGCCGCGCTCCGCCTTGAAATGCACCTGATGCTTGAAGGCCAGAAGGGTGTTGAGGCTCTTATCGGCGCGCAGGATCACGTCGCCGCCCTTGCCGCCATTGCCGCCGGCCGGGCCACCGTGGGAGATGAACTTCTCGCGGCGGAACGAGACAAGGCCGTTGCCGCCGTCGCCGCTTTTAACATAAATGGTTGCTTCGTCGAAAAAGAGGTCAGTTTCGTTTGTCATTTGCAAGATTATAGCACACAGCACAGGCGCTCACAAGCCTACAGCGGCGGGTCGTGCGGCGCGCGCCAGCAGGGCGACTTGTGGCAGTGTACCAGCTTCCAGCCCTCTTCGAAGCGCTGGTAGACGCGCGTCTCGTTTTGCTGCGTGCGGGTCACGGCCGCGCCCTGCACCGAACGTACCAACAGGGTATAGGTGACAATGGCCGTGTCGTTGTAGATCTGGACACGCGGCTGGAGGATTTCGTGCTCGGTGTGGCTGCCGGCGCCGCCGCCCAGCGCTTGGGCATGCACCCTGATCTCGCGCAGGTGGAAGTCCACGCCGTCGATGCGCTGCGTGCTGATGTACCACTCGAAAAAGGAGACGTCAGGCGCGCAAAGCGCCGCAAAGGCGTCTGCGTCGCCATCCCAGATGGCTTGCAGGTTGCGATCGAGAAGGGCCAAGATTTCCTCGTGCATGGTGCGTGCTCCACTGTAGACTCTCACGGCTTGGGCCAGTCTCCTGACCGTGCCTGCATCGGGGCGATAGGCGAGTTTGGCATCGGCTGGCTCGGTCAGGAGACCGGCCAGAGCAGGGATCCGTCGGCTGGCTCGGTCAGGAGACCGGCCAGAGCGGGGAATCTGCTTTAGCCCAGCAAGACGTCGGCGTCGGCTTGGGCGAAATAACGGCGGAAAGCGGCAGTTTCGGCCAGCAGCGCGCGCAGTTGAGCGGTCACAGCCGGCAGATCAGCACTGGATGGCTCAGCGCTGGCCGCCAGCCGCAGCGCGTCACCCTCTTCGGCCTCTATGCGTATGTGGCCGCGAGCGGCCAGCCAGCGCAGCCCTAACCGCACGGCAGCAGCACGCTGAGCCGTCGCAGCGGCCAGCCGCGCTACGCTGACCTGGCCAGCCTCTGTGTGCAGCGCGCGCTTGACCAGACCTGCCAGCCGCGCAAGGAAGGCATCAAGCTGATCCATGCCAGGATCGTCAGCAAACAGGATGATTTCCTTCGGTTTGACTTGATTCAATACAGTCTGTAACTCACTGCGACCGGGTGGGATAGTCCAGATCAGCAGCGTGTCAGCCGGCGCCAACTCGCTGCGGTCTTGCCCTGCCAACTCGCGCCCCGCCTCGCCTTCGGCCCATACCTGCGCGCCAGGCTGGCTGCGCATCTGACTCAGCACAGCCAACGGCTGCAGCGCTCGCCGATGATCGACGATGGCCGGCCAGGCAGCCTGGACTACGATCGGCGCGCCAGGTACAGGGCGGGCGTCCACCCATTCGATTTGTACTTGACGCTGGCCGCGCCAGGTGCTGGCCCGGGCGGTGTAGGCCAGATCGAAGCGCCCTTCGGGCAGCGGCCAGCCCGCGCCCTGCCACCAGAGCACGGGCTGCCTGGCTCCAAGTTCGTCCTCAACCGTTAACCGCCTGTGCTCACGGGTGCGTCCAATAGTCGATTCGTTGACCAGGATGTGGTTAGGACTAACCAGCACCAGGCGGGGATTGCCAGGTCCGAAGGGCGCCAACCGCTCCAAATCGGCCGCCAGGTCCAGGGACAGATCGGCCAAAGGCAGGTAGCCGTCGATAGGAAGGGATGGTTCGACAGCGGCTGCGCCCAGTTGGGCCGCCACGCTGCGCGACAGTTTGCGGCGAAATTCGGGGATGCGCTCCGGGTCGATGGACAGGCCAGCCGCCATCGGGTGGCCGCCGAAGCCGGCCAACAGGTCGCGGTGGGCAGCGATAGCCTGGCTGATGTTGCAGCCCTCAACCGAGCGGGCCGAGCCGCGCGCCAGTTGGCCCGGCGGCGCAGCCAGCAATACCACTGGGCGGTGGAAGCGCTCGGCCAGCCTGCTAGCCACGATGCCGATCACGCCGGCCGGCCAACTGGGATGGGCCAGCACCAGGGCGGCGTGCTCCAGCAGCGCTGGGTCGCGCTCGATTTGCGCCAGCGCGCCCTGGAAGATCTGGTCGGTCAGCCGCCTGCGCTCGGCGTTGAGGCCCTCCAGCATGGTGGCTAGCACCTGCGCCCGCTGCGCGTCGGCCGTGGTGAAGAACTCCACGGCCAGGTTGGCGTCGCCCAGCCGGCCCAGCGCGTTGAGCCGCGGCCCTAGCTCGAAGCCGATGTGTTCCTCGTGGAGCCAAGCCGGGTTGACATCGGCCAGTTGCAGCATGGCTTGCAGGCCAAGCCGTTCGGTCGCACGCAGCCGGGCCAGACCGCGCTGCAAGAGGTAGCGGGCGTCGCCAGTCTGCACGGCCACGTCGGCCACAATGCCCAGCGCGACCAGGTCCAGATGTTGGCTGGCGTCGGACAGCAACGCCTCGGCCAGTTTGTAGGCCACGCCAACGCCGGGCAGCGTGCTCAGAGGATGGCCAGCCGGCAGCAGCTTGGGATTGACCACGGCGCTGGCCGCGGGCAGCGCAGCCGGTAAGTCATGATGGTCGGTAATGACCAGATCGACGCCGCGCTGGCGGGCGTACGCCACGGCCTCGTGCGCTTCGATGCCAGTGTCGCAGGTGACCACTACCTGAACGCCTTGGTCGATGAGACGCTGCAGCCAGGGCAGGTTGACGCCATGCCCCTCCTCGGCGCGCACGGGGATGTGAAAACTGACATCCGCACCCAGACTGCGCAGCGTTTGCACCAGCAGCGTGGTGGCAGTCTGGCCGTCTACGTCGAAGTCGCCCCAGACGGCGATGCGCTGGCCGGCCAGCATGGCCTGCTGGATGCATTCCGCAGCCCGGTCCATGCCGGGCAGGTCAAAGGGGGAGGCAGGGCGATAGCGCGCAGGATCGAGGAAGGCGCGCGCGCCGTCAACATCGACGATGCCGCGCCGGGCAAGGACCTGGGCGACCAAGGGATGACCACCGACGGTCTTGCTCAACAACGGAGGCGGGGAGCCAGGAGCAGGATCGAGCCAAACGGGCATGGGTCAAGATTCAGAAGGGCGGGTCGCCAAGATAATGATACGGCACGCTTTCTTCACGTAGCGCTGGCACGCGGCTGCGGCCCAGCCCGTGGTCATCAGGGCCTTCGTCGAAGTCGGCATAACGTTCCAGCCATGGGTGCGTGGTCTGGTTGCGATGGTGTTCTTTCTGGCGGTTGACGTAGGCGATGACTTCATCAAGCTGCTTCTGGCCCAATGAGAGCGCACCATAACCCCGCTGCCAGGCGAACTTAAAGCCGATGTCTTGATGGTTGATGTCGTGAGAGCTGGCGCCTTTGACCTCTTGGACGAGCTTGGATATGGAGACGTCCGGCGGCGAAGCGACGACCATATGGGTGTGCTGAGGGTCGCCGTTAATGGCATAGGTATAAGCGCCTAACTCGGCAGCCTTGTTGATAATGTAAGCATATAAGCGCGGCTCGATTTCCAGCGTGATTAGAGGCTCGCGATTCTTCGTTGCCCAGACCAGGTGGTAGTAGAGTCGCCAGAAAGGCATGGTGGTTTCTCCAGTGATGATAATGCCAACTTCGCCACACTGCCGCCGAATGAATTCGGCGTCTGCCACAGGGAAGCATGCTAAAGCAAGCTCAGTCGCGCATACCAGCTTGCTTCAGCATGCTTTACGGATGTCAGCCTGCGGTTTCAAACGCAGGCGGCGCTGCGACGAGATTACCGGGATAAATCCGTAACCTTCATAAGTCGTTACTACCAACACATCACTTCATGACTGACAGAGTACTAGTGTCGCGTCAAGCGTGATTTGAGGAGTTCGCACGCCCACGTGCGAACCCGGCACACTTGCACCTGCGGCGCACGTGCAGGTGTCTGGGGATACCTACTCCTCAAATGAGCGTTGACACGACACTAGGCTCGTTGCAGGATGTGCTGGTAAACCTGATAGGTGGCGGCGGCGATGCGCTCGTGGGTGAAGTGGGCCAGCGCGCGCGCCCGGCCGCGGCGGCCCAGCTCGGCGCGCAGGTCGGGATCGGCCGCCAGACGTAGCAGATGGCTGGCCAGAGCGCGCGCGTCGCCTTCAGCAAAGACCAGTCCCGCGTCGCCGATCACATGGGGAATCTCGCCGCTGTCCGAGCCGATCACCGGGGTCTGGCAGGCCATGGCCTCGACCAGCACGCGGCCGAACTGCTCTTTCCAGGTCGGCGTAGTGCGGCTGGGCACGGCCAGAACGTCGATGCTGGCAAAGAAGGCCGGCATGTCAGTCGATCGCAGGCGGCCCAGGAAGACTACATGGCGACTCAGGTCAAGCTGCGCAGCCAGCCGCTCCAGCTCGGCTTGCTGCGGGCCGCCGCCCGCCAGCAAGAGACGGCACAGTTGGCCCGCATCCGCGCCGCTGCCATCCTGGCAGGCGGCCAGAGCGTGCAGCAGCGTGTCGATCCCCTTCTCGGGCACCAACCCCCCGGCATAGCCGATGGTCAGCCGGTGGCGCGGGGAGGAGGGAACCAGCGGCGGCTGGGCGGCGCGATCGAAGAGCTGCGGGTCGATACCGAACTGCGGGATGACCGTCACCGGGCTGCGGTAGCCCTTAGTCCGCAGCACCTGGCGCGCTTCCTGGTTGCCGGCGATGGCATGGGCGCTGTGGCGGTAACTGTAGCGCTCGATCCAGCCGAAGGGAGGCGGATAGCGGCGTTGCAGGTTCTGCCAGGTAAAGAACAGCGCAGGCCGGCTGTGGCGCGCCGCCCAACGCAGCGCCTGCCAGGTGGCCAGGTTGTACGGCTCCTCATCGACGTGGATCAGATCGGGCTGTGCCGCCGCCAGCGCCTGGCCCATTCGGGGGTAGAAGTGGGTATGGAAGTGGCCGTTCAGCGCAATAGGGGTAATCATCAGATCGTAGCCGGTGGTGTAGACGCGCTCCAGACGGGTCTCGCCGCGGCTGTCGCGCCAGGCGGGCGGCGCCAGCACTACCAGCTCTACCCCCGGCAGGCGCGCCAATTCCTCCAGCTTGCGCTGGTAGGCGGCAACTACCACAGCCTTGGAAAGCATTGCAATACGCACGCGCCCATTATACCAGCGGGGACGGATAGTGAGAATTGCATCGGGAGTCCATGCTGTGGTATGATGTGGGCGATAGCCAGGGTCGCCCAGCCCGGACGACCATCGACGCTGTCAACCCCATCGCAAGGAGCAAGCAGTATGGCAGTCAGCAAAGTGATCGACCTCGTTGGTAACTCCACGGTGAGTTGGGAAGATGCAGCACGCAACGCTTTATATGGCGCAGCCAAGAGCTTGCACGGTATCACCAGCCTGGAGATTATGCAGTACACAGCCAGTATCGTGGAAAACGAGATCGTCGAGTATCGGGCGTTGGTTAAAATTGCCTTCGTGGTCGACTGATTCTGCACCCCAAAAAGCACCTGTCGGCACAAGTTCCAGGCAATTTGACGACGTAACCCAGTGATGCTATAATCACGCACGTCAAATTGCGACAAAAGCTAGTCACTCGTACCAGCCGATGTCTCCGTCGCCCGCGCGCAAGGGGCTGGACAGCCTTCCTGGTACGAAGACCCGGCATCGGGAGCCGGTTCCTCTGAATCTCCCTCGGTAGTCCTGCTCGATCATCCGATGGCGCTTAACGCCAACGCCCCAACCTACACCCATTGACAGTCGTGGCGTCGCCGATTGATGCGCCAAGAACGCGCCTTAGCCGCTGGATTCCACACGCTTTAATTGAACTGATATCTCGCAACTACAACATGACTCATTGCGCGCGATCTGTCGGCCGCGAACGGCGGGTGGTTTTGCCTGGGTGATCACTACCCGGGTGTCTCATTTGCTTGTCATCGACCTGTCGTCCAGTTTTTGAACGACGCCTACTGAAAAAACAACACGCTTCACTGCTTAGGAGCAACCAACGTGAATATCTCTGATCTTGAGATGAGGACCCTGGATGAGCTGCAAGCTCTGGCCAGGGAAATGCAGATCACCGGTTTTACCCGCATGAAAAAGGGTGATCTGATCATGCGCCTGTTGCGGGCTAACGCCGAGGCGCAAGGCTATATCTTTGGCGGCGGCGTTCTCGAAGTCGTTCAGGACGGCATTGGCTTCCTGCGTTCTGACCACCTGCTGCCCGGCCGCGAGGACGTGTACATCTCTCAGAGCCAGATTCGGCGCTTCGGGCTGCGCACCGGCGACATGGTAGTGGGCCAGGTGCGCCCACCCAAGGAGTCGGAGAAATATTTCGGCCTGCTCAAGGTAGAGACGGTCAACGGCCTGGATCCGGAAGAGGCGAAGCTGCGGCCGGCCTTCGAGCGTCTGACGCCCATCTTCCCCAACGAGCAGATCCACCTCTCCACCAGCCCCGGCATCCTGGCCACGCGCCTGATCGACATGATCGTGCCCATTGGCCGCGGCCAGCGCGGCCTGATTGTGTCGCCGCCCAAGGCTGGCAAGACCACCATCCTGAAGCAGATCGCCAACGGCATGAGCGCCAATTACACTGACCTGCACATGATGGTGGTGCTGATCGGCGAGCGCCCCGAAGAAGTGACCGACATGGATCGCTCGGTCGAAGCTGAGGTGATCAGCTCGACCTTCGATGATCCGGTACAGAGTCATGTGCGCGTGGCAGAGATGGCGCTGGCGCGCGCCAAGCGCTTGGTGGAAGGGGGCCGCGATGTAGTGATCCTGCTGGACTCCATCACCCGTCTGGGGCGCGCCTATAACCTGGTGGTACCTCCCAGCGGCCGCACCCTTTCCGGCGGCCTTGATCCGGCCGCGCTCTACCCGCCCAAAGGCTTCTTCGGCGCTGCGCGCAACATCGAGGAAGGAGGCAGCCTGACCATCATTGCTACGGCCCTGGTGGACACCGGCAGTCGTATGGACGATGTGATCTACGAAGAGTTCAAGGGCACCGGCAACATGGAACTGCACCTCAACCGCCGCATGTCTGAGCGCCGCATCTTCCCTGCCTTCGACATCGAGCGTTCAGGCACACGCCGCGAGGAGTTGTTGATCGACGAACCGACTTTGCAGCGCGTCTGGACTATGCGCCGCATGATCGATGCCCTGGGAGGCGGCATGGAAGCGCTGCAGCCGCTGCTGGAGCGCATCTCTCGCACCCGAGACAACGACGAGTTCTTGTCAACTCTTCATCTTTCGATGTAGCCTATGCTTCAAAGCGACAAACCTATGGCCGATCTGGACCAGCCCTGGGACGAAAGCCTGGCCCAGACAGCGAGCCAACCTGATCAGACTGCTACGGGGCGCGACGATCTACCCCTTGCCTCTCCTGAAACCCAACAGACCCGTTTTCTGGTTGCCGCATGGCGCGGCCTTTTGCGCGCCTGGATGACATTCCGCAGCGACCAAATAACACCCGTCCGTTTGGCCTCGCACCTGGCGCTGCTGTTGATGGCTGTGGTCGTGCTGGCGTTGAGCCGGGTGGAACTGCCCGATTGGGAGATCGTGCGCTTAGCGCCCGCACAACCTGCCGCGTCCGCAGCGGCGCAGGAGCTGGCTTTCGAACCGCTGCCCATCGGCGGCAGCCCCTTGCAGGAAAGCGGCGTGCTCGTGCGCGCGCCTGTGCCTTTCACCGAAATCCCTGACCGGCCGCGTGAGGGCGTCATCACCTATACCGTCCAGTTGGACGACACCGTCCTGGGCATTGGCGAGCAGTTCAAGCTCAATCCCAACACCATCCTCTGGGCCAACCTGGAAGACCTCAACAATCCGTTCGTGATGGAAGTTGGGCAGATCTTGCTGATCCCGCCCATCGATGGTGTGCTGCATACGGTCAAAGAAGGTGACACGGTCGACAAGATCGCCAAGCTATACAAGGCAACGACTGAGGCCATTGTAGGCTACGCGCCCAACCAGTTGACCAGCGCCGAAGATCCGTTGACCGCGGGCTCGGTGTTGATCGTGCCTGACGGCGACCGCACGCCGCCTGAACAAGTGGTAGCCGCGCCGGCCGCGCGCGGCGGCACGGGCACGTCAGCGCCTTGGCGCGCAGCCGGGTTCGTGTGGCCCAGCTACGGGCGCCTTACACAGCGCTTCTACTTGCCTGCCCACCCTGCCATCGACATCGGCGCGCCCACCGGTACACCGGTGGTAGCGGCGGACGAAGGCACGGTGATCACCGCTGGTTGGAGCTCGGTCGGCTATGGCAATCTGATTCTGATTCGCCATCCCGACGGCTTCGTGACGCTCTATGCCCACCTGAGCAACATCGGTGTCAGCTATGGCGACTATGTCGCGCGCGGCCAGCGTATCGGCAGCGTCGGCTCCACAGGACGCTCCACCGGCCCGCACCTCCACTTCGAGATTCAAACAGGCGGCCGCTCTTACAACCCCCTGGTTTACCTGCCCTGATCCGCTCAAGGCTTGGGGTCTGCCAAAACAGAAAGCCGGTTGTCGATGCGATGAGCATCGA
>JBAQCH010000007.1:0-24814 GCA_049294015.1 Anaerolineae bacterium
TGCGCAGCGCGACCGGCTGCGCGGGGTGCAGCACGGGCAGCCACGGCGCCAGTTGCGCCACGGCCAGCAACGGCCACAACAGCAATGGCAAGGCGCAGGCCATCCCCCTGCTGGACGGCGGGTGGACGCCCCCCGCCAGTCTGCTGGCGCCCACTCGCGCCGCGCCGTCGTCCTAACCCTCGTACAGCGATTTTCCAAATCGCTGGCACGATTTCGGATACTTGTGCTACGGCGCTCTTTCTCCAGGTAAACCACTCATGAGTCCCACCCTTCTCCAACGGCTATTGATCCCGCAGCTGCGCCGGCCCGGTCAGCCGCCCGCGCCTGGCCTCTATCCCTTCGACCAGGCGCGCGACGAGCAGCGGATCGTGCGCTATCATCTGCGTGTCGATCGCGACGGCGCCGGCCTGCTGATAGCCAACGCCACAGCCTGCGCCCAACTGAACGCCAGCGGTGTGCTGATCGCGCGCGGCCTCTTGCAAGGGCAAAGCGATGACGCCATGGCCGAGGCGCTGGCCCAGAGCTTCGCCAGCGTGTCGCCGCAGCAGCAACGCCAGGACGTGGCCCAGATTCGCGACCTGCTGCGCGAGCTGGCCGAGCCAGACGGCCTTTACCCGGTCTTCAACCTTGACGATCCCCATGCAAAGGGCGGTCGTGCCCGCTTGATGCCTCCGATCGAAGCCGCTGTGCCGCTGGACGAACCGGCGACACTGGCGCCGCTGCTGGCCCGGCTGTGGCAGGCCGGCATCCCCCACGTCATATTTCTCGCGCCGCAGTCGCCCGATCGCGCGTGGCTGGTCGCGGCCGTGCAAGCGGCGACGCGCGCCGGGCTGGTCTGCGGCGTCAGCGGCCGGGCCAGCGATCTTGCGGCCGGCAGCCTGCTGGACGACATGATCGAAGCCGGACTGGACCACCTGACCCTCCCCTATGCCTCGCGCCAGCCAGCGCTACACGACGCCCTTTTCGGCGAGGGCGACCACGCGCTGGCTGAGGCCCTGTTCATGCGCACGGAGGCGCTGGCGCTGGCCGACGTAGCCCAGGTTCCGTTGATCGAGGCCACGGTCGACCATCTGGACGAGACGCTGGCGCGGCTGCTGGCGCTGGGCGTGGCCAACGCGCAGTTCTTTGCGCTGGCGGCGCCTGACGGCGACTCCAACGGGGCAATCCCGGCAGCCGGGATGGCCCAGATGGCCGCCGCCGTCGAGGAGGCGGCCGAGCAGGCAGCGGTGCTTTACCAGTGGCAGCCGCCCGTGGCGCGTACCCCCAACCTGTCAGTGGCCGAGCAGCTTCGCCTGGGGCCGCGTTGCACCAGCGACGTGGCGATTCGCGTCGAGCCGGACGGCACAGTGATCCCGCCGCGCGGCCCGCGCCGCATCGCCGGCAATCTGCTGCGCGACCAGTGGTCGACGATCTGGCAGGATGCCGCCTTCAAGGCCTACCGTAGCCGCATCGAGCGGCCGACCCACTGCCTGACCTGCCCCGGCCTGGCCATCTGCGCGGCCGACTGCCCGCGCGAGCCAGCTGGCTGGTCGCAGGAATAGGAGATTCCCCATGGCTCATCTTCCCGCGTCTCACCATCGCCCACTGTGGCTACGCGCGAGCCGACTCCTGTCGCTGATGATTCTGCTGGCTCTGGTGGCCGTGCTGGCTGGGCCGGCCCTGGCCCAGGACTACTACTTTGCCGTGCCCCAGTTGCAGCTCCAGGTCTTCATCGAGCCCGATGGCACGGCGCGCCTGGTCTACGATATCACCTTCGAGAACCAGCCCAACGGCCGCGCGATCGACGTGGTGGACATTGGCATGCCGACGGCCCGCTACACCATCAGCAACATGCGCGCGTCGATCGACGGCGTGGAGCTGACCGACATCCGGCCATCGGAATATGTCAAGCCAGGCGTCGAGGTACACCTGGCGGGCATGTGGATCAACCCCGGCGACACAGGCATGCTGCACTTCGAAGCCACGATCCCCAATCTGCTCTTCGAGGACGTGACCAACCGCGACTACGCCTCATTCCAGATCACCCCGACCTGGTTTGGCGACCAGTACGTCAGCGGTACGACCGACGTGCAGATCGCCATCCACCTGCCGGAGGGGATCAGCCCGGAGGATATGCTTTACCAGAACGAAGCCTTTGGCCAGCGCGCGCTGTTCGAGGATCGCGCCGTGGCCTTGTGGGAGTTTCCCGCTGTCCGCCTGACGGGGCCAAATATGATAGGCGTGTCCTTTCCTGGCGCCGGCATCAGCAACGTGCAGCGCATGACCCCCCTGGACCTGGCGGAGCAGTGGTTCGTCGGCCAGCCCACGCTGCGCCTGATCCTGGGCCTGCTGTTCCTGAGCATCTTCACCTTCATCTTCGTGCGTGTGACCGGCGGCACGGGCTGGACGTTGTGGTTCATCGGGGCGGCCGTTCTGGTCTACCTTTTCTTGCGCTGGCCGCTGAGCCTGCTGGTGGGTTTCCTGCCCCTGGCCGCGCTGCTCTATCTGGTGGAGCGCCAGCGCAAGCGCCGTAAGCTGCCCTACCTGCCGCCAATCGCCCAAGTCGAGGGGGGCGGCATCAAGCGCGGCCTGACTGCGCCCGAAGCTGCCGCTTTGCTAGAAATGCCGCTCAACAAGGTATTGACCCTGATCATCTTCGGCCTGCTGAAGAAGGGCGCGCTGCGACAGACCGGCGAGGAGCCCTTCCAGGTGGAAGTGATCCCTGAGTTCCAGGCCGCCCACGGCAAAACCACCCTGGAGCAGCGTCAGCAGACGCGCAAACGGGCAGCCCAACAGGCCGGCATCGTGTTGCACACGTACGAGCAGCGCTTTCTGGACACACTGGAAGCCAAGCACGACAGCCCCTTGCACAAGATCGACTTCGGCGAGGCCATGGACTGGTTCCTGGCCAACGTCGCCAAACGCATGAAGGGCTTCGACCTGTCGGACACGCAGGAATATTACCAGGCCATCGTGCGCCGCGCAGTGGAGCAGGCCAAGGCGATTCCCGAGATACCGGCGCGCGAGCAGGCGCTGGACCGCGACATGGAGTGGATTCTGCTGGACGATGGCTACCCCACGGTCTTCAACACGCCGAGCTACACCTACCGGCCGACCTGGGCGCGATCCGGTAGCGGCGGAAGCGGCGGCGGCGTGCTGCCCAGCCAGCCCTCGGGCGGCGGCTCGCCCACCTTCACCCCCAGCTTCTCCAACGTCTCGGCAGGCTTCGCCGGCTGGACGGAAAACACCATGGGCTCGCTGGCCGCGGCCATCAGCCCCAGCTCGCTGCCCTCCATGGCCGGCAAGAGCGGCTTCGTCAACCTGAGCGGCGTAGACAAGGCCACCGGCGACGTGTTCAAAGCCCTGGGCAGCAGCTCGGGCTCGCGCAGCGGCGGTGGGGGTGGCTGCGCCTGCGCCGGCTGCGCGTGCGCTTGTGCCTGCGCCGGCGGAGGACGGTAAGCACCAGACAAGTCATTTCGCAGAATAAATGACTTGTCTGCGGAGTACACCCATGCGCAAAGAACAACCTGATCTCCCCTCACAGCGCTTGATCCGCGAACAGGCGGCCTGGCTAGCGCCAGCGCGCTCGTGGCTATTGCAGCGCGCCAACGTCGACCAGCGCCGCTCGCTGCTGGACCTGGGCTGCGGCTTCGGCGTGGTCAGCCAGGAGCTGGCGCGCCTGAGCCGCGGCCAGGTGGTGGCGCTGGATCACAGCCTGCCGGCGCTGCTGACGGCCGCAGCCGGACTGGCTGCGTCGCCGCCAGCCTGCGCCGACGCAGCCCATCTGCCCTTCGCCGACGCGAGCTTCGACCTGGTATTCTGCCAGTTGGCGCTGCTGTGGATGCCGCTGGAGCCAACGTTGGCCGAGGTGCGCCGGATCATGCAGCCGGGCGGTGTGCTGCTGGCCATCGAGCCGGACTACGGCGGGATGATCGAACAGCCGGCCGAGCTGGCGACACGCGAGCTGTGGATCGCCGGCCTGGCGCGGGCCGGGGCTGACCCGCTGGTGGGGCGCAAACTGCCTGGCCTGCTGGCTGGCCACGGCTTCGACGTACGGGTGGAGTTGATGAACGAGCTGACGCCGCCTGCGCCGCAGCGCTTCGAGTTGCTGCGCGGCCTGCCCTTGAAGCGCAAGGAACGGCGGGCGGCCAAAGCCGTCGAACGCAGCGCCAAGCAGTTGGGCGGGCCCTGGCAGCAGGTGGTGCATCTGCCCTTTATGCTGATCACAGCCGCGCTGCGCGAGACGCCGGACCAAGGCAAGCGGCGCTGGTTCGCGGGCCGGCGCGGCTGAGAGAGGGGATGCAGAGCAGGAGAGAGACGCGAGGGTCAGACGGGTGGGGATTGAGGAGTGCGGGCTGCTGGCGCCAGCAAAACGGGGCAGGGACTGTGATGGACGACCCGGTCGGCGACGCTGCCCAGCATCAGCCGATCCATGCCGCCGCGGCCGTGGGTGGCCAGCATGATCAAGTCGACCTGCTCGCGCTCGGCCACATCCAGGATGGTTGTTGCGGGCCGGGAGCCTTCCATCAGCAGCCGCACCGGCATCTCCATCTCCTGCAATGCAGCCGCCGTGCGCTCCAGATAGCGACGCGCGTTGGTTTCGGCCTGCGCGCGCAACTCGTCAACGGCGTCGGCCATGGCGCCGTACAGGGACGGATCCGGCACCTCGGGCACGACCAGCAGCAGCACCTCGGCCCCTGTCGCCAACGACACCTGCTGCACCCAGGGCAGCACCTGCTCGGCGAAGCTGGAGCCATCCAGCGTCACCAGCACCCGGTTCACCACCGGCAGGCCGCCCTCGGCCAGCGCCTGCGGCCGCAGCAGCAACACAGGCCGATGCAGCAGTTGAATCGCTGCGCTGGCGTTGCTGCCCAGCATGAAGCGGCTGATGCCCGAACGGCCGTGCGTGGACATCACCAGCAGGTCGGCATCCAGCTTCTGTGTCAACACGTCGATGGCCTGCGCCACCGGCCCGGCAGCCACGTAGTAATCGACCCGCAGCCCGCCAGCGCGGTACTCACCTGCCAGGCGGCTCAGGTAGGCCTCGATCTCGGCCTGGCCGGCCTCGAGCGGATTGCCTTCTGAGCGTCCCCGGGGCAGCACGCGCAAGGCGCCGCGCGCCGGCAGCACGGAAATCAGAATCAGGGCGGCGTCGAACAGGCGGCAGATGGCGGCGGCAGCCGGCAGCGCCCGCTCGGCGAAAGGGGACCCGTCCAGCGCCACGGCAATCTGCTTGACCGAAACCACCTGCTCTTGCCAGCGTCCGCTGACGCCACGGTCGGTGGCAGGGCTTGCCGGCGCTAGATCGGGCGAGGGCAGCCGCGGGCGCACGGTGGGATCGGCCGCAACGGATGCAGCGGTGCGCCGTATGGGCGCCGGCAGCGCCAGCCCGCGCATAGCCTCTTCGCGCCGTCCCAGCTCCTCCTGCAACGGGTTGGGACTGCCCATCTTGCGCCGTGTGAAGTGAAAGATCGCGTAGAGCAGCGGCGCCGCCAGCACATAGATCCATCCTCCGCGCAAGAAGCCAGCGACGAACACCACGACGCTGACGAGGCTGACGAACAGCGCCGCAGCCAGCAGCACCAGCGGCAAGACCTGCGCCCCTGGCCGCTGGCGAGTCCTGGCCTCCCGTCGCGCTCGCTGCCACGCTGCCCAACCCACAATCATCAACAGCAACAATGATCCTGCCACAAGCACAGGCAGGTAGATCTCTTCGTGCGTACCCAGGAGGAGAAACGCGCCGGCTGTCAACGCAAGCAAGGCATTGGTCGGGCGGTCGGGCACGCCGTGGCGATTGCGTTGAGCGAGAAAAGCTGGGGCAAAGCGCCGGCTGCGCAGCCCGAGGCTGAGGTTCTGCACGGCCTGCGCGCTGGCGGCAGCGACGCTGAGCAAGGCGACGATGGCCGCCGCCGTGCCCAGCCAGGCCAGCGGAGCGGGCAGAAGCTGTTGCACGGCCTGGGTCATGGCCGAGGTGGGTTGGCTGGGATCGAGCAACGCCAGCACGGCCGGGCCAAAGAACAGCAGCATGGCCAGGCTGGTGAGGAGGACGATAAGCAGGCTGCCAAAGGTCTTGCGGCTGCGCTGGCTTTCGTCGCCTTCGAAGGCCGGCTCCAGCGTAGCGAAAATCTCGACGCCGACGGCAATCGACAGCAGGCGCGCCAGTCCCTGCACCGTCAGTTCCAGCGAGCGCAGCGAGTCGAACGCAGCCAACGACAGCGCTGGCCACTGAGCGACGCCCGGCTGCAGCAGGACGGCGAGTAGCAGCATCCAGCACAGCGCCAGCACAGCGCCCGTGGCCGGTCCGTAGACATAGGCGACGCGGCGCGGCCGATGGTTGACCAGCCAGGCTATTCCCGCAGCCAGCGCAACGCCCAACAGGTCCCGCCCGGCAATGCCCAGCAGCCTGGCGCTTTCCAGGCCAGGCAGGCGATCGACGATCAAGGTCAGTGCGGCCGAGATGAAGACGAGGAAGGCCGCCATATACAGGACAACTGTCAGCGCGGCGTTGACCTTGATGGCCCAGCCGCCAAACTCCTCCTCGCTCAGGCCCGCGCCGCCGCGGCCATTGCGCACCCAAGGCGCGCCCCCGCGCCGCGCCGGGGCCAGGATCACGGCGCCGTAGATCAGCCCAGCAGACAACAGGGTCAACACGGCTAGCCACAGACTGGCGCCTGAGACGGCGCCGGCCGCGCCTGCGGCCGCCATCAGCCCCAGAAAGGGACCAAAGGGCAACAGCGGCGCGCTGGCTGCTTCGCCGCCGCCGGCCAACACGCCTTGCAGTGAATTGCGCAGTCTGCGGGGAGGAGACGAAGAGCGTGTCATGGCGTCAGTATAGCCCAACGGCGGTGATCCGACAAAGGCCAGACGCGCAGCGTGAAGGGCGGCAGCAACTGCGGCCGCGGGCCAAACGCTGGTTTCGCTATGGGCGCAGACGCCTGCTCAACCAACGCGCGCCCGGCGGTCGGGTGGTCCGGGACAGCGGAACGTGACGGCACGGGCCGGCCCACTTGCCAGCCAGCCGCTGGACGGTTACAATCACGCCATGCCCGATTCGATTCTTGACCAGTTGACCCGAACCGCCACAGAACACGGTCGAACTGCGCTCTGGCTGGAGGCGCTGCCCTGGATCGTCGACACCTGCGACGCCATCGGCGGCCAGATTGTGATCGATCTGGCCGCGCCGGCCCGTCGTTCTTGTGGCTTCATCGAACCGGCGTTGCAGCCGGTGATCGACGGCTGGGAGGCAGAGCTGTCAGTGCTGGAGTATTGGTTGCCCACCGGCCGCGCTTCGTTGACCGGGACGCCTGCTACCCAGGTGGTGGCCCGCGACGACTTGCCCATTGTCCACTTCGTCATCTACGAAGGACGCTCCGTGGCGGGCGGGCTAAGCCTGGTGTATGAGGCCGGCGCGCTGCCGGGGAGCAACCTTGTCGACACCGCCAGCGCGCTGATCCAAAGCCTGACGCGCATGGCAACGCTGGCCCACGAGCGCTATCAGTTGCAACGGCGGCTGACGCAGGGCAACTTACTATATGAAGTCAGCCGTGCAATCTCATCTTCGCTGGAGATCGACGATGTGCTGGGCTTCACCACTGCGCTGGCTACCAACGCGCTGGGCGCTGAGGCGTCAGCGCTGTTGCTGGTCGACCAGAAGGCCGGCGAGTTGGTCTTCGCGATCGTCGACGGGGCGATCGCCGCGTCGTTGCAGGGACAGCGCAGAGCGCTGGCAGACGTCATCGTCACGCGCGTTCTCCGCACAGGCCAGCCGTTGATTGTCAACGATGTGCAGCATCAGGCGGTCTTGGAACCGCTGCGAGAGGTTTTCAGTCCGCTGGTTGTGCGCAACGTGCTATGTGCGCCGCTGCAAGCCAGGGGCGAGGTTCTGGGCGTGCTGCAAGTGCTGAACCGGGAAGGGAGCGCCGGCTTCAGCGCCGAAGACATGGAGTGGCTGATGGCGCTGGCGGGGCAGGCATCGGTGGCTATCGAGAATGCCCGGCTGTACAGCACGCTGCGCGAAGAACGAGACCGCATCGTCCAGGCGGAGGAAGAAGTACGCCACAATCTGGCACGCAACTTGCATGACAGCGCAGCCCAGCTACTGGGATCGTTGGTAATGAACATCGAGGTGGCCCGCAAGATCGCTCAGACGCAACCCCATGCATTGGATCATGAGTTCGACATGTTGCGCGAGCTGGCCCAACAGGCGAGCCAGGAGATGCGCCAGGCTCTGCTGGAGCTGCGGCCTGTACTGGTGGAGACGCGCGGCCTGCTGGGCGCACTGCAGGGCTACGTCAATCAGCAGCGCCGCCGCGGCTTTGCCATCGAGATGCGCGTCAGCGGGGAGCTGCCGGAGATTCTGAACAAGCAAGTCGAGGTCGCGCTGTATCTGATTGTGCAAGAAGCCCTGACCAACGTGCGCAAACATGCCAATGCACAGCACACACGGCTGCGCATCGCCATCGAGCCGCTGTCGATGGTGATCGAAGTCGAGGATGACGGCATAGGCTTGGCTGCGCTGGACAAAGCCAGCCGCCAGGCAGAACGAGGCGGCATGGGCCTGCTCAGTATGCGCGAGCGCGTCCAGTGGCTGGAGGGCGCACTGGATATCATCACCCCCTGCAATGAAGATGGCAAAGGCACACGAGTGCGAATCGAAGTACCCCTGGCGCGCCTCACCACCTTGCCAAACGCCGACGCTGCCTCATGGATCATAGCGACACAGAAAAGTCGTTGAAATCAAAAAACCAAAAAGCCCCGGTTCTTGCGAACCGGGGCTTCACTGTAACGCAGCCGCAGGGCTATTTCTCTTCTTCGCGTTCCTTCTTGGCAGCGTCGATCACTGCGGCGGCGATGTTGCCGGGCACCACTGCGTAGTGCGATGGCTCGATGCCGTAGATGCCGCGACCTTGGGTCAACGAACGCAGATCGGCGGCGTAGCGCTGCATCTCGGCCAGCGGCGCCTGCGCCTCGATTACGCTCTTGCCGCGCTCCTGGCCCATACCCTGCACCAACGCGCGCCGGGTGTTCAGGTCGCCGATGATATCGCCTACGTAGGCATCGGGCACGATCACCTTGACCTTAACGATCGGCTCCAACAGCACGGGGCCGGCCTTCTCGAAGGCAGCCTTGAAAGCCTCGCGACCGGCGATCTGGAAGGCGATGTCCTTGGAGTCGACCGGGTGCATCTTGCCGTCGTACACCTCAGCGCGCACGTCCACTACGGGATAGCCGGCGACGACGCCTTGCTCCAACACCGAGCGGATGCCCTTTTCGATGGAGGGGAAGAAGGAGTTGGAGATGGAGCCGCCAAAAACGCGATCGGTGCTGTACTCGAAGCCAGCGCCGCGCTCCAGGGGCTTGACCTCCAGATGCACTTCGCCGAACTGGCCGGCGCCGCCGGTCTGCTTCTTGTGGCGATACATCTCGGCCGCGTTCTTGGTGACGGTCTCGCGATAAGGCACCTTGGGCACGTGCGTGTCGATGCCGACGCCAAACTTCTCTTGCAGCGCATGCACCGCCACGTCCACGTGCGTGTCGCCCATGCCAGAGAGGATTGTCTGTCCGGTGCCCGGCTCGAAGCGCCAACGAATGGTCGGATCCTGTTCGCCCAGACGGGTCATGGCTGGGCCCATCTTGGCCGAGTCCTGCTGAGTCTTGGGGGAGACAGCCACCTCGAAGAGGGGGTTGGGGTACTTGGGCGGAACGACAGTGAGTTGGGTGTTACGGCGGGCCAGCGTGTCGCCGCTGATGGTGTCGCCCAGCTTGGCCAGCGCGCCGATGTCGCCCAAGGCCAGCCGGTCAACGTTGATCTGGTCCTTGCCGCGCATCACGAACAGTTGGCCCAGCCGCTCTTCGACGCCAGACCGGGGGTTGAACAAGCGTCCTTCCTCGATGGCCAGCTCGCCGGAAACCACGCGGAAATAGGTCAGCTTGCCGACATAAGGATCAGCCATGGTCTTGAAGGCGAACAACACAACGGGGCCGGCCGGGTCGGGCGGCAGCACGATCGTCTCGCCGGCCGCGTTGGCGGCTTCGACGCCGCGGCTGCTCTGGTAGCCCGGCACAACCTCGGTCAACAGGGTCATCAAGGGGCGGACACCGATGTTATGCGTGGCATCGCTGAAACAGACGGGGACCACGCTGCCCTGGCGAATGGCTGCCAACAGGCCGCGCTTGATCTCGTCCGCGGTCAGCTCCTCGCCGTCGAGGAATTTCATGATCAGCTCATCGTCGTCGCCAGCCGCAGCCTCGGAGAGGGCCATCAGCCCCATCTCCACGTCGTCAGCCAGAGCAGCCGGGATGGCCTCCTTCTTGGCCTCAGGTCCAACGTAAGCCTGGCGGCTGAGCAGGTCGATGACACCCTTGAAGTTGGCCTCAGCGCCGATGGGAACCTGAACAGGGACGAAGTTGGCTCCAAACACACTGCGCAGCTCAGCGATCACCCGATTGGGATTGGCGTTCTCGCGGCCCATCTTGTTGAGGCAGACAATGCGCGGCAGGTTGTTGTCCTCGGCGATCTGCCAGGCAACTTCGCTGCCCACCTCGACGCCGGCCACGGCATCGACCACGATCAGCACCGCGTCAGCGGCAGCGGCGGCGCTGTACTCCTCGCCGACGAAGTCCACATAGCCGGGCGCATCCAGGAAGTTCAGCTTATAGCCCTGCCACTCCACAGGCAACATGGTCAGATTGATCGAAATGCCGCGGCGCCGCTCCTCCGGGTCATAGTCCGAGACGGTATTGCCGTCCTCGACGCGGCCCATGCGAGTCAGTACGCCGACGTCGAACAACATGGCCTCAGCTAACGAGGTCTTGCCGGCGCCGCTATGCCCGAGCAACGTAATGTTGCGAACACGATCTGCTGGGTACTGCTTCATAGCTATCGAAAATCCTCCTGGATGTGCGTCTTTTTTTGTCTGCGACCGACAGAATACGCCGCCAGCATCACCCTGCGGGCGGGGAGCCGGCGGCAGACGGTATTTTAACCCAAGTGAGAGTTAGTGTCAAAGAAAGGGGGGAACAGGTATGGCGGTCTGAGTTTCACGCGGGTGAACACAAAACTGGTTGAGCGCTGCCCCTTCGGGTTTCGATTGCCGGCCACGAATCGCCGTTAGCGCATAGAAACCCGAAGGGGCTCAACCCATGGTGACACACCCGTTTCACTTGAGAGAGTCGCGCTACCTTTTTGACAGCGGGCCGATTGTGGATATAATCCTTGAGTTAGCTGCCAGGCCGGCAACAAGCGGCCTGGTCTTTATATGCCCGGCGCAGGCCGGATTTCATACCTGACTGTGCAAACGCACGGTTCATCACCCTGGCCGGCATCGCTCCCCAAGCGTCGAACCGTCGACCGCGATGTCTGGAAGGAGAGAAAAATGTACGCAGTAGTTCGAACAGGCGGTAAACAGTATAGCGTCGCCCCCGGCGATTGGCTCGACGTCGAGAAGCTGGTCGGTGAAGTCGGCGACAAATTGACCCTGGATGACGTGCTGCTGGTTCACGACGGTGAACAGCTTGTCATCGGTCAACCCGTGGTTAAGGGCGCCAAGGTCACGGCGACTGTCACAGCTCAACACAAGGGCAAGAAAGTCATCGTGTTCAAGTATCGGCCCAAGCAGCGCTACCGCGTCAAGAACGGCCATCGCCAGAACCTGACCCGGCTGCGCATCGACGCGATCGAGATGTAGGCACGAGGAGAGAGCGAAAATGGCACACAAAAAAGGCGGCGGCAGCAGCAAGAATGGTCGCGACAGCCAGGCACAGCGGCTGGGCGTCAAGCGCTACGATGGGCAGTTTGTAACAGCCGGGTCGATCCTGGTGCGCCAGCGCGGCACCGTGTTTCTCGCCGGCGAAAACGCCGGGCTTGGGCGCGATCATACCGTCTTTGCAACCGTAGACGGCTTCGTCAAGTTCGAGTTCGTGCGCAAGGACAAGAAGCAAATCAGCGTGTATCCCGAGCGCGTCAGCTAGTTTGGATCGAGGCAAAACTCATGAAGCAAGGTATTCACCCAACGTATTACAGTGATGCGCAGGTGATCTGCGCTTGCGGCAACACCTGGACCACCGGGTCGACGCACAAGATGATCCGCACCGACGTCTGTTCGGCCTGCCACCCATTCTTTACGGGTGAGCAGCGCATTGTCGATACCGCCGGCCAGGTGGATCGCTTCATGCGCCGCTTGCAGCAGGCCGAGGAGCGCGCTGCGCAGGTGCAGGTGCAGCAAAAGGCTGAGGAAGCCGCCCGCAAGGCCGCCGCTCAAGCGCGCGCCCGCGGCGAAACCCCCAAGAAGGCTAAGCAAATCGCTGAGCAAGCCGCCGAGGACGTGATCTCTGCCCTGACTCAGGGCAAAGAGGCAGCGAGCACTCCGGTGGAAGAGATCAATCCAGCGATCGCCGAGTAATCAAGGCGAGGACTGCGTGCAAAAGGGGCAGAACGTGTTCTGCCCCTTTTGCTTGCCCAGCAGGAGGAGACAATTCCATGCCCTATTTCCAGCCGCGCGGTGGGTGGATTGAGGTAATCTGTGGGAGTATGTTCTGCGGCAAGACGGAGGAATTGCTGCGCCGCGTGCGCCGCGCCGTCATCGCCCGCCAACGCATCCAGGTCTTCAAGCCGGCCATCGACCACCGCTACGGCGTCAGCCGTGTTGCTTCGCACAACGGCCTGGCCTGGGACAGCGAGGCGGTCAGCGCCTCCCATGAAATCCTGGCACGCCTGCAACCTGACACCACCATTGTAGCCATCGACGAGGTGCAGTTCTTCGACGAGGGTGTGGCCGACGTGTGCCACCAGTTGGCGCAGCGCGGCCTGCGTGTGATCTGCGCCGGGCTGGACCTGGACTTTCGCGGCGAGCCCTTCGGCCCAATGCCACGGCTGATGGCCCAGGCCGAGCTGCTGGACAAGCTGCACGCCATCTGCGTGGTCTGCGGCGCGCCAGCCAGCCGCACCCAGCGCCTGATCGACGGCCAGCCGGCCCGTTTCACAGAGCCGGTAATCGTCATCGGCGCGGCCGAGAAGTACGAAGCTCGCTGCCGCGACTGCCATCAGGTGCCGCGGTAGAGTGCTGTTACGTTGATAAGGTGACCTACCGGGCTGTCACGTGGATAACGTGACCTACCGGGCTGTTACGTTGATAACGTGACCTACCGGGCTGTCACGTTGATAACGTGACCTACCGGATAGCTGTAGGTCCGGCTACCAGCCGGACTCGACGCTCCATCTTTATGATAGCGGGGTGAGCTGATCCAGCACGGCCTGCAGATCGGTTGGCAGTGGGGCCTCGACCTCGATGCGCTGGCCGGTGGTGGGCTGGGTGAAGGCCAGCCGGTGCGCGTGCAGGAACTGGCGCGGGCAGGGGATGCGCTGTTTGCGCCGGCCGTAGATGCGATCCCCCACCACAGGATGCTTGATGAAGGCCATATGCACGCGGATCTGGTGCGTGCGTCCGGTCAGCAAGTCCACCTCCAGCAGGCTAAACTCATGGCGCTGCTGGCTCATGGTCGAGATATAGCTCTCCAACACGCGAAAGGCCGTCGCTGCCTTGCGTCCTCCGCGGTTTTCCGAGAGCACGGCCATGCGCTGGCGATGGGCCGGATCGCGCGCGACCGGCGCCTCGATGCGGCCGCTGGCCGCGTCCGGCGCGCCCTCAACCAGCGCCAGGTAGGTCTTCTCCACCCGTCGCGTCTTGAACTGGCGTTGCAACTTGGCGAAGGCAGTGGAGTTCTTGGCCACCAGCAGTAGGCCCGAGGTGTCCCGATCCAGTCGATGCACCACGCCCGCGCGCTCCGGCCCGCCCACCGCCGCCAGGCCAGGGTCGCGGCCCAACAGCGCGTTGACCAGGGTGCCGCGCACGTGGCCCGGCGCCGGATGCACCACCATGCCGGCCGGTTTGTTCACCACCAGCAGATCGGCGTCCTCGTAGACCACAACCAGCGCCACCTGCTCCGGCTCGATCTGGGACTCGATGCGCGGCGGACGCAGCAGTGTGAGCGAATCGCCCGCCCTCAGCTTGTAGCTGGCTTTGCCGGGCTGGCCGTTGACCGTCACCCGCTCCTCCTTGATCCAGCGCTGCACCTCGACGCGCGAGGCGTCAGCCAGTTGACCGGCCAGGAAGCGGTCCAGCCGCTGGCTGCTTTGTTGGACGTCCACAGTGTAGATCAGAGTCTGTTCGGCGGAAGTAGGCACAGTCGCTCCTCAAAAACACAGCCAGGCTGGGCCTGGCTGCAAGACATACAAGCAAAAGAGGGGCAGCGCCTTAAAGGCTGGGCTGATCGTCGGCAACGCCGGAGGGGGCCTGCGACTGCGGCTCTTTGTAGGTTAGCATAAAAAACGCCAGCAGAATGACGCCGGTGACAATGGCCATGTCAGCCACGTTGAAGGCGGGCCAAGGCTGGTTGATGATCGGCAGGCGGCGGAAATAGAGGAAGTCGGTGACATGGCCCAGCCGCACCCGGTCGATCATGTTGCCCATAGCGCCGCCCAGTTGCAGCCCCAAGGCGATCTGGACCAGCATCTTGTCGTGGGGCAGATAGCGGCTGTACACAAATATCGACAGCACCACCACCGCTGCGATGGCCAGGAAGAGGATGTTCTGGTCACGGAACAGGCCAAAGGCCGCGCCTGTGTTGGTGAAATGGGTGATGGTGAAGTACTCTTCCAGCGCAGGGAAGGGAACCAGCGACTCGTACAGCGGTACTGTGCGCTCGATCCAACGCTTGCTGAGCTGGTCCAGCAGCACCACGGCAGCAGCCGTGCCCAAAATCACCCAAACAGGCTTGACTCGTCCTGACATATCAGCGTTTGCTTCCGTTGCCGCGCGGGTTGTCTTCGACCAATTGTTGGCAGCGAATGCACAGCTCGGCATGGGGGATCGCCTTCAGACGGGCAAAATCGATGGCGTTGCCGCAGCGAGTGCAGATGCCGTACTCGCCCCGCTCCATGCGCGTCAGCGCTGCCTCTACCTGTGTCAGAAGCGACTGCTCGTTCAGATGCAACGCCAACCCGGCAGCCTGATCGAACACTTCAGTGGCGTCGTCGGCCATGTGATTACCCAGGCCGGGCTTCTTATGTCGCGCTTGCACCTCGTAACGGCTGATGGCATCGGTCAATTCGGCTCGTTCGGACTCGAGCATAGTTCTCAATCGGTGATCGTCTCTGGTCATAGCATTACCCTCGTGGTTAATCTGCGCCTGGAGACAGCCGGGTGGGACCCGCCCAAGCCGTCTGGCTCACACGGCGCACAGACACCTCCTTCAGTTCGTTGAAGAGCCTGCGATGAGTGCATTTGCATCACATTCGATGATGGCTTGTATTGTACTGCGAATCTGCGAATAGGCAAGCTGTGTAGGAATAGCGCAGAAATGACATTTCTTCGGAAGAAATGTCATCTCTGCGCCCGTTTTGCGCCTGGCGACTCTCAGATGCCTACCCACCTGCACGCAGGATACCCACCGTCACCAGGGCGCCGTCGAAATCGCCGGCAGCCACGAACCCGCCAGCGGCCGGCTCACCCGCGTCCAGGCTCAGGCTGAGCGTTTCCTGCTGAATGTAGCGGGCGTATTGCGCGATCGCCGCAGCCAGCCCGGTGTCGCCGGTCTGATAGGTGGCGTGGATGCGGTCGCTCAGCTCGAAACCGGCGTCCTTGCGCATCTGTTGGATGTGGCGCACCAGCTCGCGCGCGAGCCCCTCGGCCTTGAGCTCGGGCGTGATCACCGTGTCCAGCGCCACGACGATGCCGCGCTGCGGGTCGTTGGTGACCTGGAAGCCGGGCCGCGGCTCGGCCTGCACCAGCAGGTCCTCCGGGGCCAGCTCGACCGACTCGCCGTCCACCAGCAGCGCCACCGGCTGGCCGGCCGCCACGGCCGCGGCCACGGCGTAGGGATCAGCCGCGCTCAGCGCCTGGCGCACGGCCGGAAAGGCTTTACCGAAGCGCGGCCCCAGCGTCTTGTTGACGGGCAGGATGCGGTACTGCACCAGCTCGGCCTCGCCGCCGGCCAGCTCGACGCGCTTGACATTCAGCTCGTCGGCGATGACGTCGGCAAAGCGGGCCAGGCTCTCGGCTTTGCCCGCCGCGACGACCTTGATGTCGGCCAGCGGCTGGCGCACCTTGATCTCGGCCGCCACCCGGTCGGCGTGGCCCAGGCTGACCACGGCGCGGGCCAGGTCCATGTCGGTCAGAAGTTGCTCGTCCAGCAGGCTGGCGTCGGCCACGGGCCAGCCGGTGTGGTGGACGCTGACAGGGGCGTCACTCCCAGGACTGTCAGTCCTTCGGTGGACTGACAGTCCTTCGTCGTCGTTGCCAGGACTGTCAGTCGCAGGAACGACTGACAGTCCATCCGCGCCGCGCACCAGGTTCTGGTAGATGGTCTCGGCCAGGAAGGGCTGCATGGGGGCCAGTACGCGGGCGAAGGTGACCAGGACGTAGTACAGCGTGTCCAGCGCGGCAGCGTCGCCGTCCCAGAAGCGCCGCCGGTTGCGCCGCACATACCAGTTGCTCAGGTCGTCCAAAAACGCCTCGCACGCCACCGTCGCGCCCTCGGAGTCGTAGTCGGTCAGCCGCTCGGTCACGGCTGCGATCACCTGCTGCAGGCGGGCGACGATCCAGCGGTCGAGGAGGTCGGGGGAGATAGGCAAGTAGACAGGTAGACAAGTAGACAAGGAGGCGCCGCCGGCCGCAAGCTCCCCTTGTCTACCTGTTTCCTTGTCTACTTGTCTACCTGTTTCCTTGTCTACTTGTCTACTTGTTTCCCACCACTCCGGCGCCAGATTCGCATATGTCACGAAAAAGCTGTAGACGTTCCAGAGCGGGATGTGGAAGCGGCGGCGGGTTTCGTCGGCGCGGTGGAAGCCGAAGAGCAGGTTCTGCTCCGGCTTGTGGTTGAGGAACATCCAGCGCATCACATCGACGCCGATGCGCTCGGCGCCGTCGTGAAAGTCCAGCATGTTGCCCCAGCTCTTGTGCATGGCGCGGCCGTCCTCGCCCAGCAGCGTGGCGTAGCTGAAGTTGGTCAGGAAGGGCGGCCGGCGTTCCAGCACGGTGCCCATCGCCAGCACGCTGTAGAACCAGTTGCGGAACTGGCCGGGGAAGCTCTCCGTGATCAGGTCGGCCGGGAACCACTTCTGCCAGTACTCCGGATCATTGCGGTAGCCCAGTGTGCTGAAGGTGACGATGCCCGCGTCCAGCCAGGGGTTGCCCACGTCGGCGATGCGGGTGGCTTTGCCGCCGCAACGCGGGCAGGCGATGGCGACCGCGTCGATGTAGGGCCGGTGCGGCGTGTGGCCCTCGAACGTCTCCCAGCCCTCCACGGCCAGCTCCTCCAGCTCGTGCTCCGAGCCGACCACGTGGAAGTGGCGGCACTCCGGGTTGTCGCAGACCCAGATAGGCAGCGCCAGGCCCCAGTAGCGCTTCTTGCTGATCATCCAGTCGTGCATATTGCGCAGCCAGTCCAGCTCGCGCTCCAGGCCGAAGGACGGGATCCAGCGGATCTGATCCACCACCTCCATGATCTGGTAGCGCAGGCTGCGGTCGATCTCCTCGGGCGTCAGCTCCTCCCTCGGCTTGTCGTAGACCTCACCCATGCTGATGAACCACTCGTCCACCAGGCGGAAGATCAGCTCGGTCTTGCAGCGCCAGCAGACCGGGTAGCGGTGCGTGTACTCCTCCAGCCGGTAGAGCCGGCCTTTGGCGGTCAGGTTGTCGAAGATCGGCTGGGCCACGTCGTGGACGTTCTGGCCGGTCAGCCAGGCGAAGCCGGCCTGATAGATGCCAGCCTCGTCCAGCGGCGCGACCACGGGCAGATTGTACTGCTTGCTGAGCTGGAAGTCCTCGGCGCCGCAACCGGGGGCGATGTGGACGATGCCGGTGCCCTCGTCCTCGCCGACTTCCTTCCAGGCGATGACGGTGTGGCTGTAGCCGGCCTCTTGAAATGCCGCCTGCACGGCCGGCAGCTCGTCGAAGGGGCCTGCGTAGGCCCAGCCCAGCAGCGCCTTGCCCTTCAGCTCGGCCAGCACGCTGTGGCGGCCAGCCAGCGCGCGCTTGGACGCGCCCTTGGCCAGGTAGTAGATCCAGCCGTCCTGCTGCACCTTGACGTAGTCCAGTTCCGGCCCCACGGCCGCGGCCACGTTGCTGGTCAGCGTCCAGGGGGTGGTGGTCCAGACCAGCAGCGCCTCGGGCAGGCCGGTCTCGGTGTCCAGCCGCTGCTGACCGGTCGCAGGATCCAGCAACGGGAAGCGGACGTAGACCGAGGTGTGGGTGATCTCCTCGTAGCCGTCGGTGACGATCTCGTGCTGGCTGATGCCGGTGCCGCAGCGGTCGCACCAGGGCATGACGTCGGTGCCCTCGTACAGCCAGCCCCGCTCCCAGCACTTCTTGAGGAAGTGCCAGATCAGGTAGTTGTTTTCGTTGGCGAAGGTGAAGTAGGAGCCGCCCAGCTCAGGCATGCCCAGCCGGCCGACGATTTGCTCGACGGTGCCGGTGACGGGGCCCTGCGGGCCATCCACGGTGATGACCTGGTTGGGGTCCTCCTCCAGCTTGTCGCGCAGATAGCGGAGCTGTTCCGGGTCGTTCCAGTCCATCCAATAGCCCAGGCGGATCGACTGCTCGGTCTGGATGGCGGCGAAGTTGAGCACGCGCTGCTTGCAGATGTTGACGAACTCGGCCAGCCCCATGCGCTCGATGTCACGCTTGGAGGTGAAGCCCTTCTCCTTTTCCACCAGCACCTCGACCCACAGGCCCTGGCAGTCAAAGCCGTTCTGGTAGCGCTCGTCGTAGCCCTGCATGGCGTAGAAGCGCTGGTAGAGGTCCTTGTAGGTGCGGCCCCAGGCATGGTGTACGCCCATCGGCCCGTTGGCCGTGATCGGCCCATCGACGAACGACCAGCGCTTGTTGCCCTTGTTCATGGCCCAGAGGGTGCGGAAGGCGTCGGTCTTGGCCCAAAGGTCGAGCACGGCGTGCTCCTGGGCGACGAAGTTGGGTTTGGAGGAGACGGGATGGAACATGAATGCCTCGTGACGGTAGATTGGTAGATTGGTAGATTGGTAGATTGGTCGGTCGTTGGTTGACTGGATGATTGGGTGATTTGGTAATTGCGGGCGGTGGGCTGGAATTAAAAAGCCCTCGTCCTTGTCCTGGGACGAGAGCTGGAAGAGCTGCCCGCGGTGCCACCCGGTTTGGCGGCTGCGACCCCTCGGCCGCGCGCCGCCCACTCAGTGGGATGCCATCACATCCCCGTGGCAATAACGGGCCACGAGCCGGCGGTGCTTAGTCGGGGAGGGGTAGATTGGTAGATTGGGAATTGGTAAATTGGTCGCTTGCGCACATACCAATTTACCAATCTACCACTTTACCAATGTACCAACCCTTTCAGCCCGCAACTCCGGAGTGATTTTCGGCTGGCTGTCCTGGCCCGGCTTGCACCGTCCCGGGCTCGCTGTGCAGGGGATGGCCGGCCTACTCGTCTCCATCATCGCCTGTCCGTGTTTGGTTGTGGCGGGGAATGTACCATAGGTTGGAGTGGTTGTCAATTGCACCGTGGCTGCCGGTCGTTTGTCTCGAGAAAACGAATCCGAGACAAGATACTAGGAAATACGGCGTGCACCTCAAGAAGAAGCACCGACAATCACGACATTATGGTAATCGATGTACTTTGGGTTCAATACATGAATAGGGTGGCAATACAGGTCAGACAATACTAGCCTGATGCTTCCATAGTCACACATGGCATGATGATTCGGACACAAGATCAAGATATTCGGCTGAACGTCTGGGCCGTTGTGAGGACTGCCAAGGGGCTGAATATGATGAGCCTCTGAATAAGTTTGCCCATTCTGCATTGGAATGGTTTGCTGACAAATTTGGCACCGATTGTGGTAAAGAGCCTTCAGTTCTCGTGTCAACCGGGTGTCCCGAATTATGCGGTAAGCGGTTGCCAAGCTTCTTGAAACTGCTGAGTAGGGTTCATTGAAATCGGGGGGCACAGGCGAAAATGTGCCCGCCTTGAACACCCAATATCCTCGCCTGGAGTTCTCGACTTCGGTGGAATCCTTCCGCTTTAGCTCATAGAGAGCCCGACGAACTGCGTGCTGCCATTCTGGTGAGTTGTTGCCGGTCGAACAATTCTCGAAACAAAGATAATCATCATCACAGAGATCGGGATAAGTTCCTTGGACTACCTCATACACCAACGTCAAAGAGCTTTCGCCACGTTCCATGAACGAGAACTCGTTGTTGATCAACTCTCGGTACAATTCAGCAATTTCGTCACGAGCCATTTCGATCTTCACTTTGCTTGAGAGCTTGCCCTGGAGAGAACAGTAGACGCTGCTGTCCATACCAAGGTTCGTCCTGCAGATAACCTGGCAGCATTATGTTTTGCACCAGATCTTGCACTTGGCGAGTGGACTATGACATTGCCTTGCCGCTTCACGCTGCAATGCCACCAACGGAATTAGCCAGCGCACTACACCGTGCGACGCTGCACTTGAGTACCCTCTTTTCCGCTGATTTCCCTGATCGCTGAATCAAGCTACGGACACTGCCTGCGTTAAAGCACTGGCCTGACTGACTTTGCGCTTCGAGCCTTGACGGGTTCTGCGGCATATACAGGCGAATAGACCCGAATCGTCACTACGGCTTCGCGGTCGAACACCCGCCCGCCACAGACCGGGCATTCGTAGAATGTCAACGCCGGAACGACGTAGGCTTGACCCCGATAGGTATTGGTCCAGTCGCGACAGACCTGCTTGATCTGATCGCTGCCACAGGTCGGGCAATGGGTGATGTCTGCTGAAGGTATGGGTTTCACAGATCAGCCAGTCTCAGCAGGTCGATACGCCGCAGCACGTCGATGGTGATGGCCCGTTTCGAGCCGGACTGGCGGTCTCGATGATCCCACTTGACGGGTCAAAGTTGCTTGAGCACACGCATGTACTCATCGTGGTCGCCGATCCAGAACCAGGTTACAACACCGTGTTCATACCATCCCAGGGCGCGATAGCCTCGGCCGATGCGAACCGAGTAGATAGGGTCTTGTGGATCTACCCGCTTGAACTGCAAGCTTGGGTGGTATGGTGAGACCTGCCACAACTTGTACGCTTCATCCGCATCGCGTTGCACGTGGGCAGGCAACCTGTCGTAGAATTTCCAGAACCGCCCCAGGGTATTCGACTTCATCGCTCCAGACGTCCATCCGCTGTGAAGGCCATGGGCTTGGACTGTCCTGCACGGAACTCAGCCGCCGCCTCGCGAGCCATGGCCCGCAGCTGCTCGCGCGACGCTGCGAACTGCTGCTGCCACTGCTCCTCATCGGCGCGGATTTCGTCCGCGGTCTCGCCAAAGATGTCTTCGAATGGCGTGGTTGGCGCCGGTCGCGATTGAATGAAGCGAACAAAATCGTAGACACTTACCAGACGGTCCTCCGGCAAGGTCATCACCACATCGACTACTTCCTGATAGGAGATCGTTTGTGTTGTCATTGCCAGCATTCTACCTTTCCCACAGCGCGCTGTCAAAGCGGTTGGCTCAAACCGGCCACATGTTCCTTCTCGGCTTCAGCCAGCAAGACGTCGACCCGGCCTGCCTCCAAATCCGCTTCTATCTGACTTTCCCAAAGCTCAGCCTTGAAGCGCTTGACCAGCGTTGTGCCGTCTGCTTGATTGATCTTTACCGCGTAGCCCTCGCGCATGGCCTTGTAATGCTTGCCGCGAACTCCGCCGGTGAAGTCGTACTCGGGCAACATGTCGTCGTCTGCGGTGGTCTCGACATTCGGATCGGGCAACGGTACCATCCTCATTGCCTTACGCGCCAAGCATGGGCTGCCCTGATGGACGCTGCACAGGTTCATAACGCTTCACGTCGATCTGGTCGATGTGAAGGCGCGTCTGAGCAAGGTCATAGGCGCTCTGCAGACGCAGCCACATCTCCGGGGTGCTGCCGAACGCCATGGACAGCCGGAGCGCCATCTCCGGCGAAATGGCAGATCGACCGTTGATGATCCTGGACAGCGAGGGGCGGGCTACACCCAATATCCTGGCGGCTTCCGTCACGGATAACCCCAGTTCCTCGATGCAGTCTTTGACGACACCACCAGGATGTGGGGGGTTCTTCATCGGCATACGATACACACTCCTAATGATAGTCTTCCAAGTCAACATCGAACACATCGCCATCAACAAACACAAACGTGATCCGCCAGTTAACAGTCACCCGAATGCTCCAGATGCCTCTTCTGTCGCCGGTCAGCGGATGAAGGCGATAGCCAGGAAGGTCCAAATCGTCAAGGTTCTCAGCTTGGTCAAGCACGGACAAAATCCGCTCGACGCGATCGCGCATGTTTGCGCCAATACCACCTCTGTCGCCGCGCTCATACAGGTGCTTCAAACCGCGATGCTTGATCGTCCTAATCATGTTTCAGTGCAATGTACTTGAGAAAACATTCTACCACCCCCGGTTAGCCCGTGTCAAACGAATTCTCCACGTCCCAACCGCTCGGCCCGCTTCACCAGGTCGATGCGGCGCAGCGCGTTGGGGATCGCTGGATCAAACCGCGGACACTGTCTGCGTCAAAGTATCGGCCTGGCTTACTTTTGCGCTTCGAGCCTTGACGGGTTTCGTAGCAAATGAAGTCATGGTTTCTCACCACAGATCATACCGCCGCATGTGCAGCAGCGGATAAGGCTTACCTGTGCCATCAAGCTCGGATCGTCCTACAATCTCAAAGCCCATGTGCAGGTAGAATCCCACGGCCTGTACGTTTTGCTCGTTCACATCCAGGCTGGTGGCGCCGAAGACCGTCACCGCATGCTCCAGCAGCCGCCTTCCCGCCCCTTGGCGCCGCGCGGCCGGATGGATGAACAGCGCGTCGATCTTGCCGTGGTTCACCGCGACGAAGCCAGCCACCTGGCCGTCGCCGTCACGCACACAGGCAAGCTGTGGCGCCTGCGGCAGGCCAGTGCGCACCAACGGTCTGAAAATCTCGATGTCCGCTTCGCTCACGAAGTGATGCGTGGCCCGCACCGAAGCCTCCCACACCGCCACGAGGCGCGGGAAGTCATCGGAGCAGACAGGGAAGATGCCTGGTTGTAGTTGCACCGTTACGCCTGACAGATCAGACAAAGAGCGCAGTCAACTGGCGCTCGATGGTGCGAATGCTGTAGACAACCTGGTCCCAGTCCTGATGATCGTTCTCGACCTCAAAGGAATACCCGTGCTGCTTGACGACCTCCGCGGCCTCGAATTCCTCCAGCGTCATGCCGTACTTGTCGCGCAATAGACGATCGCTCAACTGGTAACGGGCCAGACGGCGGCGCAATTCGTAATCCACTACAGGTCCGTCCACGCGCTATCCTCCTCAGGTCGGTCCCAATCGCGCCGCAGCACAGCCTCTGTGGCCAGCATCTCAGGCGTGATCCCAGGGCTGTCGCTCAGGTCGATGTCCTCATCCTCCAAGCTGTCGAGGCGATCCCACTCGGTCAACGACTCCGCTGACAATAGATTGAGTTGCCTGTCAACACCGCGCTGCCATTGCTGCTTTGCCCATTCGAGATCAGCGTCTGTGAGGCTGGCCAGCTCAGGAAACGCGCCTGCCAGTGGGCCGAGGGGAGTGTCGCCGCTGTGCTCTGTCATATGGCGCCACTCCTTGGTTCTCTCAGCATCCTCACGCATACACAGCCACTTCGCGGCTCAGCCGTTCGCCCAGCTCGTCTTCAGCGACATTCAGGTCATAGTCCATCTGCAAGCCCAGCCAGAACTGCGGGGACATGTTGAAATAGCGCGCCAGCCGCAGGGCCGTGTCCGGCGTGATGCTACGCTTGTGCTGCACGATCTCGTTGATGCGCCGCGCCGGAACCCGCAGCGCCAGCGCGAGTTGATTCTGGCTCAGGTTCATGGGCTTAAGGAACTCCTCCATCAGCACCTCGCCCGGATGGACCGGCTGCAATTTCTCACCTTCGTTCATGGTAAAACCTCAATGGTAGTCGGTAATCTCCACCTGCCACGCATGGCCATCGCGCCATTCGAAGCAAACGCGCCACTGGTCGTTGATCCGAATGCTGTACTGACCGGCGCGGTCTCCGCTCAATCGTTCCAGTCGATTGGCCGGCGGCACGCGCAGATCCTGCAAGGTCTGCGCCCGGTTGAGCATTCGCAGCTTGCGCAGGGCAACTTGTTGAATGTCGGGCGGCAGCCTGCGCGACCGTTGCCGCTGAAAGATCTTCTCTGCTTCTGCGTCCTTGAAACTTTGGATCACGCTGGTAGTGTATAACGTGTGGCGTTAAACGTCAAGTGATCAAGAGCGGGCGAACGTATCCACCGTCACCCGTCAACAGCCCAACCCACCGGCCGGCCAGCGCGGCACGAACACATTCGACAGCGCACCGCTCCCCGCGCCCACATCCAGCACGCGACACGCATCCCCTTCCCGGCGACGAACAGCCCCGCCACTCAGCCCAGCGATTGCCAGCCACGCAGACCCGGCCGAGCCGAGCCTTGCGCTGCGTAGCAACAAGCGGCCGCCATGCCAGTCGCCACCCTGGCTTGTCGCGCCACCTGCCAGCGCTGCTCGCCACCAGCACGGCGCCGTGACCACAGACGCCAAGGTCGCCACGCGCCGCGCCTGGCCCCGATGATAGCCCTCCCACCGGCGCACAGCCCCACCACGAAGCCCGGCGATGGCCGGCGACGCAGACCTGGCCGAGCTGACCTTTACGCTGCATAGCAACAAGCGGCCGCCATGCCAGTCGCCACCCTGGCTTGGCGCGCCATCCGCCAGCGCTGCTCGCCACCTGCACCGCGCCGTGACCACAGACGCCACGGCCACCACGCGCTACGCCTGCCCCGATGAT
>JBAQCH010000008.1:0-1920 GCA_049294015.1 Anaerolineae bacterium
GCGTGGCCGTGCAGCCGCAACAAGACGCGCTGTTCTACAGCAGCGGCGGCGCCCTGCTGCGGGCCGCGCTGGACGGCAGCAATCCGCTGGTCGTCGCAACGCTGTCGGGCGTCTATGGCGGCCCCAGCAACCTCGGCCCCGGCGTTTTCCCGGTGATCAGCATCGCGCCGCCCGCCTCCGCCTTGGTCTTGGGCGGCGGCTTAGCCATCGCCAGCCCCTGCGCCCTGGCCGACGGCTACGAGCCCAACAACGACATCCCCAACGCCACGCTCCTGACAGTCGATCCGCAGGCCGAGGTATACGGCGCGCTGTGCAACAGCGTGCTCAACCAGCCGGCCGACCGCGACTACTTCCGCGTGACGGTCCCCGACCGCAAGACGCTCAGCGCGACGCTCAGCGAGCTGCCGGCCAACTACCGCGCCATCATCCAGACCACGGCCGGCGTCACCCTGGCCTTCAGCGACAACGACGGCCTGGCCGACGAGTTCGCCGAGATCAGCAACACCAGCGGCGCGGCCGCCGACTACATCGTGCTGGTGATGGGCTACGGCTTCCAGAACACCGGCCAGTACAAGCTGGCGCTGGCGCTGGACGATGTGCCGCCGCCGCCTGGCCCCAGCAACGAGGATTGCAGCTACGCGGATGTCTATGACACGCCGGGCGTTGGCAACGGCACGCTGGCGACCGCCACAGCGTTGAGCTTCGACACGGCCATCACCGCCGCGCTCTGCTACGATGACGACGTGGACATGTTTGCCTTCGACGGGCTGAACGGCCAGACGCTGACCATCGACCTGCCGGTCCGGCCCGAGGACTACGCGCTGACGCTCTACGACCCCAGCGGCGCGGCGTGGGCGACGCCAGGCTACGGCGGCAGCGTCACGCTGGACGCGAGCGGCCGCTGGACCGTGGCCGTCTCTCAACCGGGCCTCGTGCCGACCGTCCAGCAGTACCAATTGCTGGTGACGGACCAGAACTGCGTGGCCAGCGACGCCAACGAGCCGAACAACGACCCGGTCTTGACCACGCCGCTGAGCAACGGCAGCCGCGTGCGCGCCACGCTGTGCAACGCCAGCGACATCGACCTGTACACGGTCAGCGCCGCGGCCGGCCAGCAGCTCACGCTCAACTACCCGGCCAACGCCACCGGCGCAGTCGCCCGGGTCGTGCCGGCCGCGGGCGGCGGCGACCTGGGCCAGGTGGCGGCCGGCGGCCAGGGCGTCTTCAGCATCCCGGCCACGGGCGACTACCGCGTCGTGGTGGAGAACAACGCGCTGGCCGGGGCGGCCGCGCCCTACCAGTTCGAGCTGTTGCTGGACGCACCGGCCCCGCCGAGCGGCTCGCCCTACATCTACTACAGCCGTGGCAGCGACCTGATCCGCGTTGGCGAGGACGGCGCCCCGGTCGAGCCGCTGCTGCTGCCCAATGGCTTCGTCGGCGGCCCGGTGATCGCCTCCGACAGTGTGCGCGGCAAGCTCTACATCCTCGACAACTTCGAGCGCGTCGTGCGGGTCAACCCGGACGGCAGCGGCGCGCAGGTGGTGGTGGCCGACACCGGCCCCGGCGTGCTGCGCTTCACCGAGTCGCTGGCCGTGGACGAGCGCAGCGGCCGCATCTACTGGGCGCAGGCGACCGTCGGCGTGGTCAGCGACATCAAGAGCGCGGCCGGCGACGGCTCGGACGTGCAGACGGTGGTGACCGGCGTCGCGTACGATCACGGCATCGCGGTCGATCCGGTCGGCGGCCGGCTCTACTCGGCGCAGACCTCGCTGGTCAACGGCGCGGTGGTCGACCACATCCGCCGCAGCAACCTCGACGGCAGCGACGCGCAGGTGGTCTACGCCGCGCCGGAGGGCCGCCAGATCCGCGAGCTGACGGTGGACCCGTTCGCCCAGACGCTCTACTGGCGCGACCCGACGC
>JBAQCH010000009.1:0-14918 GCA_049294015.1 Anaerolineae bacterium
GCCGGGTGCGAGCACGCTGATTTCGATACGGCGGCCTACTCAATCAACGTGCTCACACCCGGCGGCTGAGTAGTAACGCTTCGAGATTGATTGTGCTTGAAACATGACTCGTAACCCGGAAGAGACCTGGCGCAGCGCGCACGTCCGGGTTACGGGTTACGGGTTACGGGTTACGGCTTGATCACTGCGCGTGCCAGCGCAGTCCGACAACCTTTACCGGTTCTTCATGCGCGGGTCCAGCGAATCGCGCAGGCCGTCGCCCAGCAGGTTGAAGCCCAGCACCGTCACCACGATGGCCAGCGCCGGAAAGATGATCAGATGCGGCGACGTGAACATCTGGTTGCGCTCGGCGCCGATCATGGCGCCCCACTCGGCCGTCGGCGGCTGCGCGCCCAGGCCCAGGAAGGAGAGCGCCGCTGTGTCCAGAATGGCCGTGGCAATACCCAGAGTGGCAGCCACGATCAGCGGCGCCATAGCGTTGGGCAAGATGGCGCGGAAGAGGATGCGGCTATCCCTGGCGCCGATGGAGCGGGCGGCCGTGACAAACTCCTGTTCCTTGAGCGACAACACCTGCGAGCGCACCAGGCGGGCATAGGTCGGAATCGACACGATGGCGATGGAAATCAGCGCGGTCAGCAAGCCGATGTCCTCGAAGCCAAACACGCGCTGCATGACCCCCAGCCCGCGCGAGAAGATGCTGTCATCGGCCACGGTCAACAGCGCCGAGTTGATGGCGATGGCCAGGATCAGCGACGGGAAGGCCAGCACCACGTCCAGGATACGCATCAGGGCGTTGTCAGTGAAGGATCCGACGTAGCCGGCGACCGCGCCCAGCACCATGCCGACGAGGATGGCCAGCGTGACCGTGTAAATGCCGGCCTTGAGCGACACGCGCGCGCCGAACAACACCCGGCTGTACAGGTCACGGGCGTTGCCATCAGTGCCGAAGTAATGCTCGGGCTGGCCCGGCTCGCAGCGGAAGAAGTCGACGATGGGCAAGGAGGGCAGGTTGTCCACCGCATGGATGCAGGGCGGCTGGCGGCGCTTGACGCCCTCTTCCTTGCCGATCAGCACCATGTTGGGCGGATGCGTGGCCAGGGTCGGCGCCAGCAGGGCCACGGCAATCATCGCCAGCACGATAACCAGGCCAACCTGGCCCGAACGGCGGCGGGTGACCAGGTCGCGCAGCGCCTCCGACCAGAAGCCGCGCGATTTGCGCCGCGGGCTGAAGTCGATGTCGGCGGGCTTGACAGGCGAGGCAGGCGCGTCTTGCGTCGTCATGAACGGTTCCTACGACAGGCGAATGCGGGGATCGAGAAAGCCATAGAGGATATCGACTACCAGATTGATGACCAGGAAAATGACCGCCACCACCAACGTAAAGCCCTGGATGACGGCGTAGTCGCGCGAGGTGATACCGTCGTACAGCGCCCGGCCCATGCCTGAGAAGCCAAAAATAGTCTCGGTCAGCACGGCGCCGCTGAGCAGAAAGCCCAGCGACAGCCCGATAATCGTCACCACCGGCAGCATGGCGTTGCGTAGCGCATGGCGCAGCAGCACCACCCGCTCGGTCAGCCCCTTGGCGCGGGCGGTGCGGGTGTAGTCCTGGCCCAACACCTCCAGCAGGCTGGAGCGGGTCATGCGGGCGATGATGGCCATGGGGATGGTGCCCAGGGCAATCGCCGGCAGGATCATGTGCTTGGCGCTGTCCACGAACAGCTTGCCGTCCAGATTGACAATCGCGTTGACAAAATAGAGGTTGGTGAAGAACTGCGCCACGCGGTAAAGCGGATCCCCCTCGCTTAGGTTGAGTTTGTCAGCGAAGGAAGTGACAGCCATGCCGGCCGAGAGGCGGCCCGACGGGGGCAACGCAAAGGGTGTATCTTTGAGCAGAATGGCAAAGATGTATGCCAGAAACAGACCGAGCACGAAGACAGGAATGGAGACCCCGAGGTTGGCGCTGATCATGGTGAACACATCGGTGGCGCTGTTATGGCGCTTGGCCGAGATAATCCCCAACGTCATGCCCACGCTGACCGCAAAGATCATGGCGCTGAAAGCCAGCTCGATGGTCACGGCCAGGCGCTCGGAGACCATGCGCGTCACCGGCTGGCCGTAGCGGAACGACATACCCAGGTCGCCGGTGAGCACGTCCCCCAGGTAGATCACGAACTGCTGTAGGATCGGCTTGTCCAGGCCGTAGCGAATGTTGAACGCCGCGCAGGTGACCTCGTTGGCCTTCTCACCCAGCATGGCCACGCAGGGATCGCCCGGCAAGAGACGCGCCAACGCAAAAGTGACGAACAAGATGCCAAAAAGTACGGGCAAGGCGGCAAGGATGCGCTGAACGATGTACTTGGTCATGGGTGCCAGGCTTTGCGTCGTCTTGCGATAGAGCGGACTTCCGAAGTCTCAGCAGAAGTCACAGTTTCCTGAAGACTGAAAAGGGGGCGCTGCAAGCGCGCAGCGCCCCCTTTTGATGCTAGAGAACCCCGGTTGCAGGTCTCCATCGGCAGGCACGGCCCAGAGCAGCGCATGGCTGACGGGCACGCGGGCCGTGGCGACCGCTGGGAACAACCGGGGTTCTTGTGTCATGGGCTACTCTGTTGGCGCGTTCTTGAAGCCGCCGAAGAGCGAGGAGAAGTACGTGAAGTCGCCCGAGCGGCCCACGTGCAGCGGGTGAGAGGCGTCCCACTGAACCGTCCAGGAGAGCACCACATCGTTCGCGTCCAGCGTGCTGCCGTCATGGAACGTGACGCCCGGCCGCAGGTTGAACGTCCACGAAGTCAGGTCCTCGTTGGCTTCCCACGTCTCGGCCAGCGACGGGATCACGTCCGTGCCGCCAACCTCGAAGGCCAGCAGCGCCTCGCCGATCTGCTCGCAGGCACGCAGACTTTCGCCGTCGGTCTCGTCGGCGCAGTACAGGCCGATCGGCTCGGCGTTCTGCATCCAGACCAGGGTGTCGGCGCCGCAGTCGATCACGGACATGGCCTCGTTGCCCAGCGGGCTGGCATGGGCGCCCTCGCAGGCGGCCAGGAAGGCTGTGGCCGAGCCGCCGTGCGCCACGGGGATCATGGGCACGTGCTGCTTGATCAGCTCATTGGCCTGGTCATAGAGCGGCTGGCGTTCGGCCGGGTCGGCCAGGGCGGCAGCCTGCTGGAGAAGAGCCGTCAGATCGTCGAACTTGTTGCCGAATTGCTTGCTGGCGCTGGCGCCGAAGTGATAATCCAGGAAGTTGGTGGCGTCAGGGTAGTCAGCGCCCCAGCCCAGCAGGTGGAAGCCCTCCAGCGCGCCGTCGTCGGCCGCATCCAGGAAGGTGCCTGATTCCATCACCACGATCTCGGCCTCGACGCCGATCTCAGCCAGTTGGGCCTGGATGTCCTGCGCCACAACGCCCGGCTCGGGCAGGTAGCCGCGCACGACATCGCGGTAAGAGATCTTGGTCTTGAACACGCCGTTGGCGTCGTAGACGCCCTCTTCGGTCAGGATCTGCTGGGCCATCTCAGGGTTGTACTCGTACCAGTCCTGGCCTTCCGAGTAGCCAAAGATGACGGGCGGCATGAACTGGGTGGCGACAATCGAGCCGGCCGGGTAGAAGTTATCCACGATGCGGTTGCGGTCGATGGCCATGGCGAAAGCCTGGCGCACCCGCTCGTTGTCGAAGGGTGCGAAGGTGTTGTTCATGCCGACGTAGAAGACGTTGGTGCCCGGGCGGGGATAGAGCGTCAGGTTGGCGTCCGCTTCGATCACCTCGAAGTCATCGGGGCCGGGGTTGTCGATACCGCTGACGTTGCCGGCTTGCAGCTCCAGCAGGCGCTGCGCTGCCTCGGAGCTCCAGCGGAAGACCACGGTCGGGGTCTTGGCCGCATCGCCCCAATAGTTGGGGTTCGCTTCCAGAATCAACTGGTCGCCGCGGCGCCATTCCTTCATCATGTACGGCCCGGTGCCAACGGGCTTCTCGATCAGCTCGCCGCCGCCGCCGGTCGACTCCAGATAATCGGCCGACTGAATCTGAAAGGCCGAGAAAGCGGCCTTGGCCGGGAAGGCCGGATCGGGCACGCACAGGTCGAAGCGCACGGTCAGATCATCGACGGCTACGATGTCCTTGATGATGCCGCCGTAGGCGCAGGGGTCTTCCTCGCCTGCCGGCGTCTCAGCCGCCACGGCCGGCGGCGCCATGCCGAACCACTTCTCATAGATGGCGTCGTACTCGCCGGAGGCCTTGACCGCGGCCAGGCCAGTGTTGATGGCCGCCAGCACCTCAGGCTTGTCCTTGTTGACAGCCACGCCGTACTCTTCCGAGGTGTAGATCTCAGGCAGCATCACCAGGCCCAGCTCCGGGTTGGCCAGGATGATGTCGGCCGACACGGGGGCGTCGTTCAGCACGGCGTCGATGTCGCCGTTGGCCAGCGCCTGCATGGCCAGGGTGATCTCGTCGTAACGAACCACCTCGGCGCCGGTGTTCTCGCTGGCCCAGATGTCGCCGGTGGTGCCGAGCTGCACGCCGACCTTCTTGCCATCCACATCGGCGATGCCGGCGATGTCGCTGCCATCCTTCACGCTCAGGCCCTGGCCGGAGACGAAGTAGGGGTCGCTGAAGTCGACAGTCTGCTTGCGCTCGTCGGTGATGGTGGCGGCCGACATGACGGCCTCGAACTCGCCCTGGGCCAGCGCCACGAAGATGCCGTCCCAACGGGTGTTGACGAACTCGGCCTCGAAGCCGGCCGCCTTGGCGATGGCGCCCATCAGGTCGATGTCGAAGCCGACGACCGCGCCGGCCTCGTCCACGAACTCGAAGGGGCGGTACTCAGCGTTGGTGCCGACCTTGATGCTCAACGGTTCGGCCGGGGCCGGCTCGGCAGCGGGCGCCTCAGTCGGCGCGGCTGCCGGCTCCTGGACAACCGGAGCTTCGGTGGGCTGGCTCGAGGTGCCGGAGCCGCCACAGGCGGCTACCAGCAGCGCGGCGATCACCAGGACCGCCAACAGCGTCATCAGTTTTGCTTGTCTCATGGATTTCTCCTCCTTACAGAGAATCGAACAGGAACATAGGGTAGCGACGTACCAGCAGCAGTAACGTCAAAAAGGGCTGGCGGCGCAACCCCTGGCAACACTGCCGGGAAAGTCAGCCGTTAACCCTATCGGACAAACCGCTTCTGGCGGGGCAACAAATCAGCGACGAGACAACCAAACAAAAGGTGATAGCGATTATAGTCTGCCATGAAGCCTTTGTCAAAGAAACCAAGCATTGCGGCGCCTTGTGGAGCACGCGCTGCGGATCAGCCGTCATCCCGCTCGATCACCGCCATCGTCACCCGGTCGATCTCCTCCAGCGACGCGCCGCGCGCTCGCTCCAGCCGCTCCAGCCGCTTCTGAAACTGGCTGATGGCGAAGTCGCTGAAGTCGGCCGGCGTCAGACCGAAGGGCACCGGATCATAAGGTTCGAACGCGTCGCTGATGATATCCATAGCCAGCGGCAGCAGCTCGTTCATGGCATCCTCAGCCACCTGCCACAACGTCGGATCGACCGCGATCAGCCGCGAGATCAGATAGATGCCATAGGCGATGTGGCGCGACTCGTCCTGCTTGAGCAGTTGAATGCCGCGCACCTGGCCGGGCATCAGGTCGTTGCGCTGCAAGACGCTGAAATAGCCGTGGTAGCCGGTCTCGGCCAGAACACCTTCCGTGACCATGTTGTAGGTCACGGCCGCGCGCACCTGGGCAGCGGGTGAAGGATCGACCAGCAGCCGGTACATCGTCTCAGGCAGCGCCTCGTAGAACAGCGCGCGGTAGCTGGCCGAGTGGTAGCGACTCAGCTCGACCGGCGCGCCCGCTACCTCGCCAAAGAAACGGCTGAAGAAGTCGACGTGCTTGGCCTCCTCCCACAGGAAGGTGGTCAGATACAGTTCCTCCTCCAGCCGGTCCTCCTGGGCGATGACCATGATCAAGGGCAGTAAATCCAGCGTCACCGCCTCTTCGCCAGCCTGAAACAGCGCCGACAGGCGCAGCAGGATGTCTTGCTCTTCGCCGTTCAGCCCCAGCCAATCGCGCCGATCCTGGCTGAAGTCGATGTCGGCGGGGTTCCAGACGCCGAAGCGCTTGGCCTTCTCGAACAGCCGCATCGGCGGCAGGCCACGGCGGAGGCCCTGAGTGGTGGTTTGAAAGGTTTCGTGGGGCATGGGGGTCTCTAGTTGGGTGGTAGATTGGTAAGTTGGTAGATTGGTCGCGCGGCCGGCGACCAATCTACCACTTTACCAATCTACCAATCTACCTCCGCCCACACCCGCAACACCTCCCCCACCGTCCACGCTTGGGCGATGCAGCCGCGTGGGGTGTAGGGCGGATCGCCGTCGAAGATCTCGCTCAGGCTGCCGACGCAATGGCTGTTGAGGTGTTGTAGCATGGGGAGCAGGAAGGCACGCGCCGCAGCGGGGTCGCGGTGGACGCGGTAATGTGCGCTAACGAAGGGACCGAGCAGCCAACCCCAGGTCGTGCCCTGGTGGTAGGCTGCGTCGCGGCTGTGGCGGTCGCCGCCGTAATGGCCGATGTAGTCGGGATGGTCAGGCGCCAGGCTGCGCAGGCCGTGGGAGGTCAGCAGATGGCGCGCGCAGACGTCCACCACGGCCCTGGCTTGCGCATCGCTGAGAGGGCTGTGCGCCAGCGAGACGGCGAAGAGTTGGTTAGGCCGCAGCGCCGAATCGTCGCCGTCCGGACCGTCCAGCACGTCGAAGCAATAGCCCAGCTCGTCGCTCCAGAAGCGCTGGAAGCCAGATCGCGTCTGATCGGCCAGGGCATCGAAGCCCGCGGCATCGGCGTCATGGCCCAGCCGGCGGGCAAAGCCGGCCAAGCTGCGCAGCCCGTTGTACCACAGTGCGCTGATCTCCACCGGCTTGCCGATGCGCGGCGTCACCACCCAGTCGTCCAGCTTGGCGTCCATCCACGTCAACTGTACCTCCGGCGAGCCGCCGTAGAGCAGCCCATCGCGCTCGTCCAGGTGAATGTTGTAGCGCGTGCCGCGGCGGTGCCAGGCCACGATCTCCTGTAAGGCTGGGTAGAGCTCGGCCAACAGGGTGTCGTCGCCGGTGGCGGCATGGTAGGCACGGATGGCCTCAAAGTACCACAGGGTGGCATCGATGGTGTTGTACTCCGGCGCCTCGCCCGCGTCGGGGAAGCGGTTGGGCAGCATACCCTGGTCCACGAAGCGGGCGAAGGTCAGCAGAATCTGGCGCGCCTCGGCCGCGCGGCCGGTGACCAGGGTCAGTCCCGGCAAAGCAATCATGGTGTCGCGTCCCCAGTCTCCGAACCAGGGGTAGCCGGCGATGATCGAGCGGCCCGGCGCGCCGTTGGGCTGTTGGCGGGCAACGATGAACTGGTCTGCGGCCAGCGCCAGGTGCTCCACCGCGCTGGCCAGCCAGCCCGGCCCGTCGCTGACAGCATCCAGACGCAGCCCCGGCCGCGCCTGCGCCAGCAGTTGCCGTTCATAGCCTTGCCGCCGGGCATAGGCGGCATCGCCGTTCAGGTCCGGTGCGGCTACGGTGCTGGCGACGAAGGTTACGGCCTCGCCGGCGCGCAACGTGACGCTGAAGTCAGCCGCGTGGCAGTAGCTCTCCAGGTCCTTCTGGCCGCGATAAAGCTCGACGGCCAGGTGATAGCCGGGCTGCCAGGGGGGCGGGGCGGAGATACCACAGCGGATGAAGAACAGCGGATGGTCGGAGGGCGCAGCGGAGGTACCACAGCGGATGAAGAACAGCGGATGGTCGGAGGGCGCAGCGGAGGTACCACAGCGGATGAAGAACAGCGGATGGTCGGAGGGCGCAGCGGCGTCTGTAACGGTTTGTGCGCACTGGCTGAACAGGTAGAAGGGGGACGCGTTCAGGGCGGCCAGGCGCAGGCCGTGGTCGACCGGCTCGACATGGAAGGGGAAAGGCCCGCTGTGCGCCACGTTGCCGTGGTGGTCGCGATAGGTGACCAGGGCTTGCAGGCTGAGAGCCAGCGGCCGGCTGGCCTGGGTCAGGCGGTACTGCACGTAGGTGGTGTTGGCGCCCGGCTCCATCCAGACCCGTTTCTCCAGCCACGCGTCGGCCAGGGCGTAGGTCCAGACCGGCGTCGTGCCCTCCAGATGGAAGCGCTCCAGGCAGCGGTAGCCCTTGGGCGTGATCCAGGGATCGGCCGCGTTGGCCTCGTCCGCGCGTTGGTCGGTGTAGAGCAGATAGCGTTGGCCGTCGTAGTCGGCCGTCTCGTCCAGCTTGGCCAGCAGCAGGGTGCGTGCGGCCGGCGGCAGACCGGGCGCATTCGGCGGGGCCATGGCGGCGATCAGCAGGCCGTGGTAGCTGCGGCTGAGCAGTCCCGCCACCGTGCCCATGGCATAGCCGCCCAGGCCGTTGGTCACCAACCATTCGCGGCGGCTAGCAACGGCGATGTCGCCGCACAACTCTCGTCCGTAGTCCAGCATCTGCCACCTCGCTCAACGTCCGCAGATATGCGGCCAACGATGGCTCACGGATTACATGGATGGCACGGATCAGAACAGCGGAGTGTCGAGGCGCTGATGACGGTTGACCCCTGGATAACCGCGCCATCTGGTTGTTTCGTGAGCCGACGGAATTGACTTCGTAACTGTCCAAAAATAAGTCCACGCTTTGGCTGGTCTTCTGACCGAGCCAACCCACGAAGTTGTTGGTGGACAGTCACTTAGTAATCGTCCAGAAATAAGTTGGTGCTCTGGCCGGTCTCCTGACCGAGCCAGCCCACCATGTTATTTCTGGACAGGTACTTAGCCCAAACGACGTCCTTGCCGCACCACCACGGCTGAGCCTTCGGCCAGAAAGGCTGAGCTGGGCGGACCGGCCAGGAAGGGCGCGAATTCCGGCCCGTGCAGACCGGCCACGTCGCAGTCCAGCCAGCTTTCACCGACCTCCCAGACGCGCCACGGCGGGTGCTCGACCTGATACTCCACCGTGCGGCCGCGCTGGCTGGCGTAGCCCCAATAGTGCTCGGCGATGAACTCGGCCTCGGAGCCGGGGGTCATGGGCTGGGGCGCGCCCTGAGGCCGAACGCCCAGCCGCTGCCAGCGGCCACGGAAGCGCCAGCCGTACTCGACGCTGGCCGGCGCGCCCGAAACATACCCGATTTCGTGGCGCATGGGCATGGCAACGTAGCGCTCGCCGTAGAGGGCGCGCGCCGTCCAGGCGATGGCCGGTCTGGGCACGATCTCCTTGACAAAGGCCACGGCGCGCGGGGCGTCGTCGCCCAGGTCGCTGCGCCGCACGTAGTAGCGCAGGTTGACCTCCTCGAAGTTGCGGTGCCAGGGGATCGCCGCGCCCAACACGCGCGTGTCCAGGAAGAGAAAGCCGACCATGCTGACAAAGGCTCGCCCCTGCCAGGTGTCCACCACCAGGCCGGCCGGTAGATGCGGCCGCAGCACAGCCGGGTCAATCTCATAGTTGAGCATGGCGAGAAAGCGCCAGGTGGCCGAGAGAAAGGAACGAGCGGGTTGCTGTAGGTCGGGCATGGAGATTCTTCAGACAATCCTGGGAGGGAAATTATGAGGTTGGCTCCAGCACCAATACCGGTATCTCCCGCCCGCCCGTGCGCTGCTTGTAGGCTTCGTAGCCGGGGTAGGCGCGGGCGGCGCGCTGCCAGTACGTCTCACGCTCGGCGCCGCTGGCCTCGCGGGCGATGTAAGGCTTGGCCGGCTGGCCGTGGAAGGCCAGCGTCGCCTGTGGGTTGGCGCGCAGGTTGAGATACCAGGCCGGATGCTTCGTGTTGCCGAAGCTAGACGCGATCAAGACAACCTTGTCGCCGTCGGGAAAAGCCAGCAGCGGCACGGTGCGCGGCAGGCCCGACTTGGCCCCGGTGGTGGTCAGCATCACCACCGGCGTGTCAGTCATGACGCTGCTGAAGGTGAAACGGTTGCCGCTCAGGCGCAGCACCGTCCGGTCGATGCGCGGCAGCAGCCGGGCCGTCAGCTTCGAGCCATAGCGGCTGGAAGCCACCGCCTGCGCCGAACGCTGCCACCAGCGGGGTTGGGAGGTGTAGTCGGACATGGTCATTTACATCGAACGACCAAGGATCTGAGGGTGATTTCTGGCATAGCACTGCCCAACTCGGTGAATCGAACACCTGTATCTACTTTGTTCCGATCACAAAACCGCACTTCTCCATCTGCTCCAGCAGTTCCTGTGGGTCGCTCCACCACTGGCCCGACTTGCGGGAGATGTGCTCGGTCCACGAATAGTTCTCGTAGGTGAAGTGTTCCTCGCGGTCGATCTCCAGCTTGATTTTGGCTCGCTGTTTGCGGTAATAGCCCTGCGCCAGATACCCTTCGTCCATGACGCGCATGGCGTTTTCGACCATGTCGTCCGTCAACTCGGGGTAGCGATCCTCGAACAGCGTGAACTCCAGGGGATAGCGCGGGCGGGGCGGGAACTCCTCGGCCGGATAGCCCATGACCAACTCGACCACGGGGAAGACCCGTGGGGGCAGGTGATAGCGTTTCTGGATGCGCCCAGCCTGGTAGGGCGTCATCCCCAGAAAACAACTGCCCATGCCCAGGCTTTCGGCCGCGATGACCATGTTCTCGGCCATCAGCGCCACGTCCTGGATCCCCATCACCAGCAGCGACAGATCGCACTCCACCACCGTCCAGCCGCGCTTGGCCATGATCAACTCCATGCGGTGCATATCCAGGCAGAAGGTGAACCAGAGCGGCGCGCCGTAGGGGGCTTTCTTGCGCGAGAGCAGCACGCTGCACAACTGCGCGGCAAACGGCGCCTGCTGCCCAGCGCGCACGACCGTGGCCATCACTTCGTCGGTGGGCTTCTGGTCCGTGTATTTGCGGACCGATTTGCGGTTGAGCATGGACTCGATAACCGGATTGGTGAGCATACGCGACTCCTTATGGCCTTTCTACAGTAGCCGACAACCCAGCCGTCAGGCCGCCGGGCGACCAACTGGCCTGGCCTTTCCGCCCGTAGTCTGCATAACGTTGTGCTCAGGCTGCACGGTTTAGCACCGTGGACACCCTGGCGATGATCACTGTCCGGCGAGTCGCGCGATCAGGCAGGAACGTAGATCAACCTGATCACGTCCTCGTCGATACGGTCGTGAGATAGGAGGCGCAGCCGCGGCCGGGGTCCGGCGAAATAGGGTGTGCCGTGGCCAAGCACAACCGGGTGCAGGTAAATGCGATACTCATCGATCAGGCCCAGTTCGGTGAGGCTGTGCGCCAAGACCGGGCCGGCAACCTCGATCTCCCCGTCGCGCTCGGCCTTCAACGCGCGCATTGCGCCCTCAAGATCACCCTCAACAAGCCTGGCGTTGGGGCCGATCGACTTCAACGAGCGCGAGACGACCCATTTCGGCTGGTTCCGCCACGCCGCCGCGTACGCGTGTTCCTCTGCCCCCCATTCAGGCTGATCGTCGTCCCAGTAGCGCATGATCTCATACATCCGCCGGCCGTAGACACTGCCTGCTTGTCCCTGCGCCTCAGCGACAAAGTGGCGGAAGAGCGTGGGGCTGGGCCCAAACGCCGTATGGTCGACGTAGCCGTCCAGGGACTGGTTCATTCCAAACACGAGCTTGGCCATGGTATTCCCTTTTCTCGCGCGGCGCATCCACGCGGTTATGAGCATCGTTGATGCCTGAGTTGCTGCGAGTTGCGCGGCCTAACGCTCCGGCTAGGCGTCAGCGCCTGAGTTCTCAACGCTTACGCTCCATGGGATTCTCTCGGAGGTCAGCTATCCGATCTGTTGGGCAAGCCCGATAAGAATTCCTTCGGCGCCCCGGATGTAGCACAGCCGGTAGATGTCTTCGTAGTTGACGACTTCATCGACTATCGTGGCACCGAGCTTCCCGAGCCGGGCGAGGGTGTCGTCGATGTCTTCGACGGTGAACATGACACGCAGGTATCCCAGCGAGTTCACAGGGGTTACACGGTGATCAGAGGCGATGGCGGGGGCGTCGAAGCGCGAGAGCTCGAGGCGGCTGTGGCCGTCGGGAGTGCGCATCATGGCGATTTCGACGCGCTGGCCGCGCACTCCGGTGACGCGGCCAGCCCATTCGTCTTCGATAGGCATGCGGCCTTCGAGGGTCAGGCCGAGTTCGCTGAAGAATTCTATGGCAGCATCGAGGTCTTCCACCACGATGCCGACGTTGTCCATACGCTTGACTGTCACGATGTCTCCTTGGCGTCTAGCGGCCCGTTAGGTTGTTTTGCGAACGCGACGCCACCGCCATGAACTCCTGCACTCCGGCCCTGAAGTGCGGTCAGTCGACCTGTGCGCCGCCTGTAGCGTTAGCCATGGTCGCGGTCATCCCAGCTGCAAGGTCGCTTGCCAACAGAACAGCCGCGTTGGCGATCTGCGCCAATGGCGTCACCTGCCGCAACGGCACATCCCTGGCAAACTCGCGATGAACCTCTTCGAATGACATTCCCTTCTGTTCTCCATAGGCCTGCCAGGCATCCCGAATCCCAGGCGCATCCGGTGATCCTGGTGACCGAACCCAACACACACGTACTTGAGCCGGTCCATTCTCGACCGCCAACTGCCGCAGGTAGTGCTCCACGGCGGCGCAAGCCACGCCGAAGCCGCCCACCCCGGCAAAGGGCTGGCGACCCGCATTGGCCGTGATCCCGAGGATCGTTCCACCTTGATGCTGAGCCATATGCTTGGCGAGGACGGTTCCTGTATGGAACCACGTCGTCAGCCCCAATCGCACCGGCGCGAAAAACGAGTCGAACGGCATGTCGGACAGCGCTTGTCCCTGAACATCATCCCAAGACACCGCATTGAACATCAAGGAAACCGGCCCATGGCGTTGGACGACAACGCCGAGGTGTCGCTGGATCGCGCTTGGATCGGTCGCATCCACGGTCATCACTTCAACCCGGCCGCCCGTGCCACCTATCTCTGCGGCAGCCTCGGTAAGCGGCTCACGGCGACGGGCAGACAGCACGACTGTCGCACCCTCACGCACAAAGGCGCGTGCCACTGCCCTACCGACCGCACCTGACGCTCCATAAACGATGGCCGTTCGACCTGTAAGCAGCACGCCAATCCTCCTGATACACCTGTGATAGTTGCGAACCCATGGATTGCTTGAAGTATTTCGAGCTTGATTTTCCACCAAGGCTCCGGACAGCCTAACTACTGATTCGCGGGAATGCCGGTCGTCCTATCCCGCCAGCCCGCTATTCCGCTTTTTGTCTCGCTGCGGGTGGATATGCGGATAATTCGACGCATGTCCTCCTCTGGCAGGGTGTTATGCGGAGTGGCAGGTGTCAACGGAGCAAACTCATGCACGATTGCTCCGCTCGTCTGCCCTTGGGCGTACTCTATCGCTTCTGTCAAGCCTTGCCTGACGCTCTGCAATGTATTGTCGTTCAAGCTTCTATCCTCGGCCACAGGTCAGCAATTAGCAGGGTTTCTCCCCGCAACGCCTCCTGCCAGCCCTGCCGAAGACTCTCCTCGGCCGGCTTCAGCGCAATGCTTTGACGGACTACGGCTGGATCGCTCCTGCCTCAGCCGGTATCTGCTTACGACGTTGCCGTGGTTTCGCGTTGGGCAAGTTCTGCACAGCCGCAGCCAAGACGCGCAGACTGGCATTGACCGCTTCTGATGTGGGAAAAATCGCCGCCACGTCGGGATCCAGCACGACCATCAAACTGTCTTCGGTGAGCCGTGCGGCAAAGCGATTCGGCTTAGCTTTGCTGTAATCGAATTCGTAATGAGGCTTCAGTGTGCCTTGCTCATGTGTCATAGGGTTACCGTCCGACTTGCTCATAATCTTTTCGTTCGTCGCTGTCCGCTTTGCGGGCGCTAATGATTCGGATCACATCGGCGCGTTCGGTAAAGGAGATGATCAGTAGACGATTCCGGCGGGAGTAACCGATGATAAGTTCACGATGTTCTTCGTCTGAATGCTCGTCATCATCGAAGATAAAGGCCTGTGGATCACGAAAGACAGTCGCAGCTTCTTCAAAAGTCACGCCTTCGTGCTCTTGGCGATTGCGGTCGGCCTTCTGTCGATCCCACGTGAACCGGATGTTCATACCTTGGAATTATACCACCATTGATGTCATTTGGCAGGATTTGCGATGGGAGATAGCTGCGTTGACGGCAAGGCTGCTGTCATTCTATCACCACCCCGTTGGCAGTCAAGCTCCCGCGCGTGTCAAATCGCTTCGGCGGGAAGCTCAGCCAACAACGGCTACCCAACATCTAGGGCATTTCCGTCGAACTTGCGCTGAGGTTTGACTTCTTCACTGGCCTATATCCTGCTGGCCCATCGCTTGCGCTTCCTTGTTTGCCAGCCTCACCCAGAAATTCCGTTGTAGTCTGCCGACCCTTCCTGCGTTTGAGATTCTTAACCGCCATACGCAGTCCGAATTTCAGGCAGATCCCAGCGCCCTCAAGACGGCCTCTGGCTCTTTCGCCACCACATTCAACAAAACCAAAGCCGGCCCTTGCGGTTTTCTATCTCCGCGTTCCCAGTGCCGCAAGGTGCCAAGGCTAATCCCGAAGGTCGTAGCAAACTCAGTCTGGGTCATGCCGACCTTTGCCCGCACGGCCTTGATGTCCAACGGAGCAAATTCATGCACGATTGCTCCGCTCGTCTGCCCTTGGGCGTACTCTATCGCTTCTGCCAAGCCTTGCTTTATGCTCTGAAATGCATCACTCATCATCTATCACCGTAACTTTCAACCAAAATGTCGGTGAGTTTGGCCAGTTGATTGCGCTCTGCCTGGCTCAAATCCACCTTTTCTGATTTTCCAAAGATGGTCAAAAGAAACGGGTGTGTTTGAAGTCGGTTGAGACCCTTCGGGTTTCTGTGTGCTAACGGCGACTCGTGATCGACACGGTGACTGCGTTTACGGCGATTCGTGGTCGACCACGGAAACCCGAAGGGTCTGGCGCAAC
>JBAQCH010000010.1:0-31695 GCA_049294015.1 Anaerolineae bacterium
GTCGAAGCCTGCGCCGGGCAAGAGCATGACGCCGGCCGCCTGGGCCTCGGCGCCGCGGCCGGCCAGCGCCTCGAAGACCGCGATCTCGCCGGTGATGTCCAGATAGTGGACGCGGCTACGCAGGCAGCCGTCAACCATGGGCTGCGTTGTGCGGCTGAACGGCCCGGCGCAGTGCAGCACGACCCGCGCCTGTTGCAGCGCCAGATCCATGGTGGCGCGGTCATCCAGGCTAAAGGCCACGTGCTGCAGGCCCAACTCGGCCGCCTGCCGCGCCAGCCGCTGCGGATCTCGGCCGGCCAGGATGGGCCGCAGCCCGCGCGCCACCGCCTCGCGCGCGATCAGGTCGCCGGTGTAGCCGTATGAACCGTAGATCAAAAAGTTATCGCTCATGGTCTCCTGCCAAAAACAGCCTTTGGCCACGGATTGCACGGATGACACGGATCAGAGAGGAAATCCGTATAATCCGTCTAATCCGTGTAATCCGTGGCTAAATCTCCTTGCCCACCGAGCCGCCGGGCCAGTGCGATGACCGCGCCGGCGCAGCGGGGCAGCTCGGCTGCCAATTCCTGCTGGCTGAAACGCAGCACGGTCCAGCCCTCGGCCGTCAACTCGTAGTCGACCGGCCGCCGCTCGCGCAGCCCGGTCTCGTCGTCGTCCGCATCATCGCACAGCACGGCGATGCGGCCATCGCGGCAGAAGAGCGCGAAGTCCACGGCCAGGTCGCCGCCTGGCTGGCTGACCTGGCAGCGATACTCCACCAATAGCCCGGCCTCGCGCAGCGCCAGCCATAGGCGCTCCTGCGGATCGTCGCGCAGCCACAGGTCGTTGATCTCGCGCGCGGCCAGCAGCCGGCTGAGGGTCGTGGGGATGAAGCTGATGCGGCGCAGCGCGCGGCTGGGCACCGGCCGCGCCAGCGGCTGCAAGGGGCCGATCTCGATCTTGTAGTAGGCGTCGGCGGCGCGCGGGTGGTCCGGCTCGTCTGGCAGCAGCTCGGCGCGCGTCAGCACATGAAAGCGGCGCACCGGCGCATAGAAGTTGACCGCACAGCCCACGCCGCCGAAGGCGCGCGTCTGGTAGAGCGCCAGGAATTCAGCCGCCACCCGCCGCGGCGCGCGCTTGACCGGGATGCGGTACCAGCCTTCGTCTCTGGCGCGCGCGAAATCCGTCTCGTTGTTGACCACAGCCACCAAAACCGGGGCGTCTTCGTCATAGTCGCTCACGTGATTCCTCCCGCCAGGTCAGGGGCATAGCGCTGTACGTCCGCGCGCAGTCGCAGCAGCGCCAGATCCTTGCCCTTGGCTTCCAGCATGACATCGAACGGCCGCAGACCGGCCGTCGCGCGCAAAAAGGCGATGAACTCGAAGGGGTGGATGAAGTCCGAGTGGCGCGTCCAGATGGGCGCCTGCAAGCGCTGTACGCGGCGGCCAGTGGCTGGGTCGTACTGTTCGGCGATGCGCATCTCGGTGCGCGGCGAGCTGAAATGCACCTTGGGCCGCACGCCGGCCGGCCAGGTCGCCAGGCAGGCGGCCAGCGCCTCGCGCAGCGGCTGGCCGTCGGGGTTGAAGTTGTGGTGGTGCAGGTTGTCGAAGATCAAGCGCACACCGCTCCGCTGGTGGATCCACAGTGTGTCGGCCACGCCGAAGCGGGTATCGTCGTTCTCCAGCGCCAGCCGGCGGCGGGCCGGCTCCGGCAGGCGCTCAAATGCGACGACAAAGCGGTCGCGCGCCCGCTCGCGGCCTTCGTAGACGCCTCCCACGTGCAGCACAACCACGGCCTCGTCGTCCAGTCCCATGTGGTCCAGCAGCTCGGCCTGGGTCGTCACGTCCAGCGCGCTGCGGACTACCAACGCTTCGTCCGGCGTGTTGAGCACCACGTACTGCGACGGATGGAAGGAGAGGCGCAGGCCGATCGCGCGGGCCAGATCTCCCACGGCTGCCAGCTCGGCCGCGCATTCCTCGATCTGGCCGTGGAACTGGGTCAGCTCCGGGTGGGTCAGGTAGGGCGCAAGGTCCGAGGAGATGCGGTACATGCCGATGCGCTCCCGCCGCAGGTACTCGAAGATGTCGCGCAGATAGGCCAGGCTGACGCTGAGGTGCGGGCTGTTCTGCCAACGCCGGCTGTCGTGCTCTTTCAAGCCGGCCTGGCCGAGAACTTTGACAGGGAAACCGAGGCGCATGGTGGGTTGGTAGATTGGGAAACTGGTAGCTTGGTAGATTGGTGGGTTCGACCCGTTGATGAGGTATTGTACCAGAGGGGGGATGGAAGGGCAACTGGTAGCGTTGGAGATGCTCGGGAAACTGTTAACAGTCGGGAGTGCAGCCATGCACTTCTGCCGGCTGCGGCGTGCAGTCGGGCCCGGCGTTGACTTGTTCTGGCCGCGATGGTAGAATGGCGCATCTCATCCAGCCAGCGGCAGGATACCCATACAGCAGCGCATCACCCTCGCCCAACTCGAATCCTTCCTGATGAAAGCCGCCGACATCCTGCGCGGCTCGATGGAAGCGTCCGAGTACAAGGAGTACATCTTTGGCATGCTCTTCGTCAAGCGCATGTCGGATGACCGGTGCTAATGGCTAGCCGCCGCCAGTTCAAGCGCGACGCGACCAACGTCGACGGTTTGGCGGCTTGAACGATTTCGGCTTGACCGGTCGGGCGTTATCGGTACAATCAGAGCAGGCGTTGCTGGCGATGTGAACCTGTCCGCATCTGTACCGACGATGAAGCCAGTGGTCGCAACAAGAGGAGTGTGGCTATGACCGTAAGAGATGTGGTGTTGCCGTTGCCCGAAGACTTGTACGTACGTTTGGAGCAAACCGCCCGTGCTACCCGGCAATCGTTGACCGATATGCTGCTGCGCTCGCTGCGCGCGGGCAGTCCGCCCGACTGGGCGCAGGCGCCAGCCGAATTCCAGGCCGACCTGGCCGCCCTTGATCGTCTGAACGACGACGCGCTGTGGCGCATTGCCCGCAGCCAGCGCAGCGACGCGGATGCAGCGCTGCTGCAAAAGCTGCTCGAGAAGAACGCCGCCGATGCGTTGACGGCGGCTGAGCAACTGGAACTAGCCGCCCAGGTTGCCGAAGCCGATCGCTTCATGCTGCGTAAAGCCCATGCCGCTGCGCTGTTGCAGTGGCGCGGCCATGCGGTGCCACCTCTGGAAAGGTTATGACCGCGTGGCGATCTATCTCACCGCAACGCTCCGGCAGCGGCTGATCCAAGCCGACGATCACCGCTGCGCCTATTGCCATACGTCGCAGGCCAACAGCGGCAGCCCGATGGTGGTGGATCACTTGCCTCCACTGAGCAAGGGGGGCGTCACTGCTTTCGACAACCTCTGCTTTGCTTGCTATCGATGCAATCTATTCAAGGGGTCAAGGGTGACGGCTATCGATCCATTGAGCGGCGAGATGGCGCCTCTCTTTGATGCGCGACGCGACCGCTGGGATGAACACTTCACAATCGAGTTGGTCAGCCAAGGCCACGCTCTGCTGGCGCGCGCTACGAAAGGCATTCTGTAGCTCGGACCAACTGGCCTTGCGCGGCGGCCGGTAGCCGTCGTATTCGTCCATGGCCAGCGGCTCACCCAAGGCGACGCGCAGGCGGCTCTGGCCCCAGCGCTCGATGCCGATGATGTGGTTGAGCAGCTTGCGGTTGTGCTCGTTGTCCTTGGCCGCGGCGAAGGTGCGCTCCAAGGTGCGGCCGTCCAGCTCCAGCCGCTGGGCTATCTGCGCTGCGCTAAGGTTCCTAAAGGGTCGTTCGAGAAAACGGTTGGTGATCGACTCGCGAAGACTCATGGCACTCCTCCCAGACCCTTGGGCTTTGCCGCAAACCCCAAGGGTCTCAAGGGTCTACTGTATCGTCTGCACTGCCAGCCGCTTCATGTAGGTTAGAATCGCGCTGATGCCCCGGATGCGCTGGAAGGTGATGACCTCTTGCAGGCCCATGGCGTTGAAGAAGTCGCCTGGCACTGCCATGATCTCGTCGGGCGTGGCACCGTTCAGGCCTTCGGCCATCAACGCCGCGTAGCCGCGCACGGTGGGCGCCTCGGGCGGCGCGTCGAAGTAGAACTGCATGCGGCCGTCGTGCTGCTCGGCGTAGACAAAGACCGGCGACATGCACTCATGCACCTGGTCCATGTCGTTGTGCTTGTTCGCCAGCCAGGCCGGCAGCGGCGGCAGACTCTGCGAGTATTCCAGCAGCAGGTCCAGCTTCTCGCGGCCCTCAGCGTCTGCGAACTCATCGACGATGGCCTGCAGGCGGGACGGCAGGCCGGATAGGGTGTTGCTCATGGTTGCTGCTCCAGGAGGACGGGAACGTAACCCGTAACACATAGCTCGTACCCCGTAACCCAGAGGCGCTTCTCGCCGACTCCGGGTTACGGGTTACGAGTTACGGAATTCAGATGCCCTCCGCCAGGCACGACATGCCTTGCGGTCAATGGCTGTGCCCGTGGGCATGGGCATGTCCGTGGGCCAACTCTTCGTCCGTTGCCGGCCGCAGTCCGGCGACCTTGGCCTGGAAGTGCAGCGTCTCGCCAGCCAGGGGGTGGTTGAAGTCCAGCAGCACGCCGTCCTCCTGCACCTCGCTGACGTAGACTGTGTAGGCGTGGCCGCTTTGGTCTTGAGCCTGCAAGGCCATGCCTACCTCCAACTCCATGCCCTCTGGAAAGTCGGCGGCGGGAAAGAACTGCACGCCCTGCGGATCCATCTCACCGTAGCCGTCGGCCGGCGCCACGGTCACTTGCTTCTCATCGCCGACGACCATGCCGTAGAGCGCCTGCTCCAGGCCAGAGATGATCTGGCCTGCGCCTTGCAGGAATTCCAGCGGTTCGCCATCAGCCGAGCTATCGATTACGTCGCCCGCACCCAGGCGCAGCGTATAGTCCAGGCTCACGACCATGCCATCTTGAACCGTCATCGGGGTTGTCATCAGGTTGTTTGACCTCTCGCAAAAAATCAGCGCTGCCCGGCCGTGATCAGCCTGGGCAGCGCGCTTAGCCATGCTGCCAGCCGTGGCCGGCCACAGATCAACCGCAGTCGCGCGGTGGCCGGTCACGTCTGGGCAGAGTTCTACGCCTCGCGGAACTCGCCTTCGACGACGTCCTCATCGCTGCCAGGCGGGGGCGGGGTCTGGCTGTCGGACTGCTGGGCGCCCTGGTGCATCTGCGTGCCTACGTTTTGCCACGCCTGCATCAGTTCGTCGGCGGCGCTGCGCATGCGGGCCGAGTCGGAGCCTTGCATGGCCGAGCGCACGGCTGCGATCTTGCCTTCCAGCTCCGACTTGGCTGTGTCAGACAGAGTCGGCGTGTCGCTGATGAATTTCTCCACCTGGAACACGGCGCCGTCGGCCTGGTTGCGGGCCTCGACTTCCTCGCGCCGCCGCTGGTCCTCGGCCTTGTGCGCGGCCGCGTCCTTGACCATGCGGTCGACCTCGTCCTTGCTCAGGCCGCTGGAGGCGGTGATGCGGATGCTCTGCTCGCGGCTGGTGGCCTTGTCCTTGGCGTTGACGTGCAAGATGCCGTCCGCGTCCAGGTCGAAGGTCACCTCGATCTGCGGCATGCCGCGCGGGGCCGGCGGGATGCCGTCCAGGATGAAGTTGCCCAGCAGCTTGTTGTCGGCCGCCATGGGGCGCTCGCCCTGCACCACCTTGATCTCGACGCTGGTCTGGTTGTTGGCCGCGGTCGAGAAGACCTGGCTCTTGCGCGTCGGGATGGTGGTGTTGCGCTCGATGATGGGGGTGGCCACGCCGCCCAGGGTCTCGATGCCCAGGGTCAGCGGCGTCACGTCCAGCAGCAGTACGTCCTTGACCTCGCCGCCCAGCACGCCGGCCTGGATGGCCGCGCCGATGGCCACGACCTCGTCGGGGTTGACCCCCTTGTGCGGCTCGCGGCCGAAGAACTTTTTCACGGCTTCCTGCACGGCCGGCATGCGGGTCTGGCCGCCCACCAGCACCGCCTCGGCGATGTCCGACGCCTTGAGGTTAGCGTCTTCGATGGCCTGGCGGCAAGGGCCCATGGTGCGCTCCACCAGGTCCGCCGTGAGCTGCTCCAGCTTGCTGCGGCTCAGGTTCATCTGCAAGTGCTTGGGGCCGCTGGCGTCGGCCGTGATGAAGGGCAGGTTGATCTCGGTCTGCATCACGGTCGAGAGCTCGATCTTGGCCTTCTCGGCCGCTTCCTTCAGGCGCTGCAAGGCCATGCGGTCCTGGCGCAGATCGATGCCCTGATCCGCCTTGAACTCGTCGGCCACCCAGTTGATGATGCGCTGGTCGAAGTCGTCGCCGCCCAGGAAGGTATCGCCGTTGGTGGACTTGACCTCGAACACGCCCTCGCCCACGTCCAGGATCGACACGTCAAAGGTGCCGCCGCCCAGGTCGTAGACCGCGATGCGCTTCTCGACGTTCTTGTCCAGGCCATAGGCCAGGGCCGAGGCGGTGGGCTCGTTGATGATGCGCAGCACTTCCAGGCCGGCGATGCGGCCGGCGTCCTTGGTGGCCTGGCGCTGGCTGTCGTTGAAGTAGGCCGGCACGGTGATCACGGCCTGAGTGACGGGCTCGCCCAGGTACTGCTCGGCGTCGTGCTTTATCTTCTGTAGGATCATGGCCGAAATCTCAGGCGGCGAGTAGTCCTTGCCGCCCATGACCACGGCCGCGTCGCCGTTGGGCCGCTCGACGATCTTATAGGGCAGCACCTTGATGGCCTTCTGCACCTCAGGATCGCTGAACTTGCGGCCCATCAGGCGTTTGACCGAGAAGATGGTGTTGTCGGGGTTGGTCACGCCCTGGCGGCGCGCTACCTGGCCCACCAGCCGCTCGCCGGTCTTGGGGTTGACGGCCACCACTGACGGGATCAACCGGGCGCCCTCGGACGAGGGGATGACCACCGGTTCACCTTGCTCCATCACGGCTACCACCGAGTTGGTGGTGCCCAAGTCAATGCCGATGATTTTACTCATTGTTGCTTAGCTCCTTGTCTGTGCGACTGTCTTTGCTCTGCGTGCTTTGGTGTCTGCTCAGTCGTCCGGCTGGTAGCCGGACCTACGTGTTGTGTGCGTCCGGCTGGTAGCCGGGCCTACGTGTGCGTGCGTCCGGCTGGTAGCCGGACCTACGTGTTGTGTGCGTCCGGCTGGTAGCCGGACCTACGTGTTGCGTGCGGTGAGATTATTGCGCTACTTTGACCATCGAGGGCCGCAGCACTTTACCGTCCAATAGATAGCCTTTTTGCAGTTCCTGCACTACGACGCCCGAGGGTACGCCCTCGACCTCGTCCATGATGACGGCCTGATGCAGCGTCGGGTCGAAGGGGTGGCCTTCGGCCTCGATGGGCGTGACGCCCAGGCGCTCCAGAACGCCGTCCAGCTTGCGCTGGATCAGGCTGAAGCCGTTGCTCCAGGATTGCGTCTCGTCGCCGGGCGGCACGGCCAGCACTGCGCGGGCCAGGTCGTCGACTACCGGCAAAAAGCTGCTGAGGATCAGTTCTCTGGCCGCCCGCACCTCGTGGTCAGCGCGCAGTTCGGCGCGCCGGCGGGCGTTGGCGAACTCGGCGGCCGCCCGCAGGTACTTATCCTCGGCCTCGTCGCGCGCCTTGATCGCCTCTTTGTACTCCTGCACTAACTGGACAACCGGGTCATCGGCCGCGGCCTGCTCTTGGAAGGTCTCGACGAATTCCTGCCAGCTAAGCCCGCCCTCTTCAGCCGGCTGCTGCTCAGCCAGGGGCGCGTTCTCGGCGCCGGCCGGCTCTTCGTCCGGCGTCTCGGTTTGTTCGGGGAAAAATTCTTCTCGATTGCGCATTGCTTTTTCCTCTGTTCTTTACGCAGTTTTGTCTGTCGGGTTGCGGCTGTTCGAGACGTTGGACTTTTCCGAAAAAGTCCAACGTCTTGGCGGGTACGCTCAGCTAATTGGCGCCGTACCACTGCTCCACCAGGTCGCTCAGCACCTGCGACACGTAGCGCACCAACGGAATCGTGCGGCTGTATTGCATGCGCACCGGGCCGACGATGCCCAGCACGCCGCTGGCGCCATCGGGCACGCCGTAGCGCGACAGCACCAGGCTCAGCGAGCGCAGCGGTTCGTAGCGGCCATCGCCGCCGATCAGAATCTGCACGCCGCCGCGCTGGCGCACGTTCTCGAAGATGGAGCCCAGCAGCGGCGGCTGTTCCAACACTGCCACCAGTTGATGCGCATCCTCGGCCACTGAGAATTCCGGCTGCATCAACATGTGCGCCAGACCCTCGCGGTAGATCTGTTCATTGCCAGGGTTGTCCTCGCGCGCCATGACGCTCTGGATCACCGACACCACCTGCTGGCCCAGCTCCGGCAGCGCCAGCCGGCGCGCGTCGATCTCGCCGGTGGTCAGGCCAGCCAGCACGTCGTTGAGCTGGTTGGAGATCAGGCTCAACTCGTCCTGGCCGACGCGGTAATCGACGTTGAGCATCTGCTGCTTGACGATGCCCTGGTGCAGCACCAGCACCAGCAGCGCCAGGCCGTTGCGCACCTCCACCAGCTCGAGGTGCTTGAAGCGGCAGCGGTCCGAACGCAACGGCGTGGCCAGCGCGCCCATCTGCGAGGCGTGGGCCAGCACGGCGGCCGCTAGCTGCGCCCACTGTTCAGTCTCGCGCCCCACCTGATGGAACAGGTGTTGGATCGTGAACTGGTCGTCCACCGTCAGCGGCTGGTCGGGCAGCAGGTGCTGGACGAAATAGCGGTAGCCCTCTTCGGTGGGCACGCGGCCGGCCGAGGTGTGCGGGTGCGTCAAATAGCCCTGCTCCTCCAATGCCTTCATCTCGTTGCGGATGGTGGCAGGGCTGATCTTTAGTCCGTACTCCTCGACGACCATCTTCGAGCCAACGGGCTGGGCAGAAGCGATGTATTCCTGGACAACGATGGCCAGCACTGCCTGTCGGCGCGGGTTGAGCATGCTCACTTGTTCAGTATTCCTGTACAAAATGATTGAACCAGACAAGGTGTGCCCGCGGTTTAGCACTCTCTTGTTGTGAGTGCTAACGAGCACGCCAGCTATGATACCACGAGACGCGGCGAGAGTCAAACCGGGCGCCGGCAACGGCGTCCAGTTTGACTCTCGCTGCTGGGCAGGCGGCTGCCGCCTGGCCCTTCCCTACAGCAGGAAATAGATTGTCACGGCGTTGAGCAGACAAACAAAGATGAGCAACAAGAGGAAGAGGATGACCACCCCGCGGCGCGGCCAGGCGCGGCGCAGGTAGATCAACAGCCCCACCAGCAACAAGATGCCGCCAAACAAGTTGAGCAGTGCGAAGAGTTCTTTTGCGGCTTGAGTGACCATGTGTGTAGGTTCTTTCGGGTGGTCTCGATGTAGGCCGGTGGTTTGCGGTGTGCAGCGGCCCACAGCGACCCACGAGGCGCGCGACTAGTAAGCCTGTCGGTCGCTGAAAAGGCGCAAGGCGGTGCGCGCAATGATGCGCAGGTCCAGCGACAGCGACCAATTTTCGATGTACCACAGGTCGTACTTGGTGCGTTCAGCGATGGAAGTGTCGCCGCGCAGGCCGTTGACCTGGGCCCAGCCGGTGATGCCGGCCTTCTCGCGGTGGCGGTCCATGTAGCGCGGGATGCTCTGGCGGAACTGCTCGACATAGACGGGCCGCTCTGGCCGCGGCCCCACCAGGCTCATGTCGCCCAGCAACACGTTGATAAATTGGGGCAGCTCGTCAATGGACAGCCTGCGCAGCAGCGCGCCCATGCGCGTGCGCCGCGGGTCGTCGGGCGTCGTCCAGCCCGGCCCCTGCTGCTCCGCGTCGGTGCGCATGGAGCGGAACTTGAGCATGGGGAATGGCTTAGCGTCCAGCCCCATCCGTTCCTGCACATAGAACACCGGCCCCGGCGACTCCAGCTTGATCAGCAGCGCGGTCAGCATCATCAGCGGCGAGAAGAGCACCAGCGCCGCCATGCTGCCCACGATGTCCACCGCCCGTTTCGTCGCCAGATGCCAGCCGCGCAGCGCCACATCGCGCATGGTCAGCAGCGGCAGGCCAGCCAGGTCACTGATGCTGACCTCCGACGCCATGATTTGGAACACGTCGGGGTAGATGCGGATCGTCACCCGCTCGCGCTCACAGAGCGAAACGATATGCACCAGCTCGCGGTGGGTGGCCTCGGGCAGACAGATGATCACCTCTTGCACCTGTTGCTTCTCGATGATCTGGGGCAGGTCGGCGATCTTGCCCAACACCGGCAGTCCCAGCATCTTCTGCGGCCCATCCTCTGCGGCCACCAAACCGATCGGCCGATAGCCCAACTGCGGTGAGTTAAGCATCTTCTGTAAGACCATGCGGGCCACTTCGCCCGCCCCCACCAGCAACACATCGCTGTTGCCGACCCCGCGACGCATCAGCCAGCGCTGCAACTGAATGTGGATTACGCGGCTGAAGGTCAGCAGCAGCAGCGTCAGGAGCCAGGCCAGCACAATCATGGGCCGGCGGTAATCGATGATGTTCTTGAGCAGGAATGAAATGAAGGCGATAGCCAGCAGCGAGCCAAGCGTCACGGCCCTGTAGAGGGCCAGCAGTTCCTCCAAGCGCGGCTGGCCGCGGCTGCGGGTATAAAGCTTGTTGAAGAAGATCGCGCCGATCACCGTGACGACGTAGATCGTCATCTGCGCCAGATACTGGCCCATGGCTCCGACGCTGGGATCGCGCGCCAGATTGATGCGGTAGGCCAGGACGACCGCCAGCATGGTAAACAGAATATCGAAAACGACCTGCGCCAACACGAGCGATAGTTGTGAGCGCTTCATGGGTATCTCGTCATCATGCTGAACTCGCCGGCCGCAGGCTGTTTAGCCATTGCGACCAGCGGCGACCGGCCACGTCCAAGGCGCCGCGCAGGCCGATGCCGCCGACGATGGCCCAGTGCAGCAACAGCGGCGTTGTTGCCTGGTAGTGCTTGCGGTAGAAGATCAACATGGCCCGGTAGAACTCATAGCGCGCTTTGCTGCTGGTCTTGCTGGCCGCTTCTTTGACGTGCAGCACGGTCACGGCAGCATTATACCACACCTGCCAGCCGCGCTGCTTGATGCGGTAGGCCCAATCCAGGTCCTCGCCGTACATGAAAAAGGTCTCGTCCAGCAGGCCGGCCTGGTGGATGGCCGCGCCGCGCACCTGCATGTAGGCGCCGACCACTGAGTCGACCTCGATGGTCTGGTCGGGATCGACGAAGGTCATGTTGTAGCGGCCGAAGCGCGGGCTGCGAGGGAAGAGCTTGCTCAGGCCGGCCATGCGATACAGGCTGACCTGCGGCGTGGGGAAGGAGCGCCGGCAGGCGAGATCCAGGCTGCCGTCCAGCCGCAGCAGCTTGGGACCGGCCACGCCGCACTGCGGTCGCCCGTCCATGAAAGCCAGCATCTGGGCCAGCGCCATGGGCGGCAGCTCGGTGTCGGGGTTGAGCAGCAGGGCGTAGCGGGGCGTCGTAGTTGGGTCGCCCGCGCCGGGCTGGTCGCTCCAGCCGAAGTGGCGCAGCCCCAGGTTGTTGCCGTAGGGATAGCCGCCGTTGGTCGGGCTGGCGATCAGCGTGGCCTGGGGGAACTCGTCCCGCACCATCTGCGCGCTGCCGTCGGACGACGCGTTGTCTACCACGCACACCTCGTAGCTGAAGTCGCCCTGGCTGGCATAGACCGTTCGCAGGCAGGCGCGCAGCAGGTCACGCGTGTTGTAGTTGAGGATGACGATGGCGAGGTCGGTGGGGGGCATGGTGGGCGGTGAACAGTGAACGGTGAACAGTGAACGGTGAACGGTGAACGGTGGGCGGTGAACGGTGAACAAGAGTCTGATTGCTGTTTACCGCTTACTGTTTACCGTTCACTGTTCACCGGCTCTAGCCGTAGCGGCGGCCGCTGGCAAAGCCGCGTCGCCAGTGGATCTCGTCGCGGCTGCGATTCTTGCGCCGCCAGCGCAGGCCAGCCGGGTAGCCCAGCATTTTGGCCACATCGCCGACCAGGCGGATCAGCGGGATCAACAGCAGCGCCCAGAGCCGCTGCGGCCAGCGGTAGTTCTGCCATTGAATCCGCAGTCGTTGGGCGGGCCGCCAGCTATAGGCCAGTACGCCGGCCAGCAGCGCCAACAGCCACAGCGGGCTGTGCCAGACGCTCAGGGCCAGCAGCGCCGGCAGCGCCAGCAAATAGGTGGCGTAGCGCATAGCGTGGCGTTTGCGCCACAGGTCGGCCTTGCCGTCGCCGCGCGCATAGCGATAGTACTGCTTGAAAAAGCTGCGCAGGCTGGGGCGGGGCCGGAAATGCACCCGCGCGTCGGGCGCCCAGGCAAAGCCGCCGCAGCATTCGATCAACTGGAAGTCGAACAGCAAATCTTCGCAGTAGTCCAGCCATTCGGGATAGCCGCCGCTGCATTGCCACGCGCCGCGACTGAACGCCACTGAGCGGCTGCTGGGCAGGAAGCGCTCCGGCTGGATATCGCCCGCCAGCGGCAGGGTGGTGGCCCCCAGCGCCAGCTCGAACGCCCCCTGGGGATCGGGCTGGAAGAAGCCGGCCACGGCGTAGCTGCCGCTGTGCAGCTCCTCGGCCGTCAATCCCTCGAAGGGAGCTGCCAACCGTTCCAGCCAGTCTGGTTCCAACCGCACACCGGCGTCGGTGCTGGCGATCACATCGCCGCTCGAGCGCCTGACGGCCAGGTTGCGGCCGCGGCTAATGTTGGCCCCGCGCGCCTCTTGCAGCTTGAGCGGCAGGCGCTCGGCGTACCCCATGACCACCGTCTGGGTGCCGTCGCTGCTGCCGCCATCGACGATGACCACCTCGTCGGGCAGCCTGGACTGCGCGGCCAGGCTGTCCAGCAGACGACCGACCGCCTGGGCCTCGTTCAGCACCGTACAGATCACAGAAACGCGCATGGCCGCATTATACCGCGTGACGGCGTTGGAGAGAAAATGCTGCGCCGTGGTTGACAGCAGCAGACCAAGGACACGGAGAACACAGAGGAGACACAGAGGGCGCGGAGAAGAAGCAGAAAACGCAGATGGGTCAATCAGAATGCGGAGAAGATGCTCACCACAAGCCTCTGTGGACTCTGTGTCTCCTCTGCGCCCTCTGTGGCGGTCTGGGGATTCTTGGCGCGCAGGGCTGGCATCTGGTCTGTTTTGCGCGCTATGGCGACTGTGGTATAATCTCGTGCATAGCGCCGATCCGCCCCAGCGTTATCTCATCGCTACTCAGAGGAGATTGACCGATGGTCGAAGTTACAATCGACAGCGTGCGTGTGAGTTTGATGTCCAACCACCGGGTCGTGGTGCTGAAAGAATCTGACGGCGAACGCTTCCTGCCGATCTGGATCGGCCCCTTCGAGGCCGACGCCATCACCATCGAGCTGCAAGGGGTCGAGGTGGCTCGCCCGTTGACGCACGACCTGCTGAAGTCGCTGATCTACCTGCTGGGCGCCGAGGTGACGCGCATCGTCATCAACGACCTGAGCAACGACACCTTCTTCGCGCGCATTGTGCTGGACGCAGAAGGGGACGAGATCGAGGTCGACTCCCGGCCCAGCGACGCCATCGCGCTGGCCGTGCGCTGCTCCGTCCCGCTGTTGGTGGCTGACCACGTCATGGATCGCGCCGCCATCGTGCCGGAGGACGACGCGAGCGGCGAGTCGGAGCGTGAAGGCGGATCGGCCGCAGATGAGGGCCTGGACGTCTTCCGTGATTTCGTCGAGGGGTTGGACCTCGGCGGGCTGGGCGGGAATCTTTAACTTACAGATGCAGCCGCTCGGCCGGCGCGGGGCACGCAGGGCGAGACTTCGCAAGCCGCCGCCTGAGGAATGCGGCTGATTCATCACGCTGGGCTGCGCCTCTCCAAGCGCTGCTGGCGGCAAGGCCGTCCGATGTCTGCAACCGCAGCCCCATACGACCAGCAGACGGCGAGGTGTCCTACCTCGCCGTATTTTTCCCCAATTGCACTGATCAGACTTCGCAAGGCGCCGATCCTGGCCTAATAGCTGATGGCATTGCATATTCGGCGCAATCCGAAGTTCGGCGTGCGTATCCCTGGAGCTTCCCGTGGACACTGGCTTCGTAGACATCTCCTCCTCTTCCCGTGACCGCTTGGTGCCGGCCAATCCAGAGGCTGAACAGGCTGTGCTGGGGTCGATATTGATCGATCCCGATGCCGTGATTCGTGTCGCTGCCTTTCTCAAGGCTGACGACTTCTACCAAGAGAAGAACGGTTGGATCTATCAGGCCATTCTCGATCTGCACGAGCGCCGTGAACCGGCCGACTTTCTGACCGTCACCGACGAGTTGGAGCGCCGTCGCCAGTTGGACGAGGTGGGCGGGCCGGCCTACGTCATGGACCTGATCAACGCCGTGCCCACGGCCATTCACGTAGAGCACTACGCGCGCATCGTCGAGCGCACCTCGGTGCTGCGCAAGCTGATCCGCGCGGCCGGCCAGATCGCCCAGATCGCCTACGAAGAGACCACCGAAGACATCGGTGAGGTCGTCGATCGCGCCGAGCAGATCATCTTCACCGTGGCCGAGCGGCGGGCGCAGCGGGACCTGGTCTCGGTGCGGGCGCTGATGGGGGGCGTGGTCGACCGCATCGACTTTCTCTATCACCACCGAGGCGAGATCCTGGGCGTGCCTACCGGCTTCAAGCTGCTGGACAAGATGCTGGGCGGCCTGCAGAAAAGCGACTTGATCATTTTGGCTGCCCGGCCCGGCTTCGGCAAGACCTCGCTGGCCATCTCATTGGCGCAGAACGCGGCCCGCAAGTATGGCAAGCGCATCGCGGTCTTCAGCCTGGAGATGTCCAACGAACAGTTGGTGCAGCGTATGTTGGCGGCCGAGACCGGCATCGACTCGCAGCGGCTGCGCCTGGGCGATATCCAGGGCGAGGAGGAGTGGCATAAGCTGATGGAGGCTGCCGGCGCCCTGTCCGAGGCGCCGATCTTCATCGACGATACACCGGCCGTCTCGGCCATGGAGCTACGCACCAAGGCGCGCCGTCTGTATGCCGAGCACGACCTGGACCTGATCGTGGTGGACTACTTGCAGCTCATGCAGGGCGACCGCCGCTCCGAGAACCGCGTCCAAGAGATCAGCGCCATCTCGCGCGGCCTCAAGGGCCTGGCCCGCGAGCTCAATATCCCCGTGTTGGCCCTGAGCCAGCTCTCCCGTGCAGTGGAAAGCCGGCAGGATAAGAGGCCGATCCTCTCCGATCTTCGCGAGAGCGGGAGTATTGAGCAAGACGCGGACGTCGTCATGTTCATCTACCGCGAGGAGATGTACAACGAAGAGACCGACCGCCAGAACATCGCCGACCTGATCGTGGCCAAGCACCGCAACGGCCCCACCGGCTCCGTCGCGCTTTACTTCCGCAAGGAACTGACCCAGTTCCGCGATCTGGAGCTGCGGCGCGAGGAGCTGGAGTAAAGAAGTAAACAAGTAGACAAGTACACAAGGAAACAAGGCAAGCAAACGCGCGCCCTTGTCTACCTGTCTACTTGCCTACTTGTCTACCAATCTACCAATCACCCATGAACCCATTCCCCGGCTTCCCTGCCGGCAAGCAGACGCTGGTCAAGGTGCCCAACACCTTTTTCACCGAGCTGCTGCCGGCCATCGACGATCTGGCCGAGTTGAAGGTCACCCTGCATTGCATCTGGCTGTTGAGCCACAAGCAGGGCGACCTGCGCTACACGCGGCTGGTCGAGATTGCGGCCGACGACCGCTTCATGGCCGGCCTGGCCGCGCAGCCTGAGCAGGCCATTGCGGCCCTGCGCCGCGGGCTGGAGCTAGCCGAGGCGCGCGGCGTGCTGCTGCGAGTCAAGGTGCGCCAAGGCGGCGAGGAAGAGCAGTGGTATTTCCTCAACAGCGACCATGGCCGAGCCGCCGTGGAGCGCATCCAGCGCGGCGACCTGCACAGCCTGGCCGAGCCGCTGCCGGAGGACATCAGCCTGCAAGCCCAGCGGCCGCACGTTTTTCTTCTGTACGAGCAGAACATCGGCATGATCCAGCCCATGTTGGCCGAGGAGCTGCGCGAGGCCGAGCGCATCTATCCGCAAAGCTGGCTGGAGGAGGCGTTTCGCATTGCCGTCGAGCTGAACGTCCGCCACTGGAAGTATATCCGCACCATCCTGGAGCGTTGGGCCGCCGAGGGTAAGGACCATGGAATCGATCAACGACACGCTGCAGAGGATGACAGCTACGAAGCGCTCAAACGACGCTACGTCCCCGAAGGGTGGGAAGATGTCGTCAAACACTGACCGCAGCGCCACTGGGACGGCAGCTAGCAGCACAAACCCGACGCTGAACTCCCCTGGGAGCGCGATTTGCCCGATCTGTGGCGGGCAGGGTTTTGTCGTGCTCGATCTCCCGGTCGGGCACCCGGACTTTGGGCGAGCCCTGCGCTGCCAGTGCCGCGCCAGCGATCAGATGTTGAGACGGCGGAGTGAGCTGATGCGGGTCAGCAATCTGACGCATTTGGACCAGATGACCTTTGCCACTTTCTATCCAAGCCGGAGCGACGTGTCGGAGGGTGATCAGTCGCTTTTGAAACGAGCGTTCGAGATCGCCCGCCGCTTTGCGGCTCGACCGGAGGGATGGCTGCTGCTGACTGGCCCCTACGGATCCGGCAAAACCCATCTGGCCGCTGCTATTGCCCATACGGTGGTCGGCAGGGGCGACGCGGCTATCTTCCTGGTAGTGCCTGATTTGCTGGACCACCTGCGTTCAGCTTTCAGTCCCAACGCGGAAAGCGATTTTGACGAGCGTTTCGAGACCGTGCGCGCGATACCGTTGCTGGTGTTGGATGACCTGGGGGCGCAGAGCGCAACACCTTGGGCCAAGGAGAAGCTTTTTCAACTGCTTAACTACCGCTATGTGGCCAAGTTACCGACGGTGATCACGACAAACCTGCGCCTGGCTGACTTCGAGCCTCGCCTGCGCTCCCGCTTGGCCGACCCTGATGTTGTCACGTCGATCAACATCGATGTGCCTGATTTTCGGACCAGCGCTAATCCTGAGTCGCACGAAACCAGCACGCTGGCGCTGCATGCTGACAAGACATTCGGGAATTTCGACACCGCGCGCAGCGGCTTGAGTCGGGAAGTCGCCGAGAACCTGGCCGAAGCCAAGGCGCGCGCCAAAGAGTTTGCCGTTAACCCACGCGGCTGGCTGGTGTTGTTCGGCAGCTATGGCTGCGGCAAGACGCATCTGGCCGCGGCGATTGCCAATCACCGGCTGCAGCAATTCCACGAGCAGAGCGTGTTTGTCGTCGTGCCAGATCTGCTGGACTATCTGCGGGCTGCTTTCAACCCCAACGCCAACGCGCCCCTGGATGTGCGCTTCGAAGAGATCAGGCGCGCGCCGTTGCTGGTGTTGGACGATCTGGGCACCGAGAGCGCCACACCCTGGGCCAGAGAGAAGCTGTTTCAACTGTTGAACTACCGCCATGCTGCGCGATTGCCCACAGTCATCACAACTTCGGTTGAAGTGGACAGCCTGGATGCGTGGCTGGCCGCTCGTATCCGGGATTCCTCTCGCTGCACGGTAGTGGGAATACTGGCGCCAAGTTATTTTGGCAGAGCAGGCGTGAAGAAGCAAGAACGCTCAGCACGCGCCAGCCGCTGAGATTGCCGCTTGACACCGGGTATAACTCCGGTTATACTGAGCTCATGAAAACAGCAATTTCTGTACCCGAACCCATCTATGTAGCTGCCGAGCGACTTGCGCATCAGCTCGGCATTTCCCGGAGCGAGTTGTATGCCACGGCAGTTTCTGACTTCATCAGGACCCATCAAGGTGATCAGATTACAGCTCAACTCAACCGGGTTTATGCGACCGAGGACTCTACTTTGGATCCTGTTCTGGTTCAGATTCAGGCGCTTTCGCTGCCGCGGGAGGAATGGTGATCCAACGCGGCTCCATCTGGTGGGCTTCGCTGCCCGATCCTATCGGGTCGATGCCAGGTTATCGCAGGCCCGTCGTCATCGTTCAGGAAGACGCCTTCACGCAAAGCCGTCTTCAGACCGTGTTGGTTGTCGTGCTGACATCCAATTTGAAGCTGGCAGAGGCGCCGGGAAACGTACTTCTTTCGGCTCGGACAACTGGACTTCCCAAGTCTTCCGTGGCGAACGTCTCGCAGATTTTGACGGTCGACAAGTCCTTCCTTACCGAGGAGATCGGGCAAGTACCGTCCAGAGACATGCAAAGGATCGAAGAGGGCCTGCGTCTGATCTTATCCCTGCGCTGACTTCATTTTCCCCTGTCGCCGTGAACTATGCTATACTGCCGCACGTGTAACAGGCTGGCTGCGCGGCACGCCGTGGCGCCAGCCTCTGTTTGCCGGGAGTGAACCAGGCCAGCCATACTGGCCGCGCAAGTTCCCATCAGTTCCTTCGAGTTCCATTGAGCTGTCCCGGCGCCCAAGACTAAACACGAGGTGAAAATACAATGCGTCGTAAAATTACATTGCTTGTGGCTGTGGCCGCGCTGACGATGATGTTCACGTCCGGCTGCGCGCTGGCCGATCTGATCGTCAACAACGATCCCGCCCCCGCGCCCACGCCCAGCTTCACGCCCAAGCCAACCTTCACACCCACAACGCCCGTGACCGTCGAGCCGATTGTGGCGCCGACCTTCACGCCCACGGCCACGCCCGAAGCCACCCCAACCCCGGTGGACACGCCCACGCCGGAGGTTCCGCCCACGCCAGAGCCCACGCCAACGCCAGAAACGGCGCGCCTGGTGATCAACAACCCGACGCTCAATGTGCGCAGCGGCCCCGGCACTAACTTCGGCGTTGTCGGCCAGGCGCGCAACGGCGAGCGCTATGACATCCTCGGCAAGAACGCGGCCGGCAGTTGGTACCAGATCAACTTCAACGGCCAAACCGGCTGGGTGGCAGGCGAATACGTTACCATCGAAGGCGACGCCAACGCGGTTCAGGTGGCCGGCAACATCCCGGCGCCGCCCGTCCAGCCGACGCGACCGCCGGCGCCGACGGCGGCTCCGCAGCCAACCACACCGCCTGCCCCGGTTGCGCCGCCCGCACCCACTTACCCCTTCTCGCTGGTGCAGGGTGTGGAGCGCTGTGATCCCAACGCAGGCACGACCTACTTCGATGGCTTTGTGCGGCGCCGCGACAATTCGCCTTTGAACGGCGTCTGCGTCCACATCGCCTTCTACGGGCCGCGCAACACCAAGTGCTCCGGCTGTGATGGGGTTGGCGATGGCAACTGGGGATTCTCGCCCTTCGGCGGCCCCGCGCCGGCTGGCACCACGGTCGAGATCTACGTCGTCGAGTGCCCAGGCGAAATGCCGGCTGGCGGCCAAACCGAGGCTACAGGGTTTGGCAACACGACGCCCAGATCGGAAAAGTGGACGCGCACCATCACCGCCAGTGAGCAGTGTACCGGTATCACGTTTGTCGCGAACTAACATCACCCGTTGGACGAAGTTGCTGATTCTGGCCAGCCTGCTCCTTGTGAGCGGGCTGGCTACCACTCATCAAAGGTCTTGACAATCATCTTGCCGAATCGTCATCCTATGTAACGTCGCCAGGAGCACCGGTCATGACAGTAGAACAGCTTCAGGTTGAGATCGACGCGCTGCCAGAAAGTGATTTTGCGCGACTGCGCCAGTGGTTCATCGACCGCGACTGGGAGCGTTGGGACAGGCAGTTGGAAATTGATGTCGCCGCCGGCAAGTTGGATTTCCTGCTTGATGAGGCTGCTTCCGCCAAGGCACAGTCTCTTCTGCGCGAGTTGTAGATGCATCGCACAACTCCCCAGTTCTGGAGTCGCTTCTACAAACTGCCAGAGCCCACGCAGGAACTTGCACGTAAGAACTTTGACCTGCTCAAGCAGAACCCGCGCCATCCCTCTTTACACTTCAAAAGCGTCGGCAGATTCTGGTCTGCGCGGGTCGGGTTAACCCATCGGGCGCTGGCAGTGCAAGATGATGGCGATTTTATCTGGGTCTGGATTGGGCCTCACGACGAGTACGACCATCTGATCGGTTGACTGTGCGCACCAAGACTGTTCGTTGGACGAAACTGTTTATTCTGGCCAGCCTGCTCCTCGTGAGCGGGCTGGCTATTTTTGCTGGGCTAGCTCGGTCGGAGACCGGCCAAAGCAATGGGCGCTCGCTGCTCTTCAACCTGACCGGCGAGGAGGCGCTGCTGCCGCAACTCAAGGGGCTGTCGGACCTGGCGGCTGACGCCATGCGGCCGCGGGTGCACACGGAGGACATGACGCCGGTAGCTCATGCCGGCGTCAACCCCTTCGGCGTCAACGTCTTCCTGGAGCAGGAGGTCGATCCGGCCAAGCGCGAGCTGGCTGTACAGATGGCCCACGCGGCCGGCTTCCGCTGGCTGCGCCAGGAGTTCCCCTGGGAGGACATCGAGATCCACGGCAAGGACGACTTCGAGGATCGCCGTCACGAGCCGGTTCGCTCGGCCTGGGAGAAGTACGACCACATCGTCGACCTGGCCGAGCAGTACGACATGGAGCTGATTGTGCGGCTGAGCAACCCGCCGGCCTGGACGCGGGCCGCGGGCGACGCGGGCGGCACCTACGCGCCGCCCGACGATCTGGATGACTACGGCGACTTCGTGCAGGCCGTGGTGGAGCGCTACAAGGGCCGGGTGCGCTACTACCAGATTTGGAACGAGCCCAACATCTACCCGGAGTGGGGCGAGGCGACCATCTCACCGGAAGCCTACACGGATCTGCTCAAGGTTGGCGCCGAGCGGGCGCGGGCCGTGGACCCCGACGTGGTGATCATCTCCGGCGCGCTGGCCAGCACCATCGACCTGGACGGCATCCACGTGCCGGGCCACAACTTCAACGACCTGACCTTCCTGCAGCGCATGTACGACGCCGGCGCGGCCCTCTACTTCGACGTGCTGGCCATGCAGGGCTACGGATTGTGGTCGGGGCCGACCGACCGGCGTATGAACCCGCGGGTGATCAACTTCAGCCGGCCGCGCTTCGTGCGCGACCTGATGGTGCGTAACGGCGACGCGGGCAAGGCTATCTGGATCAGCGAGATGAACTGGAACGCCGTGCCGGACGCCATCGCCGACAAGCGCTATGGCCAGGTCAGCCTGGAACAGCAGGCCGAATACCTGCCGATGGCTTACGACCGTCTCCAGAGGGAGTGGCCCTGGCTGGGCGTGGCCAACACATGGTATCTCAAGCGCGCCACTGATGCCTGGGAGCAGAACGGCCAGCCTGAGGCCTACTTCCGCCTGCTGGCCCCCGACTTCACGCCGCAGCCGGTGTACGACAGCCTCAAAGCCTACACGGCTAGCTTACAGCCTACGCTCTATGCCGGCCATCACCAGGAAGACCACTGGGCGCTGCAATTCAGTGGGGCGTGGGAAACGGTGGAGGACACGGAGGCCGAGCTGGGCCAGTTCAGCCAGACCAGCGACCCGCAGGCTGCGCTGACGTTTCAGTTTCAGGGCAGCGACTTGATTTTGGTCGCACCCAAGGGGCTGGGCATGGGCCGCTGGCTGGTCGAGGTGGACGGCCGCGAGCGGGCGCGCATCAACCTGGCGGCCAGCAGCCCTGCGCCAGCCCGCTCCACCAGCGTCGTGCGCAGCCTCGGCAGCGACCAGCCGCATCAGGTGGTGCTACGGCCGGAAGTGGATACAAATGGCGAGATCGTTGGCCCCGTGGCGGTCGATGGCTTGATCGTACAGAGCCGCAACATGGCGTGGGTCAATGGGCTCTACTGCCTGGCTACGCTGATCTTTCTGGCCGTGGCCGGCTTCATCTTCTACCTGTGGCAGGCAAGTAAGCGGAGCATTCCCCAGCAGGCAGGTTGGGAGGAGTAGAATCCTGTCTCAGGCAGGCATGCCGACGACCTGGACGTTGAACTGGCCGCGAACCATCAACGATCCCGTTTCCAGCATGTTGTCGATGGCATCCAGCGTCGTAGCGTGATAGTAGCGCTCGCCACACTCGCGGCAGACCTCGGCCTCGACATCCTCCACAAGGTAGAGCTTGCCCAAGTGCCAATGCGTCTTGCGGACCCGTTTCTTAACCGTCTGGCCGCCACAGAACTCACAGATCATAGTCATTCTCCAGAGCATACACCATTCGGTCAATTCCCTAACTTCGCGCAAGCCACATTATAGCCCAAACATCCTCTGTAGCCAAGGGCTATCAGGGCTTCTCAGAAGTTGCAGTGAGTGTCATGCTGAGGTCCGCCGAAGCACACTTGCACCGCACTGCAAGTACAGGTGTCCCCCATCGCACGCCGAGACCCTTCGCTGGTGTTTCGACGCAGTGTTAGTTGGGTGGCAGACCCGCTCAGGGTAACAGGTCCGGCGAACTTGCTGACTTCTAGAAAGCCCTGAAGGGCTAGTGCTGGATCAATCAACGCCCACGCTGCGTTGACTAGCCTGTCGATCTGGGCTATACTGTGCCCATCTATGACCCCACCCACCCGCCGTCCGCGCGATCCTTTTGCCAACACCCTGCTCTGGCTGGTCATGCTGCTGGCCGCCGGCCTGCGTTTCTTCCGCATCGGCACTCAAAGCTTGTGGGCCGACGAGGGCAACAGCGCGGCCATGGCCGGCCGCAGCCTGGCCGAGATCAGCGCGCGCGCCGCGGCCGATATCCACCCGCCCGGCTACTATTGGCTGCTGAACCTGTGGAGCCGCATCTTCGGCGACAGCGAGGCCGCGCTGCGCTCGCTGTCGGCTCTGTGGGGCATCCTGCTGGTCTGGCTGGTCTATCAGATCGTCAGCCGGCTGTTCGACCGTCGCACCGCCCTCATCGCCGCCACCTTCGCCGCGATCAACCCCTTCCTGATCTATTACAGCCAGGAAGCGCGCATGTACAGCCAGCTCGCCGCGCTGGCGGCGCTGCTCTTCTACGGCTTGACGCGCTACATCCTGCACGAGTCGATTGTGCTGCGGGCCGATGGAAGCAGCAAGACCGTGTCCTTCTCCGGCCTGGCTACGGGGGTGATTCTGTTCGCCGCGGTGGCCGGCCTGTACACGCACTACACTTTCCCGCTGCTGGTCGGCGCGGCTAGCCTGCTCTATGGGCTGTGGGTGTGGAACTCCCGCCGGCGCGGCTTCGTTCAGGCGCGCCTCTTGCACTGGGCCATGCTGCTGATCGTCATGGCTTTCTTCTACCTGCCCTGGTTCGGCACGGCCTGGAATCAACTGATGAACTGGCCGCGCAGCGGGCAGGCGGCGCCGTTGGGCGATGCCCTGGCCCAGGTGCTGGCCGTGCTGGCGCTGGGACCAGTTAGCCCCATCGAGCCGGGCAGCCCGTGGCTGATCACCTTCCTGGCGCTGTTCATTTTAGGATTGTGGCCGTGGGTGCGGCCCAACGGCCGGCGGGCTCATTGGCTGAGCTGGGGGCTGCCGCTGCTGTGGCTGGCCGCGCCCTTGGCGCTGGTGCTGTTGGGCGGGCTGTTCAAGCCGGCCTACATGAAGTTTCTGTTGGTGGCCGCAGCGCCCTTCACCATGCTGCTGGGCCGCGGCGTCACAGGCTTCATGGAGGCCTTGGCGCGCGGCCAATGGAGCCGGCGCGCGGCCGCGCCGGCTGCGAATCGCCGGTCCCGCAGGAAGGCCCCGCCCCAGCCAGCCAGCGCTCCCACTCCGTCCAGCCCGATCGGCACGCTGCTGGCCTACGTATGGCTGGCCGCGGCTGTGGCCCTGGTCAGCATTCCCAGCGGCGTCACCCTGGCCAGCTATTACTTCGATCCGGCCGTGGCGCGCGATGATTACCGCTCGGTCGCCCGCTACATCAGCGCGGTGGCCGGCCCCGACGACGCCATTATTCTGAACGCCCCCGGCCAGCGCGAGGTGTTCGAGTATTACTACCAAGGCCCGCTGCCCATCTACGACCTGCCCGAACAGCGCCCGCCCGACCAGGCCGCCACGCAGGCCCGCGTCGAACAGATCGCCAGCCAGCATCCACACCTCTACACCCTTTACTGGGCCACCGAGGAGAGCGACCCCGATCGGCTGGTAGAGGGCTGGCTCGACAGCCACGCCTACAAAGCCGAGGATCGCTGGCAGGGCAACATGCGCTTCGTCATCTACGCCACCCAGCAGCCCACCGACGATTGGCCGGTGCAGACCAGCGACGCGCTGTTCGGCGATCAGATCCGGCTGCTCAGCTATGCCTTGTCGTCGCAGGAGATCACCTCGGGCGACGTGTTGCAGCTCCAGTTGACCTGGCAGGCCGAGCGCCAGCCCGACGCCGACTACACGGTCTTCGTGCAGTTGCTGGACGAGCGCGACCAGGTGGTGGCCCAGCGCGACGCGCCGCCGGGTGATAGCCCGACCAGCCAGTGGCAGCCCGGCGTGGCGATTATCGACAACCACGGCGTATTGGTGTCCCACGGCACCGCGCCGGGCGATTACAAGCTGATTCTGGGCATGTATGACCCCGCGACGGGCGAGCGGCTGCCGGTGGGCCAGCAGGATTACATCGACCTGGGCGTCGTGCGCGTCAACCGGCCATCGACGCCGCTGCCGGTCGAGGCGCTGCGCATGCAAAACGCCCAGCCCTTCAGGTTAGGCGAGATCACTCTGTTGGGCCACGACCGCTACAAGCGCGGCTTTAGCTTCAACCCTGATGAGCCGCTGCGCGCCAACGACCTGCTGCACCTGACCTGGTACTGGCAGGCCAACAGCCAACCCACAGCGGCCTGGTGGTTCACCGCGCGCCTGGTCAGCGGCGCCGATACGGAGGTCGCGGCCGTCAGCGGCCCGTTGGTCAGCGAGCTCTACCCGACGCTGAACTGGCAGGCCGGCGAGATCGTGCGCGGCGAGCACGACATGTTGATTCCCGACTACGTCAAGCCGGGCCGTTACCAGCTCCAGCTCTTCCTGCACACCGGCAACCCGGCCGACGGCGTCGATCGGGTCAATTTGGGCTGGGTGACGGTGAGTGAGTAGGGGATGACAAGGTGACTGGGTGATTGGGTGATTGGTGACTGTTCACCGTTCACTGTTCACCGGTCACGGAACACGAGGTCACGCATGATTGTCAAGAGTATCGAAGTTGGCATGTTGCAGGTGAACTGCTACGTGCTGGGCTGTGAGGCGACGGGCGAGGGGGTGGTGATCGATCCGGGCGACAACGGGCCGGCGATGCTGGACCTGGTGCGGCGGACAGGGCTGAAGGTCGTGGCCATCCCCAACACCCACGCCCATTTCGACCACGTGCTGGCGGTGGATGCGGTGCGGACGGCCACAGGCGCGCCTTTCTGGCTGCACCCAGACGACGAGCCGGTGCTGGCGCGCGGCCGCGAGATGGTCAAGCTGTGGATGGGCTACGATCCCGGCCCCATGCCGGCCGTGGACGGCCACATGCAGCCGGGCGACGTGGTGCGCTTTGGCCAGGAGGAGCTGGAGGTGCGGCTGGCGCCCGGCCACTCGCCCGGCTCGCTGGTCTACATCCACCATGCCAGCCGGCAGGTGTGGGGCGGCGACGTGCTCTTCGCCGGCGGCGTGGGCCGCTTCGACTTTCCCGGCAGCGACGGGCCGACCCTGCTGCGCTCGATCCGCGAGCAGTTGCTGACCCTGCCCGACGACTACAGAGTCTACCCTGGCCACGGCCCGGCCACCACCATTGGCCGCGAGCGGCGCAGGAATCCGTACTTGCAGCCGGGCGCAGAGTATCTGTTTGAGGGCTGATACCATGTCTGAACTGGCTTACATCGGACAAGTGACCCACATCTATCCCATTCCCGGCGCGGACTTCATCGAGAGCCTGGAGGTGGTATGCGGCCCCGGCGGGCGCTGGCGCGGCACGGCCAAGAAAGGGGACTTCGCGCCGGGCGATCGCTGCGAGGTCTACCTGCAGGACGCGCTGCTGCCGCAGACTGAGCGCTTCGCCTTCCTGGAAGCGCGCCACTGGCGCATTCGCATGGTGCGCCTGAAGGGGGTGCCCAGCGAGTGCCTGCTTATGCCGCTGACCGATGCCACGGCCGGCCTGGAGGTGGGCACCGACATCACCGAGCTGGCTGGCGTCGCCAAGTACGAGAAGCCCCTGTCGGCCAACCTCGGCGGCGACATCCGCGGCAGCTTTCCGGCCTTCATCCCCAAGACCGACGAGCCCAACTTCCAGCGCGCGCCGGAGCTGGTGGCCGCGCTGCAAGGCCGGCCGTTCTACACCACGCTCAAAGCCGACGGCAGCAGCGGCACCGTGTTTTGGGACGCCGACGGCGCACTGCGCGCCTGCTCGCGCAATTTCGAGCTGAAGGAGCGGCCCGACACGGCCGTCTGGCAACTGGCGGCCAAGTACGAGCTGGCGCAGCACCACCTGCCGCTGGCCTTGCAGTTCGAGATTGTCGGCCCCGGCGTGCAGAAGAACCGACTGGGCTTGAAAGAGCTCGACCTGCGCCTGTTCAACGTCTGGCACATCGAGCAGCGGCGCTATCTCGACTACGCCGACATGCTGGCCGTCGCGCAGAGCTTGGGGTTGCCGGTGGTGGACCTGGTCGAGGTGGGCGAGTCCTTCGATCTGAGTGACGACGAGGCGCTGCGCCGCTACGCCGAGCGCACCTACCCCAACGGCGCCACGGCCGAAGGCGTGGTCATCCGCCCGACGCAGGAGATGCGGGTCAACGGCGAGCGGCTCAGCTTCAAGGTGATCAACCTTCTGTATCGTGACTGATGACAACGCCTACGTTGTGAATTACGAGGACTATCACTGATGAGCATGTATGATCCGCCTCACCCTGGGGCGTTCATTCGAGAAGTCTACCTTGAGCCGGCGCATGTCAACTCGCGTGCGGTTGCTGCCGCGTTGAAGGTGTCTCCATCGACTCTGGCGCGCTTGCTCAATGGACAGAGCAGTGTGACGCCAGAGATGGCCTTGCGTCTGTCGAAAACGCTGGGCCGTTCCCCGGAAAGCTGGTTGGCTATGCAAAGCAATTACGACCTCTGGCAAGCACGCCAGCGCTTCAATCTGGATGCGGTGGAAAAGCTTGAGTTGGCCTTCTGATGGCGTTCGGATCCCCTGGTAGGTTGATGCAAATGGACGAGTTGCCATGACCAATTCAAACACCATCACCCTCCCCCAACCCATCTACGACGAGATCATCGCCCACGCGCAGGCCGGCGCGCCGCAGGAGGTGTGCGGCATCCTCAGCGGCTGCGATGGCGCGGCCACGGAGCTGGTGCGCGCCCGCAACGAGGCCGCCAACCCCATCATGGACTACTGGGTGGACGGCCAGACGCTGCTCAAGCAGTTCGACTTCGAGGAGCGCGGCGAGGGCATGATCGCCATCTACCATTCGCACCCGGTGGACCCGCCCTACCCCTCGGCCACCGACGCCCGCAACGCCTTCTACCCCGACGCGGTCTACCTGATCTGCTCGCTCTTGCAGCCGGAGCAGCCGACGATCCGCGGCTGGCGGCTGGTGCAGGAGGAGCTGGCCGAGCGGCCGAGCCAGCTTCAGGCCGTGCGCGGCAATCCGCGCTTTTGGGCGCAGCACCGCCGCGGCGAGCACGAGGACGCCTACGATCTGGTGATTGTCGAGGAGGACGGCCGGGAGCGCTGGCTGCGCGTGCGGGTCATCGAGCAGGCAATCATCTTGGCATAGCGAACTGTCTGCGGCATAAAAAAGCACCTGCGTCGTCGTTGATGCAGGTGTCTCTGTTTCTGGGAGGCGCCCGTCAGCGCGCAGCGATCGTCACCCCAGGATATCTGTCACCACATCCTGGACGTGGTAGGTCGTCTGGCCCTGGCGCGAGAGGCGGCGCACGTGGTCCAGCCGGTTGCCCAGCGTGATAATGGCCGGCTCCTCGATCCACTCCCCGTTGATATTCTTGACCTGCCCCAGGCCGACCGAAGCCAGCAGGCCGTTGCACAGGCAGCGCCGTTCGTCGGTGTTGCGCTCGATGCCGCGCTTGTCGACGTAGCCGTCGATCGGCGCGGCCGCACAGCGCTGGAACAGGGTGCGGGTGCCATCTTCATCCGGCTTGCTGAAGCCGCGCTGCTGAAGCAGGCCGATGTCACAGATGCGCCGCCTGTCCTCGTAGACCGCATCGTCCGACAGGGTGCCCGCCAGTTGAACGACCTTGAACGAAAAGCCGGTGGGCGAAAAGAGGGTGGTCTTGACCAGCGACGCGTCGTCTGCCCCGCTGCGCAGTTGCTGGAAGATGGCTGAGCGATACTCAGGTTTCATGCCCGACTCCTCGGCCAGGGCAAAAACCGATCCCACCTGGATGCCTAACGCGCCGGCATCCAGCGCAGCCTGCAGGCGGTCATGGCTGCCATAGCCGCCGGCCAGCCAGAAGGGGATGCCCACGCTGCGGATCGCGGCCAGGTCGGCCTCGTCGCGCTGGCTGTAGATCGGCTGTCCTTCTTCATCCCGCTTCAGCGGTCCCATCGGGTTGGCGTTGTGGCCGCCAGCCGTGTGATGCTCGATGATGAAGCCGTCAGGCGCCTCGCTGTCGCTCTCCGCCAGCGCCTTGACCAATTCCTCCAACGACGCGATGGCCAGGAAGGCTGGCCGTTGCACTGGCAATCGGGTCAACTGGCCGCCGGCCACCGTCGCAGGATCGAAGCCGATGGCGAACTGTTCCCCTGCTGCGGCGTACATCACTGACAGGCTGCGCGTCACCGCCTCATGCCGGGCCAGGCGCGTGCAGACGGCCGGCAGGCCATCGGGATTGCCCGCGCCGACGATAACGCCGTCGACCCCGGCCAGCATCGCGCCGTACATGATGTAGATCAGCGGCAGGTCGATCTTGTTCAGGAAGTTGATGAAGATCCTGCCATCATGGCCTTCCTTGGCCAGCCAGACCTCAGCGAACCCGGTGGCGATCAGCAGTTCGACGATGGAGTCGTCGAACTTGAGGCGGGTCGGGTCCTGTGCGCCGTTGGGCGCGGGAAAGGTTGTCTTGCCATCCTCCGAGCGCACCACCTGCATGGGCGCGCTGCGGAAGCGGGCGTCGGGGACCTTGCCCCCCTCGATGAAATAGCGATCACAGATTTTGCGCCCACGCCGGTTGCAAACTTGGCGTCGAACGCAGCCAGCGCGCGGCGTGCATGGCCGCCCGGATCGCCCAGTTGCAGCAGCCGCACGTACACCACATCCAGCGCCGTGCCTGACACCGTGCCGGCCGTCTTGCCTGGCCGTTCCATCGCCACGGCCTTAGCCAGCCGCCAGTTGGAGACGTAGACGCCCATCCCACCCTGAATCAGCCTGATCTCTTGCAGGAATTGCATGGTAATCCTTCTTCCTCGACCACACCCCTGCACAGTCGAGCACAATGACTTGGTCGAAACGTTGACGTGGAACCGTGACCAGAGGAACCAGTAACCCCAAGGGAGAGGAGCGTTACTCCAGGGAAAGCAGCGGCGTTGGCGAGGCACGTTGCTGTACAAGTATAACACATTGCGCCGCAAAAGCATGTATCTCTGGTCTCATTGCCTGAACGGGCGGTGTCCTGACCGTGCGCTTGTGCATTGCAGCCAGGTTGTGTTATCATTGCTCCCCGCTTGGCAACATCGGGTTTGCCATTATACGACACGTTCACTGCTCAGGAGGCCGTTTACCATGCTCATACTGCGCACCTTCGCCTTGGCTGCTCTGCTGCTCAGCCTCATTTTGTTGGCTGGCGGGCCTGCGCCGGTCGACGCGGGTTTCGACGCCCAGACGCCGGCCGACGTCGACGACCCTCGCGCCGAGCTGCGCGCCCGCTTCCTGGCCGATCAGGAGCCAGCCCGGGCGCTGGAGCCGATGGCCTTCACGCCCTGTGTGGGCGGCATGGCAGGCAGCTATCCCTGCAACAACATCGACTTGGGCGCCTTTCTGCCCAACAGCAGCATCGGCGGCGGCAGCGCCAGCAGCATCTGGGGCTGGACCGACCCGCAGACCGGCCGCGAATACGCGCTAATGGGCCGAACCAACGGCACCGCCTTCGTCGACATCACCGATCCGGTCAATCCGATCTACGTGGGTAACCTGCCGTCGGCCACGGGGAGCTCGAGTTGGCGCGAGCTGAAGGCCTTCGGAACCTACGCCTACATCATCTCCGACTCCAACGGCGCGCACGGCATGCAGGTCTTCAACCTGGCGCAACTGCGCAACGTGCCCAATCCGCCGGCCACCTTCACCGCGCCGCGCTACACCCTCTTCGGCAGCGCGCACGACATCACCATCAACCCCGACACCGGCTACCTGTACGTCACCGGCATCTCCACCGGCGGCGCCAACGCGTGCAGCGGCAGCCTGCACATGATCGACGTGCGCGATTCGGGCAATCCCCTTTTCGCCGGCTGCGCGGGCAGCGCCTACACCCACGACACCACCTGCGTGGTCTACCACGGCCCCGACGCGCAGCACCGCGGCAAGGAAATCTGCATCAACTCCAACGGCAATCAGAGCAACGGCGGGCAGGTAGTAATCCTGGACGTGACCAACAAGGCCGCGCCCTTGCCGATTTCCTCCCGCACTTACGCCGGCGCGGGCTACATCCACCAGGGCTGGCTGACCGAGGACCACCGCTACTTTTACCTGGACGACGAGTTGGACGAGATGAACTTCGGCCATGCCACCAAGACGTACGTCTGGGACATGGTCGACCTGGACAACCCGGTGTTGGTGCATACCTATACCGGACCCACGGCAGCCATCGACCACAACCAGTTCATCGTCGGCAACCGCTCTTATCAGGCCAACTACCGCGCCGGGCTGCGCATCCTGGACATCTCAAATCCATTGGCGCCGTTCGAGAGCGGCTATTTTGACGTCTATCCGGCCAACAACAACGCCAACTTCAACGGCGCCTGGGGCAACTATCCCTTCTTCGACAGCGGCACGGTGATTGTCAGCGGCATCGAGCAAGGGCTGTTCGTGCTGCTGCCGCGGCCGCTGTGCACCTGGCGCGACCTGGACTGCTCGTGCCAGGTCGACGCGCTGGATATCAGCCAGGCCGCGCAAAGCTGGAACTGCGGCCTGGGCGACGCCTGCTATCGCAGCCGCGCCGACCGCGACCGGGACGGCCGGGTGACCGTGGCCGACATGATGCAGTTCAGCAGCCAATGGGGCTGGACTTGCCCCGCGCCCTGATCCCTGTCATGCTGACCGAAGGCGCCGAAGCATCTCTGGCCACGGATTGCACGGATTTCACGGATCAGATTTTGGTTTTTTGATTTGTTGCTCGGGCCGGTCTCCGACCGAGCCCGCCGGGCGATCAGTTACGTTGCTCGGGCCGGTCTCCTGACCGAGCCTGCTACGCTTATCACCGTCGTAGCAGCAGCGGCAAGTAGACGTTGCGCAGCGGCTGCGCCCACACCCCCAGCGCCAGCCGCGCGATGAAGGCGTCGCCGCCGCCGTTGTAGCTGGCGTCGAAGGCCCCCGGCGTGACAGGGAAGTCGGCCGAAGCGGTGCTGCCGGCGATGGCCAGGTTGCCGAGCGTATCGACCGCCACAGCCAGCGCCTGGTCCACGTCGCTGCCGCCCAGGTAGGTGGCGTAGAGCAGGCCAGCGCCGCCGGGCGTCAGCCGGGCTAACACGGCATCGCGCGGGCCGCGTAGCGCAGTGGACACCGCTCCAGCCGTGGTCGGGAAATCGGCCGAGGCCGTGGCGCCGGCCAGGAACAGCGTGCCCTCGCTGCCCACAGCCAGGGCCGTGAGGCTGTCGTCGCCGCTGCCGCCGACGAAGGTCGAGAAGACCAGGTTGCGGCCGTCGGGCGCGACCTGGGCTACGAAGCCGTCTTGGCCGCCCAGCGGGCTGGCCG
>JBAQCH010000011.1:0-16759 GCA_049294015.1 Anaerolineae bacterium
GCGATGCGATAGCTGCCCTTCTGCTTTTTGGGCAACTCCTGCACACTGACGATCTCTCCCTGCTCGTTGCGGGTGATGAGGAGCTCATCGTCTACGATCTTGTCCAGGCTCGCCAGCCAACTCTTGATCGCTTGCTGCTGGCTCTCGCTCAAATCGCTACGGGCTTTCAGCCAGGAGCGGATCAACTCGGCGCCCTGCAGAGCGGCGATGACCGTGGCCTGTAAGCGTTGGCCGCGTTCAGCCTGGCATAGACGGAACTCCTTGATCTCATCGTCGGCTCCATAGATCGCCTTCTGGTCCAGTTGGCTCTCGATCTGCGCCTGGCTCTCGGCATCGATCTCGTGTAGGGTGGTCAGCAGGCGTTGCACGGTGTGCCGGATCAAGCCGATCAAAGTCTCAGTGGCCGCATTGGCGCGCAGGGCATAGGTGTCGGCGATCTGGGGCTTCTGCCGTTCCTCGGGAAAGTCCTGCTCGATCTGCCGTAAAATCTGATCGAAGTAGGTCCGGCTTTGGTGCTCACTGACCCACAACTCGAAACGCTCCAGCGTCGCATGGTCTGGGCCAACCTCGAACGCCGCATAGCCCACGAACCACTTGATCAGCAGGTTCCAGCGGATCTCGTGTTCCCATTCCCGCAACGACAAGTCGAACAAATACTTGACCACTAACGCTCGCACCAGACGCGCCACGGTGTGGGTCGGGGGTGCGCCTGGCCCGCTGGCATGGTGATACCCGGCGCATGCCGCTTCCAGCGACTTCCAGTCCATGTGATCCCGCAGCCGCACGAGAAAATGGCCCTCGGCCTGGCGCCACAGCCGTCGGTACAGCTCCTCACTAAACCAGTGCAGCAGCGTCAGCAGGTGCGCCTTTAGGATGGATTGGATGATCAGTGGTATACTGTCCATAGGATAGTCCTCGTCTTTGTGGGGTTTGGTCGGCAAACCTATAATCCCACAAAGCGAGGCTATCTGCAAACCTCTCCATCTAGCGCTTGATCATCGAATTCTGCAACACTCCCAAACACCCATCACTCCGGAGCGCCCATGTCCAAAATCAAAATCCGCTACGTCTGCCAGAACTGCGGCAGCGCCCAGGCCAAGTGGATGGGCAAATGCCCCGACTGCGGCGAGTGGAACACGCTGATCGAGAAGCAGGTGGTGGAAGCGCCGGCCGGGCGCAGCGCTGCCCGCACCTTCGTCCCCGTCGAGGGCGGCGGCGCGCCCCAGCCGCTGACCGCCATCTCGGCCGACGGCCTGGACCGCGTGCCGGTGGAGGGCAGCGAGCTAAGCCGCGTGCTGGGCGGCGGCATCGTGCCCGGCTCGGTGGTGCTGGTCAGCGGCGACCCCGGCATCGGCAAGTCGACGCTGCTGCTGCAACTGGCGGCCAGCATGGCGCGCACGGAAGGCCGCGTGCTCTACGTCAGCGCGGAGGAGAGCGCGCGCCAGCTCAAGCTGCGCGCCAGCCGGCTGGGCATCCACGAGGCCAACCTTTTCGTCCACGCCGAGACCCACCTGGAGTCGATCCTGCAGCACGTGGGCGACATCGCGCCGCGGCTGATGGTGGTCGACTCGATCCAGGCCATCCACACCGACGCGGTGGCCTCCACGGCCGGCAGCGTGACCCAGGTGCGCGAGTGCTCGGCCCAGCTCTTGCGCATGGCCAAGAGCCAGGGCGTGCCCGTTTTCCTGGTCGGCCACGTCACCAAGGAGGGCAATATCGCCGGCCCGCGCGTGCTGGAGCACATGGTGGACACGGTGCTCTATCTGGAGGGCGAGCGCTTCCAGACCTACCGCCTGCTGCGCAGCGTCAAGAACCGCTTCGGCTCCACCGACGAGGTGGGGGTGTTCGAGATGGTGGAGGCCGGGCTGAGGGAGGTGACCAATCCCTCTGAGGCCTTCCTTGCCGAGCGCCTGCCCAACGCGGCCGGCTCGGCCATCGCCGTGACCATGGAGGGCACTCGCCCCCTGCTGGTCGAAGTGCAGGCGCTGGCCTCGACCACCAGCTTCCCCCAGCCGCGGCGCACGGCCAACGGCGTGGACTTCAACCGGCTGCTGCTGCTGACGGCTGTGCTGGGCAAGCGCGCCGGCTTCCGGCTGAGCGACCAGGACGTGTTCGTCAACGTGGTGGGCGGGCTGCGCATCAGCGAGCCGGCGGCCGACCTGGCCGTGGCCGTAGCCATCGCCAGCAGCCTGAAGAATGTGCCGGTGCCGGCCGATCTGGCCGTGGTAGGCGAGGTCGGCTTGAGCGGCGAGCTGCGCAGCGTCAGCCAGTTGGCGCGGCGGCTGAACGAGGCCGCCAAGCTGGGCTTCACCCGCTGCATCACCCCGCGCAGCCGCAACACGGCCATCAACGCGCCCGACGGCATCGAGGTCATCGGCGTGCGCACGCTGCACCAGGCGCTGGAGGTGGCGCTGAGCTCCGCTCCCTGAGGCAGTGCAAAGGGTGGATAACCGTGTATCGCTTTCTGATTGTGATCGAAAAAGCCAATGGTAACTACTCAGCCTATTCACCCGACCTACCTGGCTGTGTGGCCACAGGAAAGACGCGCGATCAGGTGACGCGCAACATGCATGAGGCTTTCGAGATGCATGTGCGCGGGCTATTGGAAGACAAGATGCCGGTGCCTCGATCGCAATCCTTTGCCGAATACGTCGCCATCCCGGCCTGAGCATTGATCTTCCCCGCGCCAACAGGTACCGGTGCACACGTGGGGGTTGAGCTATTCCCATTTTCCTGCTCTGGCCGGTCTTTGCGCTGCACCCCGGACCGTGGCTCGCCGGTTCCGAGGACACTTGCGCCTGAGCGCAGTGCAGGTGTAGGCGAGTGGGCAGACCGAGCCGGCCCGCGGTAGGTTTGTGGACCTGTCCCCGCGGTTCCTGGAGGCTTTGCGTGCGCTGCGGCGCCCGATGTCGGCAGCTTTCTGAACATTTGGCGTTGTACCGTTGTGTAGTGGCGTGTTGCTCGACAGCATAAAAATTACTTTGGAGAGATCAAGGAGCGCGAGGAGTCCCATGAAATCTTTGTGGATACTTGTAATAATGATCATGCTGTTGGCCGGCTGCGCTGCCCCGTCGGCGACCGTAACCACCCCGGCGCCGCCCACGGCCACGCCAGAGCCTGCGCCGGCTGAGCCGACTGACACGCCGGCCGCGCAGCCCAGCGAGCCTGACCTGGCCGCCATCTGCCCGGCCGAGACCGAGGGCACGACGCTGGCGGTCAGCCCTGAGAACGGCTGGTGCTTCCTCTACCCATCGAACCTGCGTGTGGAGCCGGACCCGTTCCGGCCTGGCGAGGTCGTGCATCTGGTGGGCGAGCCGCTGGACGCCACGGCCGTGGAGGGCGTGGCCCTCAGCCTGGCGGTGGCCTACAACGGCCCGGCGGACGGCATGAGCAGCGCCGAGTACGCCAACCAGTGGTTGGAGCTGAACCTGCCCGGCATGGACCCGCTGGAGCAGCATGTCACTATCGGCGGCCAACCAGCCGTGATCTTCAACAACCTGCCCGGCGGCTTCTTCGCCCAGCGCGGCGCGTTCATCGTCGCCAACGACACCAAATACCAGATCACCCTGCAGCCGCGGCCGGGGGATGTGCCGGAGCTCGACAAGCAGGCCGCGCAAGCCTGGGACACGGTGACCCAGTCCATCGTCTTCTTCCCGCCGCAGGGCGAGCGCGTGGTGGTGCGGCCGGACGACGTCTGTCCGCAGGTGCGCAATGGTCGGACCCTGCATGTCAACCTGGTGGATGGCTACTGCCTGCTGCTGCCAGAGGGCTTCGCCGTCGACCCCACTTTCCCGGCGCGCATCGTGGGCGGGCCGGAGTATGGGCCGGCGGAGGGCTTCGACAGCGTGCGGGCCTCGCTGGGCATCGGTGTGAACCCGTTGGGTGAGCAGACGCCGGAGCAGGCCTTGCAGCCCATCAGCGAGCAGATCGACGCCAACAGCGTGCAGACCACCACCATCGCCGGCTATCCGGCCGTGGTCTACGACTTCACCGGCGGCCCCTGGCGCCAGCGCACCGCGCAGATCGTGGTGGGCGACTGGGTCTACACCTTCGTCGGCCAGCCGTGGGACGAGGCGAAGTTCCCCCAGGCGCTGACGGATGTGGAGACGCTGTGGAACGCGGCGGTGGACTCCATCGCGTTCTTCGACAAGTGGCGCTGAACAGTGGCGATTGAACGCAAAGAGACCTTCGAGGTTGCCGAAAACCTCGAAGGTCTTTTCGCGTGCTGATCTGTCTAGAAGAGCGGCGCGGGCTCTGTTGACCCTGACGGCCTGCTGTGTTACAATCACGAAGAAATCTTCAGGGTTGAACCTTTGAGGTAGGAGTGCGAGATGAATCCCTATGTCGTTAGTGTGACTCCAACGGACGATTTTCGTCTCGACATCATCTTTGAAAATGGTGAGCAGCGGATTTTCGACGTGAAGCCGTACTTGAACCGCGGCGTCTTCGTGCGATTGCAGAACCCTACCACCTTCGCGGCGGCGCGTGTCGTGGCCGGCTCCGTGGAATGGCCTGGCGGGCTGGATTTGAGCTATGACACGTTGTACTTGGAGAGCGAGCCGCTAACAGAAGTAAATGTTGTGGAATTGGCATCTGCCTGATGGCACGGTTAAGGCTGCGACCTGCCCGTTGGAGACGTGAACAAGGTGCAACACGAGGTTGAAATGAACGGCGTGAATCTGTCAACCGTATTGAGTTCGGTACAGTTCGTCCAAGCGCCCACAGGCCGCCGGCTGGCAGTCATGGACGCCGACGATTGGCTAGGGCTTGTCGAGTGGTTGGAGGAAGTCGAAGACCGGCAGGTCATCCGGGCCAATCTGGCGCGTTTGCGTGCGGGGCCGGAGGATTCGGGCGCAGTGCCTTTGGAGACGATCCTGGGCGAGCTATAGGCCGCGATATGCCTGCTGGAGGTGTAAGCCATGACGCATGTATTGACCCTCGAACTACCTGAACATGTTTATGAGACTCTGCTAAAAACCGCCAAGCGCCAAGGCCAAGGTCCTGAGGCCGTGGCCGTGCAGTGGTTGGCGACTATCAGTGAGGGCCAGCTTGACGATCCCTTCGAGCAGTTCATCGGCGCTTTCAGCAGCGATGTGCCTGACTGGGCTGACCGGCATGATGAGTACATCAGTCAGGGTCTGGCGATATCTCACTCTTGAAGGTGCAACAAGAGGTTGAAATGAATGGTGTGAATCTGTCGGCTGTATTAAGCTCGGTACAGTTCGTCCAAGCGCCCACAGGCCAGCGTCTGGCAGTCATGGACGCCGACGATTGGCTAGGGCTTGTCGAGTGGCTGGAGGAAGTCGAAGATCGACAGGTCATCCGGGCCAATCTAGCGCGTCTGCGTGCGGGGCCGGAGGATTCGGGCGCAGTGCCTCTGGAGACGATTCTGGATGAGTTATAGGGTATGGATCGACCCGCCAGCGATCGCAGAATTGAAGACAACGCCGGGCCATGTGCGTCAGAGACTCAAGCGGGCAATGTTGGCGCTCGGAACTGATCCGCGTCCATCGGACAGCAAAGAACTCGATTGGCCATCAGAGCGTTTTGAGCCGCGCCGGTTGAAGCTCGGCAACTGGCGCATTGTATATGCGGTGGATGACAGCGTTGGTTGGGTCTGGGTGTTGGCTGTGCGCAAACGTCCGCCGTACGACTACGGTGACATGAGCGCGTTGCTTCAGCGGGTAGGCTAGGACGCCCGGACTTGCAAAGCCTGATGAGGAGAATTAGGTCATGCCGAAATGCCAGTCGTGTGCTGCGAACTACGACGACAACTTCCGGTTCTGCCCGTATTGTGGCACAGCCAAGCCGACGTCTCATATTCTTGTTGTACAAAATGCAGATCCAAGATTGTACGAGGAGGGCGTGTTAAGGCTGAAGTGTGTCCTTGAGAAACAGGTGATAGGAACATACAAACCTTGGCTGGGAAGAACCAAGGTAGAACAACAACCTGTTAGCATCAATCAGATCGAATTGGTTGCGTTGAGCCATGAAAAAGGGGAATACCTAGCACTGACATCAGCTACGTTTCGTCAATTAATGCCTTTCAATCGTGAGCACTATATTCCACATTATCTGGCTGGATACACTTCGGAGGAATTGGAACAGCACTTGAAAAACGCCCATGATTACGTTGAGGTTGGACGCGAGTACGACCGCGGCAGCAACGAATACGTCAACATGCAGCAGACGTACTTCGAAGTGCTATATCGTGAACTTAAAAGCGCATGGGAGGGTTTCTGTGCCTCGCTTAAGAGTGATGGATGGTACGGTGTAACAGAGGAGGCAATCCGGAGGAGCCCTCCCGTCGGAATACTTGGGACTTATCCAAGTCGACTTCATGACGATATCGAGCCCAAGGATCCTTACAATAAGCCGTTTTACAATTATGGTTATACCCGCAAGAGATACCGGTATCGCAGACAGACCTGACTTAATGGTTCCGTACTGCCCAAAGGTTTTTGGGAATGGGACGACCTGCTGACCTGCCTAACGCCAGCGCCACAAAACGTGACGACTCTTTTCTCAGTACGTCGTAGAGTAACTACAACTGGATATCGGAAAGTCAATCGGCGGAAGCAACCCATGGGTCGATTAGCACCACGAGCATTGCGCAACAGAACGCTTTTGTTGTCCAAGGTTGACATTAGTCGCCTGCGGCCACGTCTTTGGACTGTAGATCGTCCTACCTTCGTGTCTGAGTGTGCCGGAAGAACCATCCTTGGCGACTCCACGGAAGTCTTACCGCTGCTCCCACTATCCTCAGTCGATCTGCTAATTGCTGACCCACCATACAACCTCAGCAAGACCTACGACGGCTCCGTGTTCGCCAAGCAGTCGCAAGCTGAGTACGAAGCCTGGACCAACGCCTGGGTCGAACTCGTCACGCCGCTACTGAAGCCAACGGCCTCGGTCTACGTGTGCAGCGAGTGGCGCTCGTCGGGCGTGATCCAGCGCGTGCTGGAGCGGCATTTCATCGTCAAGAACCGCATCACCTGGGAGCGCGAGAAGGGACGCGGGGCGGCGCGCAACTGGAAGAACAACTCGGAGGACATCTGGTTCTGCGTGGTGAGCGACGATTACTATTTCGACGTCGAGGCAGTCAAACAGAAGCGCCGCGTCGTTGCGCCCTATCGCGACGGCAACGGCCAGCCCAAGGACTGGGCCGAAGAAGCGGACGGCGCCTTTCGAGTGACGCATCCATCGAACCTGTGGACCGACATCACCGTGCCGTTTTGGTCCATGCCGGAGAACACCGAGCATCCGACGCAAAAGCCGGAGAAGCTGATCGCCAAGCTCATCCTGGCCAGTTCCCGCCCCGGCGACGTGGTGCTCGATCCGTTTCTGGGTTCCGGCACGACCTCAGTTGTGGCCAAGAAACTTGGCCGACGCTACATCGGCATCGAGCAGGAAGAGACCTATTGCCTGTTGGCCGAAAAGCGTCTAGAGTTGGCTGAGCAAGAGCCGTCCATCCAAGGGTACTCGGGTGGCTACTTCTGGGAGCGCAATACGCTAGCGCACCAAAGCAAAAGGAAGGCATTGCCACCCGACACTTTTGTTGGGAGCCCAGCGAACGTTGGTCGAGTAGCGGGTTGAGGTCAGCCAAACCCCATGAGGTCACCCGGCTCTAGCGTATCGAGACCCTTGGGTCGAGTAGTGCGGCCGTACCGAGATCAGTGAGCGGGTTTGCGCGCGGCAACGAAGGGGTCTCGACACCTGCACATGCACCGGAGTGCAGCGCAGGTGCAGGTGTACGGTTCTGGCGGCGATTTTCGGCTTGTGGAAGTTCGTTGTGAACACCGGAGTTCGCTGGTAGACGCCGCCAGAACCTACTCGACCCACGTTCACAACGTACTCAACCAGACTATCGGGTAGCTGGCAAGAAGGCCAGTGCTGTTGCCTGACAGCGCCGTTTGACAAACCAATCACCGTGCGGCATAATCGCTCCACAACCGCATATCCCAACCAAAAGCCATGACGGAGACAAGTACGCGGAGAGACACTGCCAGAGACGCCGGGCGCTCCACCAGGATCGCTGCAAGCCCGGCTCAGCCGAAGCCCGCCGAAATTCCCTCCCGAGCTGATGGGTGAAACCAACGAGGAACGATGAATGCGGAACGATGAACGATGAGCCGGAAGAGCCTTCCGAGATTCATCATTCATCATTCATCATTCATCATTCATCATTCATCATTCATCGTTGAGAGTAGTCCATTCCGGCGGCCCGCCGTTAGCTGGGCGACCGATAGCGGTGGCACGATTTAGGAAAATCGTGCTACGACTGCCGATGTCGGAGCAAGCGCCTTGCACATGCTGCGAGGAAACAGGGTGGTACCGCGAACTGTGATGCCCACGTCTCGTCCCTGGACGGACGTGGGCGTCTTTTATTGTTGAACGATGAACGATGAACGATGAACGGCGGAGAGCGCTTCCGGATTCATCGTTCATCATTCATCGTTCATCCTTCGAGGAGCAACGAGCGATGCAAGATTTGCAGACACTACGCGACGCGGCGCTGGCTGGGCTGGCGGCGGCGGGCGATGAGGCGGCGCTGGATGCGTGGCGCATCCAGTATCTGGGCCGCAAGGGGCAGGTGCTGGAGCTGCTGCGGGCGATCCCGGACCTGCCGGCCGACGAGCGGCCAGCCTTTGGCCAGGCGGCCAATGCACTGAAGGGTGAGCTGAGCGCGGCCTTCGAGGAGCGCCAGCAGGCCGTGGCGCAGACCAAGCTGGCGGCCGAGCTGGCAGCCGAGGGCGTGGACGTGACCCTGCCCGGCCGGCGGCCGCAGTTGGGCCGGCTGCACCCCAGCACCCAGACCCTGCGCGAGATCTACGACATCTTCGCGGCCATGGGCTTTCAGGTCTACACCAGCCCCGACGTGGAGACCGACGAGCGCAACTTCGAGCTGCTCAACATGCCGCCAGGCCACCCGGCGAGGGACATGTGGGACACCTTCTACACCACCACGCCGGGCGTGATCATGCGCACCCACACCAGCCCCGGCCAGATCCACGCCATGCGCGACCTGGGGCCGGACAAGCCGATCCGCGTCATCCTGCCCGGCATGTGCTACCGCTACGAGCAGGTCACGGCCCGTTCCGAGATGATGTTCCACCAGGTCGAGGGGCTGGCCATCGGCCGCCACATCACCATGGCCGACCTGAAGGGCGTGATCGTCGAGTTCGCCAATCAGATCTACGGCGCGGGCCGCAAGCTGCGCTTCCGCTGCTCGCACTTCCCCTTTACCGAGCCCAGCGTCGAGGCCGACGTGGACTGCATCCTGTGCGGCGGCAAGGGCTGCGCGGTCTGCAAGTACACCGGCTGGCTGGAGATCATGGGCGCGGGCATGGTGCATCCAACGGTGCTGCGCAACGGCGGCTACGACCCGGCCGAGTGGTCCGGCTTCGCCTTCGGCATGGGCCCCGAGCGCATCACCATGCTCAAGCACGGCATCAGCGACATTCGCTACTTCTTCGGGAACGATGTGCGGTTCCTGGAGCAGTTTGGGTAAGAAGATGGTAGATTGGTACATTGGTATATTGGTCGAGTCGTCGCCCGTGGCGAGTCCACCAATTTACCAATCTACCAATCTACCATTCCCCTCGTGAGGCAACATGACCGTCATACGCGTCCCCCTATCCTGGTTGAACGATTTCGTCGATATCCATGACCTTGACCCCATCGAGCTGGCTGAGCGGCTGACGCTGGCCGGGCTGGAGGTCGAGCATATCCGCTGGGTTGGGCTGAACCCGTCCGCCCGCTACCACGTCCCGCCGGAGCGCATGGACGAGGCCGATGGCCTGGGCTGGGAGCGGGACAAGATCTTCGTGGGCGAGATCATCCGCACCGAGCGCCACCCTGACGCCGACCGGCTGCTGCTGGCCACGGTGGAGTACGGCGGTGACAAGCCCATGACCATCATCACCGGCGCGCCCAACCTGCGGCCCGGCGACAGCATGCTCAAGATCGCCTTCGCGACCATCGGCGCGCGGCTGGTGGACCCTTACGCCGAGGGCTACAAGACCATGACGCTCAAGGCCGGCAAGATCCGCGGCATCCAGTCCGAAGGCATGGCCTGCTCTGAGAAGGAGCTGGGCATCAGCGAGGAGCACGAAGGCATTATCCTGCTGCCCGTCAACGCGCCCGTGGGCATGCCGTTGGCCGACTACATGGGCGACGCGGTGCTGGAGATGGACCTGACGCCCAACCTGGCCCGCAACCTGAACATCATGGGCGTGGCGAGGGAGGTAGCCGCGCTGTATAACCGGCCGCTGAAGCGCTCGCAGCCGGAGCTGGCCAGCCTGGCCGGCATCGTCCGCCCCGAGGCGATGCCGCGGCCGCCAGCGCCGGCCGAGCCCTTCGTCCAGATCGTCATCGAGGACCCCGACCTCTGCCCGCGCTACACGGCCACGCTGATTCGCGACGTGGCGATCGAGCCATCCCCCGGCTGGGTCAAGGACCGCCTGCGCAAGGCCGGCGTGCGCCCCATCAGCAACATCGTCGACGCCACCAACTACGTCATGCTGGAGTGGGGCCAGCCGACGCACGCCTTCGACTATGATCTGTTGGTGGAGCGGGCGAAGAAGGCGGCAGGCGGAACGAGGAATGATGAACGAGGAATGATGAATCCAGAGTCGGAGGTTAACCAGGCGGACGCCGTCCTGCCGACCATCATCATGCGCCGCGCCAAGGCGGGCGAGCGGATGACCACCCTGGACGGCAACGAGCGCCAACTGACGCCCGACATGCTGATGATTACCGACACGCTGGGGCCGATTGCCGTCGGCGGCGTGATGGGCGGGCTGGAGACCGAGGTCAACGAGCGCACCCGCACCGTGCTGCTGGAGGCCGCGGCCTTCGACTTCATCAACAACCGGCGTACCTCGCAGGCCCTGCGCCTGCCCAGCGAGGCCACCGCGCGCTTCAGCAAGGGTATCTCGCCCGAAATGCCGGTCCCAGCCGGTCAACGCTGCGCCCGCATGATGGCCGAGCTGTCCGGCGGCACGGTGGTCGAGGGCGTCGAAGACTGCTACCCCCTGCCGCAGCGCAGCGTGCAGGTCGAGATCACCCCGGCCGAGGTGCGGCGCATCCTGGGCATGGACGTGCCAGCGGCGCAGATGAGCGAAATCCTGCAACGTCTGGAGTTTGGCGTCGAAGAGGTAGCACCCACCGTTGGTCGAGTAGCGGAGCGTACCGAGACCCTGCGCGTCACTGCGCCCTGGTTCCGTCTGGACGTCAGCATCCCGGCCGACCTGATCGAGGAGATCGCGCGCATCATCGGCTACGACGCGCTCCCGACCACGCTGATGGACGACGCGCTGCCGCCGCAGTGGCGCAACTGGGCGCTGGAGGGCAAGGAGCGGGTGCGCGACATCCTGATGGGCGCCGGCCTGCAGGACAGCATCGGCTACGCCCTCATTGGGCCGGAGCTGAACCGCAAGCTGCTGGCGGCGCAGGGCGAGGCCGTGTACGATTCGCTGGCCGGTCGCGCACCGTCCGACGCGTCGCTGCCCATGATCCTCGACCCAGAGACGCTGGTGCGCCTGGAGAACCCGCTGACCCCGGCGGCCGACCGGCTGCGCTCGACCCTGCTGGGCAGCATGCTCAACGCGCTGGCCGCCAACCTGCGCACAGCCGGCCGGGTGGCGCTGTTCGAGATCGGCAAGGTCTACTGGCCTCAGCCGGGCGAGCTGCTGCCGGCCGAGCCGGAGCACGTGGCCATCGCCCTGGCCGGCCCGCGCGCGGCCGGCGCCTGGCTGAATCGCGATGATACACTCATGGACTTTTTCGACCTCAAGGGCGTCGTGGAGGAACTGCTGGACCGGCTGGGCCTGCTGGGCGCAGTCCGATTCGAGCCGGCCAGCCACCCGCTGTTCGGCCCCAAGGCCGCGCAGATGCTGCTCAAGGGCCGGCCCATCGGCGTGCTGGGCGAGGTGCATCCGGCCGTGCGCCGTGCCTTCAATCTGCCCGACGGGCGCGCGGCCGTGGCCGAACTGCAACTGGCCCCGCTGGCCGCGGCCGTCAGCGCCCGCCGCACCATGACTCCGGTGTCCAGCTTCCCGGCCATCAAAGAGGACCTGGCCCTGCTGATGGACGAGAGCGTCACGGCTGAGCAGGTGGAGACGGCCATCCGCCAGGCCGGCGGCAGCCTGCTGCGCGCAGTAACGCTGTTCGACATCTACCGCGGCAAGCAGGTGCCGGCCGGCAAGAAGAGCCTGGCCTACGCGCTCGTCTTCCAGGCCGATGATAAGACGCTCAAGGATGCCGACGTGGAAAAGATACGCCGCCGTATCGTGGCCCGGCTGGGGCAGACGGTCGGCGCAGAGCTGCGCACCTAAGACGAGCTACCCCTGCCCGCATCAATCGCCCCTAAACGCGCAGACCTGCTGAAGCCGGCGTGCTCCGCACGACTTCAGCAGGTCTGTTGCATCAGATCCCGATCGCTCCTGACGTCCGGCGCAGGGCATGCGCCTATTCGTGCTCTTCGCTGCTCCGTTGCGTTGACTCAATGCCGCTGGCAAGGATGCCAAACGCCTTGAAGAAGTCAATGGGGACCGGGAATATGATCGTCGAGTTCTTCTCGACAGCGATCTCGGTCAGCGTCTGCAAGTAGCGCAGCTGGATACCCACCGGCTCCTGGGCGAGGGTATGAGCGGCCTCTTGTAGCTGCTGCGCCGCTTCGAACTCGCCCGACGCGTGAATGATCTTGGCTCGCTTCTCGCGCTCGGCCTCAGCCTGACGGGCCATGGAGCGCTTCATGCTATCCGGCAGCTCCACGTCCTTGACTTCGACGATGCCTACCTTGATGCCCCAGGGCTCGGTCATCTCGTCGATAATCTTCTGCAACTTCTGGTTGATGCGCTCGCGGTGCGCCAGCACTTCGTCCAGGTCGCTCTGGCCCAGCACGTTGCGCAGGGTCGTCTGGGCGACATTCCAGGTGGCCCGCTTGTAGTCTTCAATGTTGACGATGGCTGCGGCCGGGTCCAGCACCCGGAAGTAGACCACCGCGTTGACCTTGACGGTGACGTTGTCACGTGTAATCGCCTCCTGAGTGGGCACGTCCAGGGTGACGACGCGTAGGTCGACAATGCGCAGCCGGTCGATGAAGGGAATGATGAACACCAAACCAGGCCCCTTGACACCCGCCAGGCGGCCCAGCCGAAACAGCACACCCCGTTCGTATTCCTTCAGGATATTGACCGCCATCGAAAGCAGGGTTAACAGGGCCACGATGGCAATCACGACAATAATCAATCCGCTGAGCATAGAAATCCTCCTTTGTCAGCCGTTCACGCAGGTCGTTTGTGTCACTTGTTACGAGTTGCATTATACTTGATGCAATCGATTAGCACAAGAGCGCTGCCATCCTATTGCTCTGAACTTTTACCAGCCAATGCTCGTCTAACCCGCTGTCATGAAGCAACAAAACCATTCATCCACGCCTCCTAACCGTCCACCTGCCCGCCCGGTGCGGCCGGTAGGCAGCGTCCCACCCCCGGTTAGCGGCCGGCCGCCAGCCTATGGCCCTGGCGGCTCGTTGCCTCCTACGCCCCCGCCGCCGGCGCAGCATCCGCCGCAGTCGGCCGGTAGCCACAGCAATGTTCAATACCTCAATGGCATCCTGCTGGGTACCGTGTTGTTTTTTGTCGCTTTGCTGCTGGGGTTGGCGGTGGTCACTTTGGGCTACGTAGCGGTGGCCCGCGCCCTGCCGCCGGCCCAGCAACTGGTAACGCTGACCACGCACGGCCAAAACACCCGCATCTACGCGCGCGATGGCAGCCTCTTACAAGCGCCGTTGGCGCCGGATGACCCCACGGCCGGGTTGCGGCGTCGCGTGCCCCTCAGCGAGATTTCCCCCTACCTCATCGACGCGGTAGTTGCTACCGAGGACTCCAACTTCTACGAGCACCGCGGGGTCGATCCGGTCGCCCTCGGCCGTGCGATTTTCCGCGCTGTGCAGACCCAGGGGCCAGTGGTCGGCACCAGCACCATCAGCCAGCAGCTAGCCAAGCTGGTCTTTCTGTCGCCGGAGCGCAGCATCACCCGCAAGGTCAAAGAAGCCATCCTGGCGGCTGAAATCACCCGCCGCTATTCCAAGGACACCATTCTGGAGATCTACCTCAACGAGATCTACTACGGCAACCTGGCCTACGGCATCGAGGCGGCCGCGCAGCTTTACTTCAACAAGCCTGCCAAAGACCTGACCCTGGCCGAGGCGGCGCTGCTGGCTGGCCTGCCGCAGGCGCCGGCGGCCTATGACCCGCTACAGAACCCGGAGGGCGCCAAGGCCCGCCAAGCCGCCGTGCTACGCCTGATGGTCGAGCACGGCGCAATTACGCAAGAACAGGCCGACGCTGCCTGGCGCGAGCCGCTGACCTACTACGGCAGCGGCCTGGAGAGCACCTGGCTGGACAAGGCGCCGCACTTCGTCATGGCCGTGCGCAGCCAGATCGAACAGCTCTATGGCCCGGAACTGCTCTACCGCGGCGGCCTGCAGGTCTACACCTCGCTGGATCCAACGCTGCAAGCCGAGGCTGAACGACAGGTGCAGACCGGCGTGGCCGAGCTGCAGGGGCGCAACGTCAGCAACGGCGCGCTGGTGGCGCAGGACCCCCGCACGGGTGAAATCATGGCCATGGTTGGCTCGGCCGACTTCAACGACGTGGAGATCAGCGGCCAGGTCAACGTGGCGCTCTCGCCCCGCCAGCCCGGCTCCACCATCAAACCCTTCACCTATCTGGCCACTTTCGAACGGCCCGATGATTGGTGGACGCCAGCCACGCTGATCGACGATGTGCGCACCGAGTTCGACGACGGCCCCGGCCGGCCGCCCTACGTGCCGGTCAACTACGACGGCCAGGAGCATGGCCGGGTCAGCGTGCGCTCAGCGCTGGCCAATTCCTACAACATCGCGGCCGTCAAGGCGTTGCAGCATGTGGGCGTGGACGCCCTGCTGCAAGTGGCGGAGCGCTTTGGCATAGCCACCCTGACAGATCCCGGCCATCCCCAGTATGGCCTGGCCCTGACCCTGGGCGGCGGCGAGGTGACGCTGCTGGAGATGACCAACGCCTACGGCGCGCTGGCTAACGGTGGAGTCTACACGCCGCCCACGCCGATTCTCTGCATTTTGGACGCGGCAGGGACGGTGCTGGAACGGGTCGATGTGCCCGACCTGCCTGAAGCCTGCCGCAGCGCGCCGCTGGCCACGCGCGCTGTGCAGCGCGAGCCAGAACAGACGCGCGTCGCCACGCCGCAGCACAGCTACTTGATCACCGACATCCTGAAGGACAACGAGGCGCGCACGCCAGCCTTTGGCGCCAACTCCTGGCTGCAAATCGGCCGGCCGGCTGCGGTCAAGACCGGCACCACCAATGACGTGCGCGACATCTGGACCGTCGGCTACACGCCACAACTGGCCGTCGGCGTCTGGGTCGGCAACGCGGACGGCACGCCCATGGATCGCAACCTGTCGGGCATCGCTGGAGCCGGGCCGATCTGGAACCGCTTTATGCGCGCTGCGCTGGCCGACGTCGCCCCGCAGGACTTCGCCCGGCCATCCGGGATTGTTGAGGTCGAGATCTGCACGCTGACTGGCGCGCCGGCCGATGGGAACTGCCCGGCCGACCGCCGGCGTGTGGAACTCTTCGCGGCCGACCAGTTGCCGTCCGGCGCCAACCCTGGCCAGACGCCTGTGCAGGACGTGGCGTTGAGCTGGCCGCTGGATGGACAGACAGTAGCGGGCGTGATCCCGGTACAAGGCAGCGCGTCGATCCCCGACTTTGCCTATTACCTGGTGGAATACGGCGAGAGCTTCGAGCCGGGCGCGTGGGGCGTGGTCGCCGGGCCGGTGGGGCAGCCCGTGGTCAACGGCGAGCTGGCCCAATGGAACGTCGGCGCGCTGGGACGGGAAGGGCCTCACGTGGTGCGAGTGGTGGCCGTGGACCGCCAAGGCGTGCGCTTCGAGTCGACTCCCGTGCGCGTCTTTGTGTTGCAAGACGCCACGCCAACGCCCACTGCGCTATTAACGGAGACTGCCACACCGACCTGGACGCCAACGGAGACGCCGACGCCGCTGCCATCGCCCAGCCCCAGCGCTACTGCGACCGAGACGCCCGTTGTGCTGCCATCGCCCAGCCCAACTGCGACAGAAACGCCCACGCCGCTGCCGACCCTGCCCGTGCAGCCGCCAGTTGAGGCAGATATCCAACAGCCGCTGGACGGAGACAGCCTGGCCGGCGCCACGGCCATCTACGGCGTGGCGGCTGGCCCGTCCTTCGCCAGCTACACCCTGGAGGCGCTGGTCGACGGCATCTGGACGCCGGTCACGCCCGACACGCCGGTGATAACGACGCCTGCCTTGGGCCTTCTGGCGACCTGGGACACCACCCTGCTGCCCAACGGCGTCTACACCTTGCGGCTGCTGGTCAACGGCGTGGGCGGCGAGGTGTCGATCGACGCGGTGACGGTAACGATTGCCAATTGATTGGGGTGTATTCAAAACGGGTTGATACTCGTCATTGCGAGGCGTCTGCGCCGAAGCAATCTCGTCAGGCCACGCCGGGATTGCTTCGTCGGCGGCCTCCTCGCAATGACTCCGTCAACCCATTTTGAACGCACCCAATTGATTGGGGTGTAGTTGAAGTCGGTTGCGGCCCTGGGGGCTTCGACGAGCTGTGGCCGGTCTCCGACCGAGCCACCCCCAGTTCCACCCAGACTAGCTGTGGCCGGTCTCTGACCGGGCCACTCTGCAACAGAAAGC
>JBAQCH010000012.1:0-2049 GCA_049294015.1 Anaerolineae bacterium
GCGATGCGATAGCTGCCCTTCTGCTTTTTGGGCAACTCCTGCACACTGACGATCTCTCCCTGCTCGTTGCGGGTGATGAGGAGCTCATCGTCTACGATCTTGTCCAGGCTCGCCAGCCAACTCTTGACCGCTTGCTGCTGGCTCTCGCTCAAATCGCTACGGGCTTTCAGCCAGGAGCGGATCAACTCGGCGCCCTGCAGAGCGGCGATGACCGTGGCCTGTAAGCGTTGGCCGCGTTCAGCCTGGCATAGATGTTTTTGTCAAACGAAAACAGGGCCATTTGATAATCGAAAAGAGGGCCAGTTTGGTCCTCGACGCTGCACTTTGATAATCGAAAACAGGGCCGTTTGATAATCGAAAAGAGGGCCAGTCGTCGTCGCAGAGGCTGTTGGAATGTGGGAAACCCGTAGGGCCGCCCGGAGGGTTTTCCACATTTCAACAGCCCGACTCTCGCATGGCTTTGTCTACCAACTGGGCACAAGCCTGGTCAAGGCGCACGCGCGTCAGTTGCTCCGACTTGCCGAGATAGACGTTGTGTAACTGTGACGCGTTTCTGGCATAGCCATACCAGTAGAATTGATGGCGCCGTTTCTCCTTTCTGGCCGTCATGCGGTCGACGCTGCTGTCAGGCTGGTAGCAGAAGGAAGTAGCTGTTTGCAGCCACGTGAACCAGGCTGGCGAGCCGACGAGAATGCGCTTGCCGTCCTCGGTGATGAATTGACCTTTCCTGATCCAGGGTGTGTCACCGTAGGGCATGGTCACTCATCTCCTGTCTGACCTGCATCCTGCTGCAGGCGCTGGCGAAAGCGGTAGGATTCGCCAACGAAATCCAGGATGTGGGCACGATGGGTGAGCCGGTCGAGCAGGGCGGCGGTGAGACGTTCGTCGCCAAAGACCTGGGTCCAGTCGGCGAAACGCAGATTGGTGGTGATGATCAGTGCGACCTGCTCATAGAGCGCCGAGCAGAACTGGAAGATGAGTTGGGCGCCGGTAGGCGTGAAGGGAATGAACCCCAGCTCATCCAGGACGACCAACTGATGCTTGAGGGCAGCACTCATGAAGCGAGGCAGGCGATGCTCATCCTGCGCTTGGAGCATGTCGTTGACCAAGCCAGCCACGTTGTAGAAGCGCACCTTGCAGCCCTGGCGACAGGCCGCCAACGCCAATCCCGTGGCGACATGGGTTTTACCCACGCCGGGATTGCCCACCATCAAGATCGGCTCCCGCTTGACGACATACTCGCCTCGGGCCAGATCCAGCACACGGGCCTTGTTGAGGTTCGGGACGGCCGAGAAGTCGAAGGTGGCCAGGTCCTTGGGCACTGGAAAGTGCGCCGCCTTGATACGCCGCATCTGGCGGTTCTTGTCCCGCTGCATCACCTCATGCTCGGCCAAGGCCAGCAGGTAGCGGTCGTAGCTGAGATTGGTTCGGGCGGCGTCCTCGGCGAACTTGCGGTAGTTGTGCAAGAAGCCTGGCAGGTGCAACTGCTTGAGGTGGGTTTCCAGGAGCATGTTGGTTTCCATGGTCACACCTTCACCAGCAGTTGATCGTAGCACTGCAAGTTGGGTGGTTGTGCGCCCACCAAGGCCCAGGCTGGATGATCGCTGAGGTCGAGCGCCGAGATCGTTCGTTGTGGACTGGTGAGCTGGCGCAGGCACAGGGCAACACCGTCCGCATGGGCGCAACCGTACTCCAGCGCCTGCTGCACAGACTGCTCAACCACCGACATCGGGTGCTCACCGCACAGCTTCAGGATGGCGATGAACTCCCGCACGCCACGACCGTCAGGCCATTGCTGTTTCAGATCACTCAGGAGTTGCTCGAAGACCGCTGGCCAGGTTTCACGCCAACGACGGATCGGCTTGGCATGCTGAAAGGCGCCGGGGCGTTGCTCCAGCGTGGCCCTGGTTTATTGAAAACATTAACAATACCTTCGCCAATCATTGACTTCTCGAACACGGTTGTGGTTGGTGAATAGCGCCGAGTCGGGCAACCTTGTCGAAGAGAAGCTGAAATAGAATTGCATCTGGCTTTTCGGCAAGTGATTTG
>JBAQCH010000013.1:0-19778 GCA_049294015.1 Anaerolineae bacterium
GTTGCGCCAGACCCTTCGGGTTTCCGTGGTCGACCACGAATCGCCGTAAACGCAGTCACCGTGTCGATCACGAGTCGCCGTTAGCACACAGAAACCCGAAGGGTCTCAACCGACTTCAAACACACCCAATTGATTTGACAGCCCCCCGGCAATGAGCCGCAGCACTGCCAGCTCGCGCTCGCTCGGCGGTTCGATCAGGGGCTGGGGACGTGTGACGGCGGGAGGAAGCGCGCTGTGACGATCGCCGGAACGCCGTGCGCACGGTGGTCACGTCCAAGGGGTGGAGCGCGAGCTCGGCAGGCTATAGGTGGAACCGGCTAAGACAACCCCCAGGGATGAACGCGCCGGCTTTTGCACTGAGCAAAGACCGCGCTATAATCGAGACTGACGATTGGTGATAGCCGTAGTAGGAGGTGTTTTGTCATGACAGTTGCCGTGCCACCGCGAGCCCATATCCACAAGTCAATCGACCAGTTGCGCCCGGAACAACTCGCTCAGCTTTGGGAATTCGTTGAACGGCTGACTGCTCAAGCCGACGAGGTCCCGCTCTACCACATCCACGAGCAGGCTGTGGCGACTGGTATCCGGGACATGGCCGACCAGCACGATCACTACCTGTATGGGGTGGACAAGCACGATGCCTGAGAGTGTGTTTTGGGATACCTCGGCTTTCGTCGCTCTTGGCAATCGTGACGACGGCCTGCATTCTTCCGCAGTTGCCGTCAACAATGAGCTTGCCCGGCAAAATGCTTACATCCTGACAACAGATGTCGTTTTGGTCGAGGTGGCCAATTCCTTCTCCAAGGTCGCGTACCGTCCGCTGGCGCAGCGGATCATCGAGGCCTTGCAGCAGTCAACGCGCATGGGAGCAGCTACCCTCGTTCATATCGATGAAGGGCTGTGGCGGCGTGGTTGGAATCTGTTTACAAAGCGCCCGGACAAGGAGTGGGGGCTGACTGATTGCATCAGCATTGTCGTGATGCAAGAGCGCGGCGTTGCGCGCGCGTTTACTTCTGATCACCACTTCGAACAGGCGGGTTTCATCCGTTTGATGCAGGGCACTACGGGTAGTCGCTAGAGGTCCTCGCTGGCGCTGGTCGGCTTCGGCGCGCAGTCGGACACGTCGTGGGCGCGCGAGAAGCTTCGTCAACTGGTCGGCTACCGGGTGCATCCAGAGGCACGACCACCCGTCCACGGTGGTCACGTCACCGTGAAGCCTAGAGCAGTCCCAGCTCGCGCGCGCGGCCAACCGCTTCGGTGCGGCGTTGCACCTGGAGTTTATCGAAGATGTGGCGGTTGTGCCCCTTGACCGTATCCAGCGCCAGGAAGAGCCGCGCCCCGATCTCTGGGTTCGACAGTCCCTGGGCGATGAGCCGCAGCACCTCCAGCTCGCGCTCGCTCAATGGCTCGATCAGCGGCTGAGCAGCGGACGAGGCAGGCCGGACAGCGCCAACAGCAGGCCGCGCGCTATCCGCCGCCCAGGCAGCCAACAGCCTGGCGGTGTAGTCCGGCCTGGTCCCGCGCGCAGCCGCCACAGTCAACAGCCGCGCCATCGGCTGCCCTTCGTCCACAAAAAGCCGCATGAAGCCGCCCGGCTCTGCCAATGCCAGCGCCTCGCCCAGCAGTTGCACAGCTTTGTCCATTGCGCCGTGCGCGTGCAGTGCGATCGCTTCGAGCACCATCGTTCGCAGCCGCTCATCCTGCCAGCCCCTGGCTTCCATTAGCCGGCGCAAGGGCGCAAGCAAAGCCAGCGCTTTGGCTGCATCCCCTTGGGCCAGGAATACCCGCGCCTGGCTGATGGGTAGATCGTGAGACTGGGCGAGGCGCGCCGCCGCCGTCACATCGCCTTGGCGAAGCAGCAACAGCACCTGCGCGGCCGCAACCTCGGACCTGCGCTGCACGTAGCTGTATTGCTGAACGGACTGTTCGGTCTCCGTTAACAGGGCGGCCGCGCCAGCCACATCGCCCCGGGCAAGTTTCAGGCGGGCCAGGAACACCTCGCTGCTAACAAATCGGTCAATCGTGCGATCATACTGCCGCGCCAATTGAAGGCTCTGTTGTCCATACTGCTCAGCGGCATCCAGATCGTTCCATTCGTAGCATATGCGAGCCAACCCAATAAACTCTTCGCTGGCATTCGGAGGTCCTGGGTCGCTTGCCAGTTGCAGTGAGCGTTGGTAGGTTTCAGCCGCCTGATGAAGCTGAGTTTCGGATTCCTGGATTCTGCCCAAGCTGGCTGTAGACAATATCGTGTAGTACCTGTTGCCGGATGACTGGCTGATGGCTATGGCTTCGGTATAGAGCTGGCGGGCCGCGGCTCGGTCCCCCTGCAGCTCATGAGCAAACCCCAGCGTCCAGATCGCTCGACTGCGGAAAGGCAGGTTGTCGGAGCGCAGATGCTCCAGAGCGCGGCGCGCCTTGATGATCGTGTCCTCCGGCTGGTAGCTGAGGAGCGCCAATGTGGCCCTAATCGCCGCAATCTGTCCCATCAGGTCGCGGGTCTTGTCATCGGGATCGACATTTGGCCTGGCGGCAGCCAGGGCTGCCTCAGCCGCTTGCAGTTTTTCTTCGACGCCAGTGGTCCGCCCAGCCATCAACGTCGATGTGGCGGACTTCACCCACAGCCAGGGCCTGGCATCCAGTGTCGTTTTGGGCAGCGAGTCCAGCCAGTCGAGGATGGCGGTCGTCACGCCCAGCGAGTAGAAGGGCATCCTGCCGCGCTCGATCAGCCGCTCGGCGCGTTCAATGTCATGGGCGGCAGCCGCATGCTGGAAGGCTTCGCTCTCCAGCCCATTGTCTTCGTACCACTGGCTAGCGCGTTTGTGCAGATCGTCCAGGCTGCCGCGCTGCTGCAGTCGTTGTCGCAGCAATTCGCGAAACAGATGGTGATAGCGGTACCAACGCCGCTCATTGTCCAGGGGGACGATGAACAGATTGGCGCGGTCCAGATATTCCAGGGTCTCCTGGCCGGGGGCAGATCGGTCGAGCAGAACGGCATCACAGAGCGGGCCGCACATGCGGTCGAGAATGGATGTGCGCAACAAGAAAGTCTGGACGTCCGCGGATTGTTGTTGCAAAACTTCCTCAACCAGATAGTCCAGCACGAAATGGTGGCTGCCGGTGAAAGATTTGATGAAGCTGGCAGTGTCGCGCGAAGCGTATCCCTGCATGGAAAGCGCGGCCAGTTGCAGACCGGCGATCCAGCCTTCGGTGCGAGTTTCCAAGGCAGCCATGTCTTCCGTCGAGAGGTTCAGGCCCATCACCTGGTTGAGAAAGCCGGCGACTTCGGCGGGGCTAAAGCGCAGGTCGGCAGCGCGTAGCTCGGTCAGTTGGCATCGGGCGCGCAACCGGGCCAGGGGGAGATGGGGATCCTCGCGCGTGGCTATGACCAGGTGCATCTGGGGCGGCAGGTGCTCAAGCAGAAAGGCGAGGGCATTGTCAACCGGTTTGGCATCCAAAACGTGGTAGTCGTCAAGGACGAGGACGAAGTTGTCCGGGATGGCGGCGATTTCATTGAGCAGGGTTGTCAGAATCGTTTCGATGGATAGCGGTTGAGGGGCTTGGAGCACGCCCCATATACCTTCTCCCAGGCGCGCCTCAATAGTCCGCAAAGCCGCCACGAGGTACGTCAAAAAGCGTGGGAGGTCGTTGTCCCCTTCGTCCAGTGACAACCAGGCAGCCAGTCGTTCGCACCCCGCGACCCATTCGCTGACTAGCGTCGTCTTGCCGAAGCCGGCGGGGGCCGAGATGAGGGTCAGTTTGCAGTGCAGACCCTCGTTCAACCGCTCGATCAGGTGAGGGCGGAGGACGACTTTGGGCCGAGGTAAAGGGGTATAGAGTTTGGTGGCTAGCACTGGCGTCGACATACACCCATTATATAACACACCCCCTACAATTCATACTCATATAGTTCATGGCTTCCCGGCCCGCATTTGCCAGGCCGGAAAGCCCCAGGTCCCCATGGTGGATATCCGACCTACCTGGCCTAGCAGGATGCCCGGTACTGCGCCTTCGCCAGGCGTCCACCTGCTACGCCGGCCACCAGGCAGACCAGCATCGCCACGATGTCCACCCAGCCGAATCCACCCCACATCAGGAGCGCCGGTGTTAACAGCGCTGGCACAGCTCCCACGAGCAGACCGCGAACCAGTTGTCTATCCTCGCTTCCTTTCGCTACGGCCCAAGCACGCCACACCACCAGCAGGCCAACAGTGACGATCAGCCCCACGTGCAGCAGCCAACTGCCGGCGTACAGGGCGGCTATCTGCTGGCTGATTTGCCGGCTGATCGCGGCTGCGCCTTGCTGCCGGGGGCCCAGCTCAAAGGCCAGCCGGAAGGCAACGACAAACGCGGGCAGCATATAGAGTGCAAAACCGATGAACCAAGCCAGTAGTCCATTCAGCAAAGCCCTGCCGCGAGAGTTGTTCATCTTGGTCTTCTCCATTCCTTCTGGAGCAAGCAAAAAGGTGGGAAAGTTAGGTTGATGAATCTTGGTCATGGTCTCACTGCGCGGTAACCTACGCCGCGGCCGCGTACGCCAGCGCCGAGGGGGCGCCACAGCCGACGATGGCCGGCGCCTCGTGGATCAACGCGTCGTTCTCGAGCGCGGCGACCATGAACAGGGCGTAATCCACGCGGCGCGTCCGGTTGCTGGCGAGGATGGGATCACCCACGTGCCGGCTCCACACGGGCAAGCCCTGGCTCTCGCCTTCTTCCAGGTCGCTGCCGCGCACGACCGTCCAGCGGGTCTGGCTGGCAAAGATCCGCCGGCATGCTTCCACCTGGTCGTCGATGTCAACGATGTGGGTGAGCCGTCCCAGCCATCGGGCCAGCTTCTCGTCCCGTTTCAACGATGCCGGATACACGTCCTGGCCGTCCCGGCTTATATGCCAGCCGCAGGAGAAGACCAGGCGCGCGGCCGGCTCGGCGTAGTCGAGCACCGCCTGGGCCGTCCCCGACGCGTAGTGGTTTGTCCCCCAGGGCACCAGCACGGTGAGGACGCCGTCACATCCGGCAACGGTCTGCTGGATGACCCGGCGGTCGTTCGTAAAGCCGGGGATGACAGTGATGCGTCCGCCGAACGCGTCGAGCTTGCCGACGCTCTTCTCCCGGCAGACGCCAACCACCTCGTAGTCCCGGTCCAGCGCGTGCTGCACCATGTACTGGCCCAGCTTGCCGGATGCTCCGATAATGCATACGCGGTTCATAGGTTTGCTCCTTGTGCACCAGACGTGCCTGGCAAATCCAGCGCGGCCAGCGCCGCGATGATGTGCGCGCAGCCGCCCTCACGCACGTACTGCGCGTGGTCGGCGACATCAGCGAACTTCCTGCCGACAATCGCGGCGCATCTGCTCCATGCCCCCGGCCAGCGGCATGGTGGCATGCTCCTCCAGCGCCAACGGATGAGCGAACGAGTCGTCGACGACGCTCATGACGGCTTCGGATCAGGTCCCGACCTTCAGAAACCGGCGCACGGTTGTCAGCGATGAGATGTTGGGCGTTCCCTTGCTCATGACAGCTTCTCCTGTGCGGTGAGGCCGGTCTGCCCCACCGTGATCACGACGTTGCCCCGCTTGTGTCCCTGCTCCACATAGCGGTGCGCCTCGACGATCTGTTCGAGGCGCGGTTTGGGAACATCCGCCAGCCGCAGCACTTCCGGCGGGCCGTAACGAGTGTATATGATGGCTTTCATCTCAAGCTCCTACCAACAGTTATGGCCGGTCATAGCAGTCTGCGCCACATCCTCAATCTATCAGGTATTGTACCTGCACCCCAGTGTCGCCGTACAGACACTTTGGTGTTGGTTGGAGGTGTTGTCTTTCGTTGTTGCAGGGGGGAGAACGTTGAGGAATACGAAGGCTTGCAGTTATAGCAAACCCAGCTCGCGGGCGCGGGCAATGGCTTCGGTGCGGCGTTGCACCTGGAGCTTGTCGAAGATGCGGCGGTTGTGCCCCTGACGGTGTCCAGCGCCAGAGCAGCGGCATCCCCCGGCCCGCAGCGAGGCAGGGCTAATCCTTCTCAAGGAACTCGAGCAGAGAGTAGACCAGAAAGGCCGGCCACGCGAAGCCTTTGAGGAAGGCCAGGCCGCGCTGCTGGGGAGTCGCTGCGCGCTTGAAGTAGTAAACCCACGCGCCGATCATGCCGATGCCATAGACGGCATCCATGCCGCCACCGGAGCGGATCACGGTGGGTTTCTTCTGTTCCTGGGCCGTCAGTTGTTCCTGAGTGGTCATTGCATATCTCCTCTGTCTGTTGGACTGACTGAAGCCAATGGTTAGGTCTCCATCTCGCACCTTGCACAGCAGGCATGGAGTTGCCTGATTGCCTCAAGCATAGTCCTGTTCAGTGGGCAACTCGCCCATCCAATGGGGAGTCTTTTCCTGGCCACATGGTTAGGAAACGTGAAATGATGACCATGGGTTTCGTGGAGGCGCGCAGCGAGATCCGGCGCACGGCGCCTTTCTTGGGAAGTAGCTGGCTCGGCGATACCTTGGACTATGCAGGTCATTGGCAAATGCTGTCACTGTGGTACAATGCGTTCAGAATCGGTGACGTCAGGCCACCCTGCCGTTTTTTTGCACACCCACACCCAAAGGAGAAGATCATGAGTCAGCAAGCCACCCAAGACCCCACCGCGTTCCCGTGGATGGATAGGTCCCTGCCGCCGCGCGAGCGCGCCGAAAAGCTCGTCGCCGCCATGACGTTGGATCAGAGGATCCAGCAGCTCCACGGCAACATGGAGACCATCGACATCTACGGACTGTCCGCGCAGGCGACCACCAAGGAGGAGATGGACCGGCTCGCCGCCCAGATCCAGATCGAGCGCCACGTCAAGGCCATCGAGGAGCTTGGAATCCCGCGCTTCCGCATCACCAACGGTCCGGTCGGCGTGGGGATGGGCGACGGCACCCCTAGCCCGCCCGCCACCGCGCTGCCCATGTCAAACGGCCTGGCCGCCGGCTTCGATCCCGAGCTGGCCTACGCCTACGGCGACATCATCGGCTCCGAGGCCGCCACCCTGGGCCAGCACGTGCTGGAAGGCCCCGGCGTCTGCCTGCACCGCACCGAGATCGCCGGCCGCAACTTCGAGTACTTCTCCGAAGACCCCTATCTGTCGGGCGTGATGGGTGTCGAGGTCACCCAGGCGATCCAGGCCCATGATGTCATCGCCATGGCCAAGCATTACATCGTCAACGACCAGGAGTACGAGCGCTTCCGCGTCAGCGTCGAGGTGGACGAACAGGTGCTGCGCGAGCTCTACCTGCTGCCGTACGAGATGGTGGTCAAGGACGCTCAGATCGCTGCGATCATGAGCGCCTACAACCGGGTGCGCGGGGTCTACGCCACTGAGTATCGTTACACCCTGCACGACATCCTGCGCGACGAGTGGGGCTTCGAGGGCTACGTGCAGTCCGACTTCTGGTCCTGCCGCTCGTGCGCGGCGTCGCTCAACGGGGGCATGGACCACGAGATGCCCGACGCCAAATGGCTCAACGAAACCAACGTCAAGAACGCGCTCTATGACCACAGCCTGGAGATTCAGACGATAGACCGTGCGCTGGTGCGCCGCTTCACGCAGATGTTCCGCTTCGGCCAGTTCGAGCGGCCCTACGCCCCCGGCGTGATCGACGCCCAGGGCCACGGCGCTATCGCGCGCAAGATCGGCCAGCAGATCGCCGTGCTCCTCAAGAACGAGGGCGGGCTCCTGCCGCTGGACGCCAAGGCCGCGGGCAAGGTGCTGATCGTCGGCCAGCACGAGTACGTGGACGAGGCGTGCCAGGGCGGCGGCGGCTCTTCGAAGGTCACCCCGCTCTACACCGTGCCGCCGTTGGAGGGCATGCAGGACGTGCTGCGCGAGCTCGGCTCGGACGCCAGCGTTAGCAAGATCACTGTGGCCAGGGACCTGTCGAACCTGGCCGAGGCGGTCGCCGCGGCCAAGGCGGCCGACACCGTGATCCTCATGGCCGGCGTCGTCGCCACCGAGGGTATAGATCGCCCCAGCGCCGACATGCCTGACGACCAGAACCGTATGGTGGACGCGCTGCTGGGCCTCAATCCGCGCACCGTTGTGGTGCTGAAGGACAGCTCGCCGGTGTTAATGCCGTGGATCGCCAAGGCCCCAGCCATCCTGGAGGCGTGGAACCAGGGCGTGGAGGACGGCCACGTGGTCGCGGACTTGCTGTTCGGCGTCGTCAATCCGTCGGGCAAAGTTCCGACCACCTACCCGGCGTCGGAGCGGGATACCCTGTACTACAACGACCCGGTGCGCTACCCCGGCACGGACGAGGGCGCGGGCTACCCGGTGATCCGCTACAGCGAGGGCCTGCAGATGGGCTACCGCTGGTTCCAGGCGCAGGGCATCGCGCCGCTCTTCCCGTTCGGCTTCGGCCTGTCGTACACCACCTTCGACATCTCGGACCTGGCCGTCAGCCCGCTCGCCAGCGACGGCGCGCAGCCCATTACCGTCGCGTTCACCGTGACCAACACCGGCCAGGTCGCGGGCGCCGAGGTCGGGCAGGTCTACCTGGGCATCCCGGTCGCGGGCCAGCCGCCCAAGCGCCTGGTCGGCTTCACCAAGGTCTTCGTGCAGCCGGGCGAGTCGCAGCGGGTCAGCATCGTCATCGACCCGGCCGCGACCAACCATCCGCTGGCGGTGTGGGACGACTGCACGCGCAGCTTCGTCGTGCAGCCTGGCGACTACACCGTCTACGTCGGCAACTCCAGCGAGCACACGCCCCTCAGCGCCGCCGTCACGGTCGGCTAACCAGAAAGCGGCCGGCGCTTGGGGAGCGCCGGCCGCTTCTTCATAGGGGGGTAGGAACTTGAAGCCTCCGGCGCCTGAGCAGTCACTCACAAGGCAGCCAAGAACAGCCCGCTGAAAATGATGACGTCCTGAAGGAAGTGGATGAACCAAGCCCAGGCCAGGCCTTCCGTCTCGGCCACCGAGCGGGCCAGCAGCCAGCCCAGAAAGCCGGCCATGATCATCCCCAACACGCCGCCGGGCACACCGAAGAAATGCACGCTGCCAAAGATCAGCGCCGAGATGAGGTAGATGGTGGGACGCTTGATGAGGCCATCCAAGGCCGTGACCACGCTCAGCCGCGTGATAGCCTCCTCGGTGAAGGCGTTCATGGCGGCCAGCAGCAGGATGACAGGCAAGTAGCGCGCCAGACTGGCGTCGAGGTCCTGCCCACGCACAACGTTGAAGTAGATGTAGGCCCCGGTTGCCAGCGAGACGATCAGCGCAAAGCTGAGCCCTACTGACTTCCACGTGTCCGTTGCCTTGATGCCCAGCCAGCGCACTGGCTGGGCGGGAGCCGCCAGATTGCCTGGGTGATAGAAGCGGCGCGCGTTGTGCGGCGCCAGGGCTGCGGTGACTGCCAGCACCGCCAGGGCAATGCCCAGAGTGACGATCTGGTACTTGAGCCTGGCGTCGACAAAGGCGTTACCCACCAAGTGAGCAGGCCACAGGGTCGGGATGACTTCCGGACGCAGCGCGCCGAGGGCCAGGAGGGATAACGTCCCCGGAATGATGGCCAGCAAAGCCAGCCAGCCACGTCTCGATGTTGATTTCACGTTTGTCTCCTTGTACGGTCTGATGTTGTGCCGTGTAGTGTACAGGCTGGCGCGTCACATCGGACAGTGCCGGAAGTCATCATCAAGGTCACGTGACTGGCGCAGGGAGAGCCAAGCCGGGATGCGCCGCCCGCGCCGGCCCGGTATGGATGGCGCTAACCGCTGCCGAAGCGTCTCAGCACCCGCAGCGCGCGCAGCGTGTTCCAGCGGCTGGGCTGGCCGGGCGTCTCCATGTCGAAGTGTACCTGGCCGGGGTGTTTGGCCTGCAACGGCCAGGCGCCGTCCTTGCGCCGCTTGTGCAACAGCACGTCCAGCGCGTCCTGCATGCGGGGATCGTAATCCGCGTCCATGCTCCTGAAGTAGTCCAGCGCCCGCAGGATGTCGTAGAACCAGCGCGAGGGGTAGGACAGCAGCAAGAAACTGGGTTTGATGATCTCGCCGGTGCGGTCGGAGCGGAACAGGCGGTGTTGCAGCACGAACTCCTGCGCCTGCTGGGCGATAACATCCAGCTCGGCGGCGCGGTACGTGTAGCCGTTGGCCAGGTACTCGCCGATGCCCTCCAGCACCGAAATCGTCGAGTGCAGCGAGCTGTGGACAGCGGCGCGCACGATGGACTCGCAGTTGAAGCCGCCGTCGGGCATCTGTACGCCGATCAAAAAGTCCACCACGGATTGCAGGGACGCGAGAGGCGTCCCAAAGTAGGCGGCGTAGTTGAGCACCATGCCGTTGACACAGACATCGCTGTTTTCGAGGGTCTTCGCCGGGTTGACGCCGCGGTCGGCTGACTTGTGCTGTGCCAGGATCTGGCCGATGCTTGCACGGATTTGGGGATGGTCCGGCGCAATGCCCAGATGCTTCAGGTCCAGCAGCGTGTAGTGGGTCGAAATCCACTTGGGCTGGTAGAAGCCCCGGCCCCAGTGGCCTTCGGGCCGGCGCGCGGCCAGGAACTGCGCGCCCCAGCCCTCCAGCGCAATACGCGCCTGCAAATCGGGCCGTTCTTCATCCAGCAGATGGCGGTGAACCTGGTACTGGATGGCGACATCGCCCTCAAGCAGCCAGGCAACGAGTTGGTTTGGAATCGATGTTGGCGTCATGCCAAGCTCCTTGCCGGCTGGCGTTGTCTCGCTCAGGCCGCCGGCTGCGAGCCTTGCGCTGATGGCTTGCGCGCCCCTTCTGCCCAGCGCATCAAGGCCAGCGCGGCCAGCCCCAGCACGGCAAAGCCCAGCACCAGCGGCGTCACCGTGCCGTTGTAGGCCTGGCCAATGGTCGCGCCCAGCGGCGTGGCCAGCAGGGTTGACAGCGAGCCAACGACCGCCGCGCCGAGGCCCGCGATATGGCCCAGCGGCTGCATGGCCAGGGCGTTCATGTTGCCGAACATGATGCCCACACAGAAGAAGGTGGGCATCAGAAAAGCCATGAACAGCCATAGCGGCGGCTGGCCGTTCATCAGCCAGACCAGGCCGGTGAAGGCGACCGACAGCACGCACAGGGTGATCAACGCCAACCGCGCCAGGCTGCGCATGCCGTAGCGCATCACCAGCCGGCCGTTGGTGAACGAGGCCAGACCGATAGCGACTGCGTTGACGGCGAAGATCACAGGAAAGAGCGCCCCGAGTCCATACTGGAACTGGAAAATCTGCTGCGCCGAAGTCAGGTAGCCCTGAAATGCGCCCGCGACCAGGCCGGCCATCAGTGTGTAGCCCAGCGCCACGCGGTTGCCCAGCACCTCGCGCAGCCCGCGCGCCACGCGCGTGGCCGACAGCGGCGCGCGCCGCGCCGCGGGCAGGGTTTCCGGCTGACGCAGCAAGAACCAGATCAGGGAGACCATGGCCAGGGCCAGCAGAGCTACAAAGATCGCGCGCCAGTCGGCGACTAGCAGGATAGCCTGGCCAAAGCTGGGCGCAAGGATGGGCACCAGGATGAAGACCACCGAGATGAAGGACATCACCTGGGCCATGGCCCGGCCCTCGAAGCGGTCGCGGATCAGCGCCATGGAGACGGCGCGCGGCGCGGCCATGCCCAGGCCCTGCAAGAGCCGCCCTGCCAGCATCATGGGAAAGCTAACGGCGAAGATCGACAGCAACGAGCCGGCCACGAAGACCCCGTAGCCCATGGCGATGGCCGGCTTGCGGCCGATGCTGTCCGACAGCGGGCCGTAGAAGAGCTGGCCCACGGCCAGGCCCAGGAAGATGGTGGTCACGACCAACTGATTGGCGTTGTCGCGCTGCACACCCAGGTCCGCGCCGATGTTTGAGAGCGCGGGCAACATGGTATCGATGGACATGGCGACCAGCGACATCATCAGCGCCATCATGGCCACGAACTCGCCAAAGCCTGGGCTGGCTGTAGTTTTTGGATTCGACATGGTGATGGTTTGTCCTCAATGGCCTCGCCCGCTGCGGCAGGCGAGGTTCGTTGCACCGCGCTAAGGGGCGCGCCGGGCGCGACCAAGCCAGCGGTGGACGGCAGCGGTGTAGGCCCGGTATGCTTCGCCAAACTTGGCGGCGAGATAGCGCTCTTCCGGCGCCACCAAGATAGCGTGGCAACCGACCAGCGCTGGCAGCAGCAGCAGCAACATCCAGGGCAGATCCAGCGCCAAGGCGATACCGACCCAAGCGCAGATGCCGCCCAGATACAGCGGGTTGCGGGAGATCGAGAAGACTCCCGTCGTCACGAGCTGGTCCGTTGGACGGCCCGGATCGATGGGCTGACCGTGCCGGGCCAGTTGGCGACGCGCCAGGATCACTAACGCCACGCCTGCGATCACGAGCACCCCGCCGCCAGCCACGGCAATCGGCGCGAGCGCGCCAAACGGGATCGAAAGCGGCATGGCGACTTGCAGCGCGATGGCCACCAAGAAAGGAATTCCGAACACGACCTCGAAGATCTGCCACCACGCCTTGTGCGCAACTTCGGAAGCCACGTGCCACTCACTCCTTGCGCCTATCACATCGAAGCGCTATCACAGCTTGTTCGGACTCTTGCCCGACGCCGGCCGGCGGCGACTGAGCGCCAGCCGCGTTGGCTCAGCGCACAAGCAGAAACGTTGCCACAACACCAGCGACGGTCAGGAAAGGCGTCACCCAATGCAGCACCCGCGCCAATGGCGCCGCCGGCTTGTCGGTGCTGACCAGGCCGCCGGAGACGATGGCAACCACGAAAAAGACGGCTGTCGCCATGGCTACGACCAGCGCAGCCGCGTCGAGCGGCGCGGCCTGGTTGATACGAATGACCGTGACGGCCATAATCGCCAGCGCAGCCAGGGCGATCAGCTTGTGCGCGGTCAGGAGCAGGACGCTATGCGGCCGGCCGCGCCGTTGGAGCACGAAACCCAAAACAAACACCATCACCAACAGCAGCGTAAGCAATAGCATCGTTGTTGGATTGGCAGACATTGTGCGGCTCCTACAGGTCGACGATCGGGCCAGGCACGGGCTCGCGCTGCAGCGTGGCCCGGTGGTACTCGTCCGGATCGGCTGACCAGGGATCGACGTGGACAACGGCCTCGGACAGCAGCGGCATGTGGCGGAACAGGCCCAGGCGCTGACGGGTTTCGATACGGCGCAGACGCCTACTCAACCCACGCCTACTCAACCCATGTTCGGCCTACCGCCTGACCAGCTACCTCGCCGCAACGTTACAAACCTGCCACCTGCAACTTGCCACCTGCCACCTGCAACTTGCCACCTGCCACCTGCCACCTGCTACTCACTGCTTCACCCCGCCCAGCGTAATGCCTTCGATGAACTCGCGCTGGGCGATGAAGAACAGGATGATGACCGGCAGGGCGACGGTCAGCGACGCGGCCATCAGATAGGCCCAGTTGACCTGGAACGAGCTGCGAAAGAAGCTCAGGCCCAGCATCAGCGTGTACTTCGATTGGTCTTGCAGGTAGATCAACGGGGCCAGGAAGTCGTTCCAGGCGAACTGGAAGGAGAAAATCGCTACCGTGGCCATGGCCGGCCGCGCCAGGGGCAGCATAATGTGCCACAGGATCTGGCCGAGATTGGCGCCGTCGATGCGCGCGGCGTCCTCCAGATCAGGCGGAATCTGCATGAAGAACTGGCGCAGCAGGAAGATGTAGAAGGGACTGCCCAGAAAGGCCGGCAGGATGAGCGGCCAGAAGGTGTTGACCAGATCCAACTCGGAGAAAATCACGTACTGCGGGATCATCACCACCGGATAGGGCAGCATCAGCGTGGCCAGCAGGACGACAAACAGAGCGTTCTTGCCCGGCGCGCGCAGGCGGGCGAAGCCATAGGCCGCCACCGTGCAAGAGAGCGTATAGCCGATCACCGAGAACGCGGCGATGATCAGCGTGTTGACGGCGTAGCGGCGGAAGGGCAGCACCGTCAACGCCTCAACGTAGTTCTGCCAGCGCGGCGGGTTGGGCCACCAGATGGGCGGCCGGGCGAAGACATCGTATTCCGCCTTGAGCGAGGAGGCGATCATCCAGTACAGCGGCGCCAGAAAGAGCAGGGCTGCGCCGATCAGCAGCGCATAGCGCAGCACCAGACGGGGACCGCGCAGTTGCTGGATGTAGATCTCGTTGCGCTCGTCATCCATCGCTGCGTTCTCCAGCGTAGAAGACCCAGAAGCGCTGCGAGCGCAACACCAGCAGCGTCAGGGCCAGGATGATCAGGAAGAGCACCCAGGCGAGCGCTGAGGCGTAGCCCATGGCGCGGAACTCGAAGGCCTGCTTGTACAGGTAGAGCACGTAGAACAGCGTGGCGTCCAGCGGGCCGCCGTTGGTGGCCACGAAGGCGTTGGTGAAGGACTGGAAGGTGCTGATGATGCTCAGGATCAGGTTGAAGAAGATGGTAGGCGTCAAGAGTGGGATCGTCACGCGCCAGAAGCGGGTCCAACTGCCGGCGCCGTCGATGGCCGCGGCCTCGTAGAGCTCGCCGGGGATGGTCTGCAGGCCGGCCAGGTAGATCACCATGGCCCGCCCCCAGCCCCAAAAGCTCATCAGGATCAGGGCCGGCAGCGCCCAGTCAGGGTCCAACAGCCAGCGCGGCCCGACGATGCCGAACCGGGCCAGGAGGAGGTTGACCAGCCCGCCGCGCGGGTCGAGCATCCACAGCCAGACTACCACGAAAGCCACGCCGGCCAACACGGTGGGCAGATAGAAGATGGTGCGGAACAGCCGGATGCCGCGGATGCGACTCTGCACCAGCAGCGCCAGCGCCAGCCCGCCGACCAATTCCAGCGGCACGTAGGCCAGGGTGAAGAGCACCGTGACCCTGAGCGACTGCCAGAAGCGCTCGTCGTTGGGCATCTTGACGGTGTAGTTGCGCAGGCCGACCCACACCGGGTCGGTCAGCAGGTCCCAGCGCGTGAAGCTGATATACAGCGAATAGAGCATCGGCCCCACGGTCAGGAAGATGAAGCCGAGGAGCCAGGGGGAGATGCAGAGGTAGAAGGCCAGCGCCTCGCGGCGACGGGCGCGGGTCATGTGCATGGTTCGGGGATCAGCCGCGAATTGCGCGAATTAAACGAAGGCAGAGCTTTGGTCCAATTCGTGAAATTCGCGCAATTCGCGGCAAGCTCGGTCGCTGGTGCGGGCTATCCGCCCTGCTCGGCCAGCAGCTCGTCCAGCGCGGCCTGGGCCTCCTGCGCGGCCTGCTGCATGACAGCCGCCACATCGGCGTTGGCGTCGATCAGGATCGTCTCCAGCGCCTTGCGCAGCGCCGGATCGGCCGTCTCGTTCCAGAATGGGGTGAAGGTATAGGCGCGCGGCTGGAGCTTGCCCAGCTCGTCGATCCAGACGGCGTTGAAGGGATCGCCTGCGACCTCCGGCGACTCGGCCACCTCGATCGCCGCCGGCAGCGCCCAGTCCTTCCAGGTCTTGGCGGCCTCAGGCCCGGCGTAGTAGCTGAGGAACTTGCACGCCTCGGCTGGATGCTCCGTGGTGGAGGCGATGCCGAAGCCGCCCCAGAAGAGGATGTTGGCCTCGACCGCGTCGGACGGCGTGCCGACCACGCCCAGGTCGATGTTGGGGTTGTTGAGCATGCCGGCCTGCGGCCAGCGGCCGAAGAGGCGCATGGCCGCCTTGCCGGTGTCGAAGTCGCTGTTGCCGCCGCCGAACGCGCTCAGATCGGCGGGGGGCGGCGCCACGGCGTACTCGTTGTACAGGTCGGCGTAGAACTGGGCCGCGCGGATGGCCTCGGGCGAGTCCATGTAGCCGACATACGACTTGCCGTCCTCGCTGATCAGGCTGCCGCCGGCCGCGGCCACCCAGTACTCGAAGCCGGTAGTCCAGTTGGCCGGCAGTTGGATGCCGTAGATGTCGGTCTGGCCGTCGCCGTCGGTGTCCTGGGTCAGCGCCTGGGCCGTGGCCAGCAGATCGTCCCAGGTCCAGCCGTCCTCAGGATAGGCGATGCCGGCCGCGTCGAAGAGGGCCCTGTTGTAGTAGACGGCGAGGGTGGAGTAGTCCTTGGGCAGGAAATAGAGCTGGCCGTCCACCATGCCGGGATCGAGCAGGCCGGGCAGGTAGACGCCCGGGTCGAAGCCCAGGCTGGCCAGGCACTCGTCCAGCGGCAGGAAGGCGCCGGTCTTGACGAAAGAGGGCACCGCGTCGTCGCCGATGTTCATGACGTCGGGCGCGCGCTTGGCCGCGATCTGGGTCAGGATGCGGGTGTAATAGTCGCGGCCGGCGATGGCCTCGAGCTGCACCAGGATGCCCGGGTTCTGATCTTCGAAGTTGGCGATGATGGTTTGGTGCGGGTTGAGGCCCTCGCCGCTGTCGCCGGTGCCGGCGCGCAGGATGACCGTGCCTGCTTCTTCAGCGGCCGGTTCGCCGCCAGCAGCCGGCGCTGGCGCCGTGGCCGGCGCGGCCGGCGCATAGCAGGCGCCGAGGGCGACCAACAGCGTCAGGCTCAGCATCAGCAACATGCGAAAGGTATTGTGTTTCATAGAGCTTGCTCCTTCGTGACTGACGTAATGGGAAGCTACAGGGACGACGCAGCGCCGCTTCCTCCAAATCGAGCCGCTGCGTCCTACGCACATTATAGGCCATTTCCAGGAGGCGGCAAGCGCGACACGCAGGCCGCCGTCAATCTGGCGCGGCAATCCGCTGCAACCGAAACACCGGGAAATCTGCCGCAATCCGCTCGAATTCTGGCAGGGGAGCATTCTTGTCCACGGGTACGTGCGGCCGCGCGCCCGGCGCGCGACGCAAATAGGCTTTGAGAATCGGCGCCCGACGATTGACCTCCACCTCTTGCAGCATGACGTGCTCCGTGACGCCGTGGCGCAACGTGGCCTGGCCGCCAGCCGCTTTGACGTTGAGCACCCAACTAGCATTCGCTCCCAGCATCGACACCAGGTACCGTTCTCCGTCCAGCACCGTCATCGCCAACGGGAGGCTTACCGTCTTGCCTGATCGTCGCCCGACAACTTCCAGCGTGACCAGATAGTTGGGCAGAATGCCCAGGGAGTGAATGCGCGCCCAGCCCCAATTGAGTATGCGGGCCAGCGTGTGCGGATGCCCGCCACGATACATCCAGCGCTTGAAGGTCACTGTGCCCTCCTGGAACTGATGGAAACATCAAGAAGGCGCGATCCCATAGGCCTCCTCGACAAGCTGCACGAAGCGGCGCGCAAAGCGGGCGGCCGGCGCGCCGTCGACGATGTCGTGGTCGAAGCTCAGGGTAGGCCGTGCATCATGTGCCGCCGCCGCGCCATCCAGCCGGCATCCTGCACCAGCCGGCGTATGCGGGGGTAGGGTGCGGTTTGATGTGATTCGGACATGAATTGCCTCAGCAGGCTGGTCTCGCGGGATTGGTGTCAGGAGGCGCGATCGCCGCGCCTGCGCTACACCTCATCACTTCAAAGACGCCGCCAAACCTGGCAGCGCCTGTAACGGCAGGGCAGTGATGCGGTCATGCAGCACGTATTCGTGCTGGCCAGGATAGACGACCCACAGGTGCTCCAGCGCAAGGTCGTTCAGGGCAATCTGCATCGAGCGGGTGCTGCCCGGCGCGTCGGCGTATTTGATCTCGAACCCGTAGTGCTTGCCCCGGACGCGCACCATCAGGTCGATCTCTGCGCCGCCGTGGGTCGCCCAGAAGTAGGCATCGCGCGTGTTGAGCAGACCAATGACCTGTTCGACAGCAAAGCCTTCCCACGAAGCGCCCAATTTGGGATGAGACTGTAGCTCGGACAATTCGCCCAATTGTAGCAGCCCGTGCAAAATGCCACTGTCTCGTATGTAGATCTTCGGCGACTTGACCTGGCGTTTGCTGATATTCTCGAACCAGGGCGGCAGAAGGCGCACCATGTAGGCGCCAGCCAAAATGTCGAGGTAACGCCGGGCCGTCACTTCAGAGGCGCCCAAGGACCGGGCGAACTCAGCGGCGTTCCAGAGTTGTCCGTGGTAGTGCGCCACCATCGTCCAAAAGCGCCGCAAGGTCTCGGCCGGAATCGTGATGCCGAGTTGAGGAATGTCCCGCTCCAGGAAGGTGCGCATGAAATCCTGGCGCCAGGCCATGCTGGCTGCGTCATCATCGGCCAGAAAGGCTCTTGGAAACCCACCGCGCAGCCAAAGCCGGTCACGCGCATAGGTGTCCGCTTCGGTCAGGTCGAAACCAGAGAGATCGATGAAGCCGATGCGACCAGCGAGCGACTCCGACACGCCACGAACAAGCTGGGGTGAGGCCGAACCTAGCAGCAGAAAGTGGCTGGCATTGTCTGGCCGATCTACCAATACCCGCAGCAACTCGAACAGCTCGGGTTGGCGCTGCACTTCGTCGATGATTACCAGGCCCGACAGAGCTTCCAGCACGGTCAGCGGCGCGGAGAGCCGGCGCACATCCACCGGATTCTCCAGATCGAAGTAGGTGGCGGGTTGGCGCTGACCGATCATCCTGGCCACAGTCGTCTTACCGCATTGGCGCGGCCCCAACAAAGCGGTGATAGGCTGAACGGTCAACGCGTGATCAATCTGAGCGAGTACTTTGGGTCGCGGAATCAACATACTTGTATCTTATTCTTGAAAAGCTAAATGTCAAGTTTGGATTTTCAAGCAAAAACCACTCGTATTTTCTGGGCAATTTGCGCTCTGGCTACCACACCCCAGGCAGCAGACGATAGCGCACCCGCTGGGCGTAGTCGCGATAGCCGTCCAGCTCGGCCTGCAGGGTTTGATCCTCCAGCCGCGTGCGGAGGATCAACACCGCAGCCAGGAACAGCGCCGGCAGCAGCGCCCACGCCGAGTCGAGCAAGAACGGCGTGGCCAGATAGGCCAGCAGCGTACCAGCGTAGCCAGGATGGCGCAGCCAGCGATAGGGGCCGCTGGAGACCACGTGCTGGCCGCGGTCGGCCTGAATGCGCACCACGCCGGAGAAGTAGGCGTTCTCGATCAAGGCGTACGATCCCAGGGCATAGCCGGCCACCAGCACGGCCAAGGCCAGCAGCTCGACTGGCAAGCCGAAGCCCGCTGACCAGCCGTAGCGCGCGTCCAATCCAGCGGCCAGCGCAACCAGACTGCCTCCAAGGGCTACGATCGGCGCCAGGGTTTTGTCCCACGGCTTGGCGTTCTCCCGCGTTTGCAGGCTGCGGGCGCGCTCGGCCAAGAGGTCGGGGTGACGCCGCGCAGCCAGCGCCCGGCTGATGACAAAGCCGACGATGGAGACAACGGCGTAGACCCAGGCCTGCCACCAGTCCCACTGCTGCGAGATTAGCAGCGGCAGGAAGGGCCCGACCACGACGAACAAGAACGAGAGGAGCAGAACGCGCAGGGTCAACACCCTGGTTTGATTGTCCACCTTGCTCATCTTCTCGACCGTTATTGTCCGGCGCCAGCCATCGCTCGGGCCAGCTCGGCGCCCCAGGCTTTGGCCCGCTCCAGCTCGCCGGCGCGCAGCGGGCCATACTTGCCCTCGACGATGAAGCGCTCACCCTTGCCGGCCGGGCGATAGCCCAGCGCCTCCAGACGCTTGAGGATCGCCTTGGCCGCGCTGCCCGGCGACCACCAGATGCGCGTCTCGAAGGTCGCGGCCAGGCCGCGGCCGGCCGGCACGGTCTCCAGCCAGGCGCGCATCGACGGATGCGACAGGTCGGGCGGGGTGGGATCCTTGGCGACGTTGGTGGCCATGCCCTTGAGCATGGCCTCGGTGGGCAGGTTGAAGCCCAACAGCGGCGCGCCGGCCACAATCAAGTCGACGCCGGCGATGGCCTCGCCGGTCGCCTCGGCCGTGGAC
>JBAQCH010000014.1:0-17987 GCA_049294015.1 Anaerolineae bacterium
CCCAGGGGGAGAGGGGGCGGGACCTCCCTCTCCCCCTGGGAGAGGGCCGGGGTGAGGGGCCAGAACTCCCTCTCCCCCTGGGAGAGGGCAGGGGTGAGGGGCCAGAACTCCCTCTCCCCCTGGGAGAGGGCAGGGGTGAGGGGCACGCCCGCTTCCTGACCTACCTGCTGCTCTTTATGGCCTCCATGCTAGGCGTGGTGATGGCGGGCGACGTGATCACCCTCTTCATCTTCTGGGAGGGCACCAGCATCACCTCTTTCCTGCTGGTAGCCTACAAGACTAAGGACGAAGCCGCACGGCGGGGCGGCTTTCAGGCGCTGTTCATCACCGGCGGCGGCGGCATCGCCCTGCTGGCCGGCCTGTTGATGGTCAGCACGGTCACGGGCAGCACCCAGTTCGCAGACATCCTCAGTAGCGGCGACGCCCTGCGTAGCAGCGCGATCTACCCGGTCATGCTGCTGCTGGTGGCCTTCGGCGCCTTCACCAAGAGCGCCCAGTTCCCGGCCCACATCTGGCTGCCGCGCGCCATGTCCGCGCCTACGCCGGCCAGCGCCTATCTGCACTCGGCCACCATGGTCAAGGCCGGCATTTTCCTGATGGCGCGGCTGAACCCGGCCTTGGGCGGCACCGATCTGTGGTTCTCGCTGCTGACCGGCTTTGGCATGGCCACCATGCTGATCGGCGCGTACCTGGGCCTGAAACAAACCGACCTCAAGGCGCTGCTGGCTTATTCAACGATCAGCCAATTGGGGGTGATGATGGCTTTGATCGGCCAGGACATCTCCGAGGCCTTCAAGGCGCTGGTGATCGCAGTGCTGGCTCATGCGCTGTACAAGAGCGCCCTGTTCATGGTGGCCGGCATCGTCGACCACGAAACGGGCACGCGCGACCTGCGCCGGCTGGGTGGGCTGCGCAAGGCCATGCCGGCCACCTTCGTCGTGGCTGCGGTGGCCGGCCTGTCCATGGCCGGCCTACCGCCCCTGTTTGGCTTCCTGGCCAAGGAGACCCTGCTGGTCACGGCGACCCATCCTGACCTGCCGCAGTCGGTGGGCAACGTGATGGCGCTGCTGTCGGTGGCGGCCGGCGCGCTGCTGCTGGCCCAGGCCGGTCTGTTGGTCTGGGATACTTTCCTGGGCCAGCCGCGCGACCGCTCGATCCACGCCCACGAGGCGCCGCGCGGCATGTGGCTGGCGCCAGCGATTCCGGCCGGGCTGTCGCTGCTGCTGGGCTTGGGGCCTGAGCCGCAGTTCATGGCCGACTTTCTGGCCAACGCCGCGCAGGCAGCCTACGGCGACAAGGTCAAGGTGTCGCTGGCGCTGTGGACCGGCCTGAACGTGCCGCTGTTGCTGTCGGCCATCGCCATCAGCGCCGGTCTGTTGATCTTCACCTTTCGGACGCGGGTGCGGGCCATTTTGCTGGGCAGGAGCGACCGCGTCGGCTTCCAGGATATCTACGTCGGTCTGCTGGCCGGCATTGACCGCCTGGCCCACTGGGCCACGCGCCTGCAAAGCGGCAAGCTGCGCACGTATCTGTCGATCATGCTGGGCAGTATGCTGCTGCTGTTGGCGGCTGCGGCCGGCTTGAGCCGCACTCCGCTGTGGCGCGCAGACTACATACTCACGCTGCCCGTGCTGGGTTTCGAGGGCGAGGTGGCGGTCCTGCGCGTGTTGGCCATTCTGATCGTCGTCGGTTCAGCCATCGCCAGTATCTTGCTGCAGCGTGACTTCGTGGCGGTGATCGCCATGGCGGCGGCTGGCCTGGGCATGGCCCTGCTGATGGTCTTGGAGCCAGCGCCAGATGTGGCCCTGGTGCAGGTGGTGGTGGACATCCTGGCGACGGTGATCCTGGTGCTGGCGCTAACGCGCCTGCCGCGCAAGGAGCGCTATCGGGCCAACGCGCTGACCTTCGCCCAGAGCAAGGCGAGCCTGGCGCGCGACGCCATCCTGGCGGCCGGCGCGGGCTTGGCGGTGGCCTTCGTCACCTTGACAGCTTTGCTGACCCGGCCGCGCGTCAGCGTGCCCACTCCCTACTACGAGGCCAACGCCAAGACACTGACGGGCGCCAAAGACATCGTGGGCGCGATCGTGGTCGATTTTCGCGCCTTCGACACCCTGCTGGAGATCACCGTCTTCGCCCTGGCTGGCCTGGGGATCTACACGCTGCTGCGCTATGCCTCCAGGACGGCCGGCGACCAGGTGGCGAAACCGCCGCCGGCCCTGGCCCGCATCCTGCCGACGACCGGCATCGGCGGCCAGCCCACCTCGCCCTTCGTCCACGCGCTGGCCTACGCCGTGCTGCCGCTGGCCATGGTCATCGCGGTGACTCACATGATGTACGGCCACGACCAGCCGGGCGACGGCTTCACGGCCGGCGTGATCATCAGCCTGGCCGTTGCCTTTTTGTACGTGATCTTTGGCTACGAGGCCACCAAACGCCGGCTGGGCTGGCTGCGGCCCAACCGGCTGATCGCCATCGGCCTGCTGCTGGCCATCGGCACAGGGTCGGTGGCGGCCCTGATGACCGGCAACCTGCTGGCGCCGGTGGATTTCGGCAAGCTGATCGGCCTGCCTTTGCCGGCCGGCTTCTATCTCAGCAGCGCCTTCCTCTTCGAGGTTTCCATCTGCCTGGCCGTGCTGGGCAGCGCCTCGTTGATGTTGGACACGCTGGGGCATCCGGGTGAAGGGTAGATTGGTAGATTGGTAAATTGGTAAATTGGTCAGACAGCGCCCTTGCCCAGAATCGGGCCATCCACCAGACTGTCGCCACCGATCTACCAACGGACAACCTACCAATCCACCAATCTACCAATCCACCAATCTACCAATCTACCAACCAACATGGAACTCCTAACCGCTCTCGCCGTCGGCGCCCTATTTGGCGTCGCGATCTTTCAACTGCTGCGGCGCAACGCGATTCGCTCGGCCATCGGCATCATCCTGCTGGGCAACGCCATCAACCTGTTTTTGCTCAGCACCGGCGTGTACAACGGACTGGTGGCCGCTTATACTGAAACCGTCGGCCAGCGCAGCGACGCCTTGCCGCAGGCCCTGGTGCTGACCGCCATCGTGATCAGCATGGGCGGCCTGGCCCTGGTGCTGTCCATGCTCTACATCGTCTCAGCCCGCTACAAGACCAGCGATCTGGACGAAGTGACAGGCTTGCGCAATTAGGTAAACGGTAAACGGTGATCGGAAACCAGGTGTCAGAACTTCTGAACTGATCACCGATCACCGTTCACCGTTTACCGTTTACCGTTCACCGTTCACCACCCGACTATGAACGATACCCTCGTCCTCCTGCCGATTCTCATTCCCTTGGCCGGCGCGCCGGTCGCGCTGCTGCTGCGCGCACGGCCGCGCTGGCAGGCTGGCTGGGCGCTGGGCGTCATGGTGACGGCGCTGACGACCAGCCTGCTGCTGCTGGCGCAGGTCTGGCGCGGCGGCGAGCCGCTGGTCTACGCTCTGGGCGGCTGGCAGGCGCCCTTCGGCATCGTCATGGTCGGCGACCTGCTGTCAGCCACCATGACGGTCATGGCCCAACTGGTGCTGTTGATGGGCGTAATCTACGCCATGGGCAGCAAGGACAAGGTCATCGGTTACCCGGCCTTCTACGTGCTATTTCTGACGCTGACTACCGGCCTCAGCGGCGCGTTCCTGACCGGCGACCTGTTCAACCTGTTCGTCTTTGCCGAGCTGCTGGTCTTCTCCGGCGCGATCCTGACCGCGATCTCGGATGACCCCTACGGCGCCGAGGCAGCGCTGAAGTATTTCTACATCAGCTTGCTGGCCTCGGCCACGCTGCTGCTGGCCGTCGGGGTGCTGTATGTCTCCTATGGCACGCTGAACATGGCCGATCTGGCCGTGCGCATCGCCGCCGATGCGGCGCAACCGCTGCTGGGTATTGGTATCGCCTTCCTGCTGGTCACGTTCATGATCAAGAGCGCGGTCTTCCCTTTCCACTTCTGGCAGCCCGACTTCCACGCCGCCGCCACGACGCCGGTCAGCGCGATGCTCTCCTCGGTGGTGGTCAAGCTGGGCGTCTATGGCTTCCTGCGCATGACCACGCTGCTGTTCGTGGCGCAGGCGCCAACCATTGGCGCGCTTTTGGTGACGCTGGGCATCGTCGGTGTGGTCTATGGCGGGTTGGGCGCGATCGGCACCCACAACGCCAAGCGCATGCTGGCCTACTCCACCCTGGCCCAGGTCGGCTTCATCCTGGTGGCCATCGGCTGGGGCACGCCGCTGGCGCTGGCTGCGGCCGTGATCTTCACGGTCAACCACAGCATAGTCAAAGCGGCTATGCTGATGCTGGCCGGCGTGGTGGCCAGCCGCGCGCCGGTCAAGACCGCGTCCTTCGAGGTGGTGCAGGGGCTGGGCAAGTATATGCCCGGCGCGGGTGCGCTCTTTCTGGTAGGCGGCCTGGCGCTGGCTGGCATCCCGCCGACCAACGGCTTCATCAGCAAGCTGACGCTGTTCCAGAGCGGCATCCAGGCCGAGCAGTGGTGGTCTCTGTTGTTGCTGGGGCTGGCCAGCATCTTCACGTTGATCTACGTCACGCGCGCGTTCATGCGCATCTGGTGGCAGCCGGTCGTCGGCTTCAGCTACGGCTCAACCACCTACGACGCTGCCGAGATCAAGGCCAAGCCCGGCGGCGATCGCCTGCTGGCCCCCGCCCTGCTCATCGCCGGCGCGCTGCTGTTGGGTATTTGGGCCGAGCCGCTGGTCAGCCTGGCCACAGCCGTCAGCCAATGGCTGGGCGATCCGGCGCCGTACATTGCGGCCGTGCTAGGGAATTAGTGTCAAAGTGTCAAGCGTTAAGTGCCGGACACCCCACCTGACACTCTGACACCTGACACTCTGACACTTGACACCTGACACTCTGACACTCCTATCGAGCAACCTATGCAACTCTGGATGATCATCGTCCTTTGGCTGGTCTATCTGGCCCTCACGTCGAACCTGGAGCTGAGCAACCTGGTGGTAGGGTTGCTGATTGCGCTGGGGTTGACCGCGCTGTTGCATCCCGATCCCTATCGCGTGCAGACGCGGCGTATTCCGGCCGTGCTGTGGGCGCTGCTGCGCTACAGCTTTGTGGTGGCTAAGGACTTCGTCGCGGGCGGGCTGCAGGTCGCACGTATTGTGTTAGATCCCAAGCTGCCCATCCATCCTGCGGTCATCGCCATCCCCTCCGGCACCGAGTCGGAATTGGCGACTGCGCTCAGCTCGCACGCCATATCGCTCTCACCAGGCGCGATGGTGATGGAGATCGGCGAGCATGGCGTGATGTACACGCACACGCTGGATGTCTCCATGCCCGACGAAGCCTACTTCGAGCTTCAGCGCCAACGGCGCGACCTGCTGGCGAAGATTTTGCCGGAGGAGTAAGAAGTTGCAAGTTGCAGGTTGCACGTTGCAAGTCCGACGGTGCCACCTGCCACCTGCCACCTGCCACCTGCCACCTGAATGCCCATGCTATCAACACTCCTCGAAATCGTCCTCTACGCAGCGCTGATCATCTACGTTGCCCTGATCGCGGTTGCCTTGCTGCGCGTGTGGCGGGGCGAGAATATCGTCGACCGGCTGATTGGCGTCGATCTGGTCACCACGCTAACTCTGGGCGTCCTTGTGATTCTCGCTCTGATCAACCGTGACAGTATCTTCATCGACGTGGCCTTGGGCCTGGCCGCCCTCGGCTTCATTTCCACCATCGCCCTGGCCAAATACATCGCGGACGAACAGATGTTTTAGCGAGGTAGACAAGTAGACAAGGAACAGGTAGACAAGGGGGTAGATTGGTAGATTGGTAGATTGGTAGATTGGCAGATTGGTAGATTGGTAGATTGGTAAATTGGTAGATCAGTCGGTTGGTGGATAGTTCAGTCACCTTGTCACCCAGTCACCTTGTCACCTAGTCATGTGAGGCCTCATGGACACCATCCTTCAACTGATCGCCATCGTCGCCGTGGTCATCGGCGCTACGTTCACGGTGCTGGGCATCCTGGGCGTAACACGTATGCCGGATGTGTACACGCGGCTGCATACCACCGGCAAGGTCGGCGTGTTCGGCGTGGTGCTGTTGCTGATCGCCGCTGCGGCCTGGCTGCCCGAAGGCCAGGCCAAAGGGCTGGTGCTCATCGCATTCCTGCTGCTGGCCGGCCCCGTCACGGCCCATGCCCTATCCTCCGCCGCCTACCGCACCGGCATCCCTTTCGCCACCCGCGTGCGCGATGACCTGGCCGAGTCCAGCGAGGGCGCCTCGCTGGACGACATGGCCCAGCAGCGCCAAGGGCCCTCGTAGGTCACGTTAACAACGTGACGCGCTGCGCCCAACCCAGCAGCGCCTCATCCTCCCCGAACCGTCCCACCAATTGTAATCCCAGCGGCAACCCATTCCCAGCCCGGCCGGCCGGCAGCGTGATCGACGGCAGCCCGGCGTGCGTCCAGGGCAGGTTCATAGCCGGATCGCCGGTGGCGTGCAGGCCCTCGGGCGCCGGGCCGCGCGCGGCCGGGCTGGCCCACAGGTCGATGCCCGCGTCGTCCATCTGCCCCTCCAGCTCCCGGCGCAACGCGACGCTGTTGCCCCGCAGCGCGGCCAGCTCGTCGGTGGAGATGCTCTTGCCGATCTCGACGATCTGCGCGGTGCGGGGGCGATACAAGGTCGCGTGACGGGCGTAGATCTCGCTATGCTCCTGGGCAAACTCGGCGAAGACCAGGCGACGGTGCAGGCTGTTGAGCTGATCGATGGCCTCCAGGGCGGGAACCTCCTGAACCGTCACTCCGGCCGCGGCCAGCCGTCCCATCTGCTGCCAGAAGGCGCGCAGCGCGGCCGGCTCAGCCTGCTCCAGGTAGGGGCCAGTTGGTACGCCCAGCACCGACAGCCGGCCAGGCGCGGGCAGGTCGCGCCAGTCGTTGCAGACCACCGCCGCGGCCAGCGCCATCCCCGCCACGTCCTGGGTGAACAGCCCCACCTGGTCCAGCGTGCGGGAAAAGAAGACCAGCCCGCTGGGATCGATGCGTCCCAGGCTGGGCTTGAAGCCGACCACGCCGCAGAAGGCCGCCGGCCGGATCACCGAGCCGATGGTCTGAGTACCCAGGGCCAGCGGCGCCAGGCCGGCCGCCACGGCCGCGGCCGAGCCGCTGCTGGAGCCGCCGGGGGTGTGGGCAAGGTTGTGCGGGTTGCGCGTCGGCCCCGGCTCGAAATAGGCGAACTCGGTGGTGACGGCCTTGCCCAGCACCAACGCGCCGGCCTGGCGCAGCCGGGCCACGCAGGCTGCCTCCGGCCCGGCGAACAGATCCGGCGGCACGGTGGAGCCTGCGCGCGTCGTGAAGCCGTCGGCATGGAAGATGTCCTTGACCGCCAGCAGCGCGCCGAAGAGCGGCGGCCGGCCGGCGGGATCAGGCCAGACAGCGGCCAGCGCAGTCGCCTCATTGTGCAGCCGGCCGCGGCGGTCTGGCTCGGCCAGCAGCGCCTCGATCACAGGATCGACCTGCTCGATGCGGTCGCAGACGGCGTCGATGTAGCGGTGCAGGTCGATCTGGCCGCTGCGCAGATCGGCAACGGTTTCAGCCAAAGGGGCGGGATGAAGAAGACTTGCAGTCATCAGGTTCCTCCTCAGATCCGTGTCATCTGTGAGCAGACCATGGTCTGCCAGCGGCGCCTCCCATCATGCCACGAAATGGGCCGCGCGCCCAAATATCAACCGAATGCAACTTCCAGGCGCGGGCGCTTACGACCGATTCACAGCTTGAGTCGACCCAACGCATACCCTGACAAACGCAGAGCCAGGCGCCCGGCATCCCGGGCTGAAATTGCCGCATCGATCGGCCTGTGTACAATAGAAATCGCCATCGCAACTGCCGGCTACAGGCCAGAGCGTAGCGTTAGACTTCAATCCTTATGAGGGTACCCATGCCGCGCAAGAAGCAGAAACAGGAGTTCGCCGTCATCGGCCTGGGGCGTTTTGGCTCCAACCTCTCCCACAAGCTGGTGGAGCGAGGCCACACGGTGCTGGGCATCGATCGCAACCGCGAGCTGGTGCAGAGCCTGGCCGACGAGCTGACCCAGGTGGTGGCCATGGACACCACCGATGAGGATGCGCTGCGTGCGGTGGACATCGCCTCCTTCGACATCGTGGTGGTGGCCATCGGATCCAGCCTGGAGAACAATATGATGACAACGCTGGCGCTCAAGAACCTGGGCGTGCGGCGCATCATCTGCAAGGCGCAGAACCAAAAACAGCGCGTCGCTCTGCTGGCTATCGGAGCCGACGAGGTGATCCTGCCGGAGCAGGACTCGGCCTACCGCCTGGCCTACAGCCTGACTATGCCGCTGTTGATCGACCAGATCGCCATGGGGGAGCGCTACAGCATCACCGAGCTCAAGGTGCCGGCCAGCTTCGTCGGCCGCACGCTGCGCGAGTTGGACCTGCGCCAGCGCTTTGGTGTGACGGTCGTTGCAGTCGAGCACCGCGGTGAGCTGATTATCGCCCCGCTGGCCGACTACACGTTCGAGCCGGCCGATAAACTGGCCGTGCTGGGCAGCAACGAACGAATTGCCAGCCTGTCTGAGTTCTTCTAGCCATGTTACGCCCGCTCCTGCCACAGCGTTTGCGCAGGCGTCAGCTTCGGCTGACCTATGCCGCGCCGTCAGCGCTGCGGCTGGTCGAAGGCTTGGCAGCGGTGGTAGCCGTGGGCACGCTGGCGTTGATGCTGCCGCCTGTGGCAACAACCGGCCCGCTCAGCTTCGCTCAGGCCAGCTTCACCGCCGTGTCGGCCGCCAGCGTGACCGGCCTGTCGGTTATCACCCCCAGCCAGGATCTCACCTTCTTCGGCCAGTTGGTGTTGATGCTCTTGATCCAGGCAGGGGGGGTAGGCTTCATGATGCTGGCCGTCTTCATGCTGCTAGCCTTGGGCCGTAAGGTCTCGCTGGCTGACCGGCTGGCCTTGCAGGATTCCCTGGGGCTCAGCCTGCCGCGGGCCGTGGTCAGAATCGCTGGCCGGACGGTCAGGGGCATCCTTGTGATCGAGGGAATCGGTGCGTTGTTGCTGTGGATCAACTGGGCGCCGCTGCTGGGGCCGTCCAAAGCGCTGTGGTACGGTATTTTCCACGCTGTCTCGGCTTTCTGCAACGCCGGCTTCGACCTGTGGACCGGCACGCCGGGCTTTGCTGGCATCCCCACCGACACCTTCACGCTGGCGATCCTGGGCACGCTGATCGTGGCTGGCGGCTTGGGCATCCCGGTTTGGGGTGATCTGCTCTTCCGCCGCGGCCGCTGGAGCCTGCACACCCGCGTGACGCTGATTACGTCGTCTGTTCTGATCCTGGGAGGCGCCGTTGGACTGATCATGGCTGAGCACCGATCGGGAGGGTTGATGAGCGGGCAGCCCTGGTATGCCAGTTTGGACCAGGCAGTGTTTCAGTCCGTCTCGGCCCGCACGGCTGGGTTTTCAGTGCTGTCCGACTTCTCGCAGCTCAGCCCGGCCAGCCAGTGGCTGATCACCGGCCTGATGTTCGTGGGCACCGGCCCGGCGTCCATGGGCGGCGGCATCACCACCGGCACGCTGGCCATCCTGGTGCTGGCTATGTGGAGCTACACCCGGGGCCTGCCCCAGGCCAAGGTCGGCATGCGCAGCATCTCGCCGATGGCGATCCAGCGGGCGCTGGCGGTGTTGACGGTATCGTTCATCCTACTCGCTGTGACCACCTGGCTGTTGTTGATGACGCAGACAGTGACCCTGGACGACGCCCTCTTCACCATGGTTTCCGCCTTCGCCACCACCGGGCTGAGCACAGCGCCGATGAACGAGTTCAACTGGTTTGGCCGGCTGCTCATCATGGCCATGATGTTCTGGGGGCGGCTGGGCGCGTTGACCATCGTGCTGGCCGTGGCCCGCCAATCGCCGCCGCAGCCGATCAGCTATCCCGAGGAGAATTTGCTGTTGGGATGAAGCTCACGCCTCCCACGCCACCATCAGCACGTGCAGCGCCAAAATCGGGTACTCCATGCGCTGCACGCCAAACTGCTCCATGCGCCGCGCCGCCTCCTGCACGATGGCCAGCACGTGGGGCGCCTGGCCGTCAGCCGGCAGCAAGCCGATGGCTTCGGCAAGCTGCTCGATGCCCTGCTCTAGCTCCAGCCTGGCCAACGTTTGCGCGCACAGGTCCAACGCAGGTCCGGCCGGGCTGACGCCGCTCTCTCCCTTGTCTAGCCGCTTGCGCAGCGCCAGCGCGGCTTGTGCCAGGGGGGTGCCTGCCTCTTGATCGCATTGGCGCAGCAGCGACACGAAGTTGTTCTCCTCCCCCACCAGCCGCGCCACGGCCAGCGCCATCTCGCGGCGCGAGCTGCGGCTAGGGCTGCTGGCCAGCAACGCCAGCAACCGCTCGGTAGCTTCGACGACCTGCATGCGGCCCAAGACCGACGAATAGGCCAACTGCATGCCCACGTCAGGCTCTTGGGCTATCGCCTCCAGATGGAACGCCACGCTGTCCACGTCACCCAAAACGCCCAGGGAACGAACGCTATGGGCCCGCACCGATCGATATTTGGCGCCGTGTGCGGCCGCGCGCAGCGCCTCGACGGCGCGTGCGTCGCCCATACGCCCCAGCGCCCAGGCCGCCACCGTGCTCAGCGCGGGCTCCGGGCCGTTCAACACCTCGATCAACGCGTCGATCAGCCGGGGATCAGGCCTGTGACGCGCCGCTGCGATCACCGCCTCGATGCGCACGTTGAAGCGCGGATCGTCCATGGCGCCTAGCAGCTCCTCCACGGTCAGCGGGCTCTTGGACGCGCCGAGCCGTTCGGTCATGCGCACGGCTGAGTCTTCGTCCTTGGCCAGATGGAAGCGCACGACTGCCTCCAACCCCAGAAACGGGTTGCCCCGCAAGAACATACCGGCAAAGCCGCCCATGCCCACCGTGGCGTCGTCGCGCAGGTGTTGCATCACGAAAATAGCCGCGATGGGCAGGACGATGCCCAGCAGGAACAGGGGCGTATAGGGGTCGATGGGGATGCCGGCCAGCGCGCCTGACAGATCCTGGGTGACAGTCAGCAGCCGGCCGCCGACCAACTGGCTGATGCCGCCGGTCAGGCCGAGCCAGGCCCAATAGACCGCCAGGTAGTCGTTGCGTTTGGCCGTCGGCACGATGCTGACGTACAGCAGCCGGGTGGCGCCCACCTGCCAGCCGACGTCGGCAAAGCCCTGCAGCGCCGCAATGCCGATGGCTGCCGGCAGGGCCGCGCTCCCCAGACCAGGCAGCAGCATCCAGCATACCGGCAAGGCCGCGCGAAAGGCCAGGCCGTAGAGCGTCACCGGCCGGCCGCCGTAGCGGTCGGCGGCCCAACCCCAGAAGTAGCTGGAAACCAGCGCGCCGGCCATGACGCCCGTCTGCAAGAGCACGACCTGTGAAGCGGGCAAGCCGACCTGGCTCTGCATGTACAGCGGTAAGAAGGATCCCAGCGGCACTGTGGCCAGCGTAAACAGCCCTACTCCCACCAGATAGCGCAGCATGTGGCTATCGCGCAAGGCGTCCTTGATGTTGCGCTGTGGCGCCGCTTCCGCTTTGTCTGCCTTGAGCGGCGCGCCGCCGGGGATAGGAATGGCCAGGGCCACCGAGATGAAGCCAAAGATGACACCGATTGCGATCAGGACCATGTAGCCGGTCAGGCCGACCGTGCGCGCCAGCACCAGGCTGGCCAGCGTCACCGCCAGGAAGCCGAAGAGAGTGGAGAAGAAGTTGTTGCTGGCCGTGTACTTGCCGCGCAGCGAGTTGGGGACGTACTCCTGGATCCAGGGAAAGCTGGCCGTGACGCCGACTGTGCGTACCAGGGCGTATAACGCCACCACCCCGGTGATAAAGGCCATGGCAGCTTCGGGGCCGCGGCTGTTCACCACCAGCGGCGTCAGCAGCAGGAACGCGGTGACAAAGGTGCGCAGGCCAAAGAAGGTCAGCCAGGTACGCTTGTAACCGGCCCGGGCGATGGGAGGCGCGAGCACCAGGGCCAGGATGCCAGTGAAGGGCAACAAGGACAGCAGAAAGCCGATCTGCGCCGTGTCCAGGCCCAGGCTGTTGAGGAACAACACAAAGACCGAGCCGAAGAAAGTCAGTTGTAGATAGACGGCCAACGCGGCGTTGGAGGCGATGCTCCAGGGTAGGGCGCGCAGCTTGTCGACGGTGGTAGGTTCACTGGTCATAGCCGTGGTATTGTACCCCGCCGCGCGGCTTACGCCAATCCGCGGCGTTCGCGGCGATCTTGCAACCGGGGGAAAGGACGCAGATTCACACAGATCAACACAGATCGGAACAACGGTACCGCAGCTTGGTAGCGTGCTCAGGCAGGCAGCACTCCAAGCCGCTCGGCCGGTCTCCGACCGAGTCCGCCCGTTTTCATTGACTGTCATGCGCCCAGCGCCAGGTGAGGCGCTGAACTCTCGATCGCGTTCCCCAAACCTATGCAAAACTTTGACAAATCAAGTTTCTGGAGTATAGTTGTTTAGTATCTGTTAAGTCCTACAGGAATCGGAGACAGAATTATCCATGAACACCTGGAAAAAGATCCTTCTGGCCTTGCTGGTTGTTTTGCTGCTGGCGGCGGCAGCGTTTGTCGATTGGGCCTATACGCCCCTGGGGCCGATGCCCGAGGCGTTGGCTGCACTCGAATCCGACGCCGCGGTGCAGGTGACGACCGAACCCTGGTACACCTTCCAGCCCACCGGCGAGAGTCGCAACACCGGCTTCATCTTCTACCCTGGCGGCCGGGTGGATCCCCGCTCATACGCTCCGACCGCGCGGGCTATCGCCGAGCAGGGCTATCCGGTGGTGATCGTGCCCATGCCGTTCAACCTGGCCGTTTTCGGCAGCGGCCGGGCGGCCGATGTCATCGCAGCCTTCCCGCAGGTCGAGCGTTGGGCCATCGGCGGCCATTCGCTGGGCGGAGCCATGGCGGCGACGTTCACCCACGACAACCCCGACGCCGTCGACGGCCTGGTGTTCTGGGCTGCCTACCCGGCTGGCAGCGCTGACCTGTCCGCCCGGGCTGATCTGGCCGTGTCTTCGGTCTACGGCACCGCCGATGCCGTGCTCAACTGGGAAGCGTTTGAAAGCTCGCGCGCGCTGCTGCCGTCCAACACCAAGTGGACGCCCATCGAGGGCGGCAACCACGCCCAGTTCGGCTGGTACGGCCCGCAATCGGACGCCGACGTGGCCACCATTAGCCGCGAGGAGCAGCAGGCGCAGACCATCGCAGCCACCCTGGCGCTCTTGCAACAGGTCGAGGATAGGGCGCGCTAGCAGCCAGCGTCCGAAGGCGGATTCAGAAAAGACATTTCTTCCGAAGAAATGTCTTTTCTGGCATTCCAGAGGCGCCGCAACCACACCGGAGACCGATATATGAAGAAGCTTGGCAAAACAGTCCTGATTGTGCTGGCAGTCCTGCTGGGGCTGGTCTTGATCGGGCCGCTGCTGGCGCCTGTACCAGCCCTGGAAGGCGTCGTACCGCCAGAGCAACTGGCCGACCCCGACAGCCAGTTCGTCGACATCAATGGCGTCGACGTGCATTACAAAGAGGCCGGTCAGGGCGATACCGCCCTGCTGCTGCTGCACGGCTTTGCCTCCAGCACCTACTCCTGGCGGGAGGTGATGGAGCCGCTGGCTGAGGATGCCCGCATAGTGGCCTTTGACCGGCCGGCCTTCGGCCTGACCGAGCGACCGATGCCAGGCGACTTCCCCGACGGCGTCAACCCGTACACCGCCGACGCGCAGGTCGACCTGACCGTTGGGCTGATGGATGCGCTGGGCATCGAGCGGGGCGTGCTGGTGGGCAATTCGGCCGGCGGGACCATTGCCACCTACACCGCGCTGCGCTATCCAGAGCGCGTCCAGGCCCTGGTGCTGGTAGATGCGGCTATCTACGAAGGCGGTGGATCGCCCGGTTGGATCCGGCCCCTGTTAACCACCCCGCAGGCCCGGCGCATCGGCCCACTGCTGGTGCGCAACATCCGCGACTGGGGCTATCAGTTCGGCCAGAGCGCCTGGCACGATCCCGCCCGCTTCACCGACGAGATCTGGGCCAACTATAGCAAGCCCTTGCAGGCCGAGAACTGGGATCGCGCCCTGTGGGAGCTAACCCAGGCCAGCCGGCCGTTGGGCCTGGATCAACGGCTGGAGGAGCTGGCCGTGCCAGTGCTGGTGATCACCGGCGACGATGACCGCATCGTGCCCACTGAGCAAAGCATCAGGCTGGCCGGCGAGATCCCCGGCGCCGAGTTGGTAGTGATCCCCAACTGCGGCCATGTACCCCAAGAGGAATGCCCCGACGCATTCCTGGCCGCGATGGCTGAATTTCTGGCGGGGCTGCCACAATAGACATGCGTGATCCATGATGGGCCCTGCCTGCTCCTCAGCCGCGACAGACGACTCGGATTGGAAGGCGCCGTACTGTTATAGATTGTGAATTGGTTTAGTATAGATTTTGTAGAGTTTTTGACGGTCAAACCCACATTTCTGTTCAGAAAAGGAGAATGTCAGATGAAGAATGGTTTTCTGGTTTCCCTGCTCCTGGTTGTACTGATGGTTGCAGCAGCTTGCGCACCGATGGTGACGACTACTGAGCCGACGGCTGAACCCCAGCCAACCGCAGCGCCTGAGCCGGCCGCTGCTCCCGCGCTGGACATCGTCGATACCGCCGTGGCTGCTGGCAGCTTCAATACGCTGGTCACGGCTGTGCAGGCCGCCGGCCTGGTCGATGCCCTGAAGGGCGACGGCCCCTTCACCGTCTTCGCCCCTACCGACGAGGCCTTTGCTGCCATCCCAGCGGACATGCTGAACGCCCTGCTGGCTGACCCTGAGGCCCTGAGCCAGATCTTGCTCTACCACGTGCTGCCGGGCAAGGTAATGGCCGCCAGTGTGGCTGACGGCCTCAGCGTCGAGACGCTGCAAGGCGCTCCTGTTACCTTCTCCGTTCAGAATGGCACGGCCATGATCAACGACGCAGCGATCATCGCCACGGACATCGAAGCCGCAAATGGCGTGATCCACGTCATCGACGCAGTCATCCTGCCCCCGGCTGACGCCGCTTCCGAAGCGCCTATGATGGACATTGTGGACACCGCCGTGGCGGCTGGCAGCTTCAACACGTTGGTGGCTGCCGTGCAAGCTGCTGGCCTGGAGGAAGCGCTGCGCGGTGAGGGTCCGTTCACTGTCTTTGCACCCACTGATGAGGCCTTTGCCGCTATTCCAGCCGAGACGCTCCAGGGCCTGTTGGCTGATCCCGAGGCGCTTAGCCAAATCCTGCTCTATCACGTTCTGCCGGGCAAAGTGATGGCGGCGAGCGTGGCCGATGGTCTGAGCGTCGAGACGCTGCAAGGCGCTCCCGTTACCTTCTCGGCGGCGGATGGCACCGCCAAGATCAACGACGCTACCATCGTCGCTACTGACATCGAAGCTGCCAATGGCGTGATCCACGTCATCGACGCAGTGATCCTGCCGCCGGCCGAGGGCGCTGCTCAAGAGCCGGCCACGGCGATGGACATCGTTGATACGGCTGCTGCGGCTGGTAACTTCACGACCTTGCTGGCCGCCGTACAGGCTGCCGGGCTGGAAGATGCACTGCGCGGCGCCGGTCCCCTGACCGTCTTCGCCCCCACCGATGAGGCTTTCGCCAAGCTGCCGGCTGGCACGCTGGACAGCCTGCTGGCTGACACCGAAGCCCTGACCAACATCTTGCTCTACCATGTGGCCGAGGGCAAGCTGACCGCCGCGGACGTTGCTGAGCGTGGCTTCATCAGCACGCTGCTGGGCCGGCCGCTGGCCATCACCGCCATGCGCGATAGCGTCAAGGTCAACGACGCCAATGTCGTAGCTGCCGACATCGAAACCTCCAACGGCATCATCCACGTGATCGACGTGGTGCTGGTGCCCGCGGGCAACTAAAACCGTATGAACCGTGCAGCGTGATACGCCTGAGCGCGGCTTACGCGGCACGACGCAGACCACCGCACCGATCCGTTAAAGCAAAGCAGGGCGGGCCGGCTCCCACAGCCGCCCGCCCTTTTCCAAGAACAGGAACTTTTTCTCGATGGCACGCCTAACCACCCCCACCGCTCCTGACTTCACGCTGGACGATTTCCAGGGAAAGCCAGTCAGCCTGGCCGATTTCCGGAACCGTAAGAACGTCGTCCTGGTCTTCAACCGCGGCTTCATGTGACCGCACTGCCGCAGGCATATGGCGCAGTTGCGTCAAGACTACCAACAGTTCGTCGATCGCGACACCGAAATCGTCGTGGTCGGCCCGGAAGAGCGCAGCGCCTTCGCCAGCTTCTGGACCAAAGAGCAGTTCCCCTTTGTGGGCCTGCCCGATCCCGATCACACCGTGGCCGACCGCTACGGCCAGGAGGTCAAGCTGCTGAAGTTTGGCCGCATGCCGGCCATCATGGTCATCGACAAGCAGGGCCAGGTGCTGGAGAGCCACTACGCTGACAACATGCGCGACTATCCAGCCAACAGGGACGTATGGGCGCTGCTGGATACAGCCAACGCAGCCGTCGGCCGCCTGGAGCCCTCCCAGACTTGACTTTTCTCGGAAGAAAAGTCAAGTCTGAAAGTCATCACGGAAGGACCAAGACACATGAGCACAGCAATGGTTTGGGGCGCGAACGGCGGCATCGGCCGGGCGCTGGTGAGCGAGCTGGCTGACCAGGGCTGGACGGTGATCGCCGTAGCCCGGCAGGCCGGCGATCTGGAGCAGCTCACGCCGTTGGTGATCGAAGCCGACGTGGCCCGCCCTCACGACGTACAGCAGGCCGTGCAACTGGCCGGCTACGAGGTTGAGCAGGTCGACTTGTGGATCTACACAGCCGGCGACATCACCTCCGCCAAGGTCGAAGAGATGACCCCAGCCGTCTGGCAGCGCATCCTGGACGCCAACCTGACCGGCGCGTTTCTGGCGGCGCACTACAGCCTGCCGCTGCTGGCGCCGGAGGCGCATCTCTTCTTCCTGGGCGCGGTCAGCGAGCGCATGCAGATGCCTGGACTGGCCGCCTATGCGGCGGCCAAGGCTGGCTTGGAGGCTTTCGGCGAAGCCTTCCGCAAAGAGGCCCGCAAACGCAAAGTGACCGTGGTCAGGCCAGGCGCAGTCAACACACCGCTCTGGCAGAAGGTGCCCTTCAAGATGCCGGCCAACGCCATGCCCCCGCAGGCCGTGGCCCAGGCGATCCTGGCTGCCTACGCCGAGGGGCACAAGGGTACACTGGACTTGGCGTGACGGCCACCTGTTTGTAACAGCGACTTTAATCGCCTCCGGCAGCACCTTGCTCTATACAACCCTCTACTCGACGGGCGTCGATGGCTTGCCCTGGCCATCGACGCCCGTTTTGTTGCCGCGTCCCAGCGGTTGACAGCCCTGCCAGCAGTCGCTACAATACCAGCACATTTCCGCCAGCCCCTCAGCGCACGAAGGAGTTCGCTATGCACCCCGAATTGGCCGCTGCCCTGCACCGCTTCGACGCCGACTTACGTTCCGGCGCCGTCGACCGCGCTGCGCTGTTCTGGCTCAAGGTCTTTGTCGACCAGATGACAGCCGGCGGCGCTGTGCGCTCCGATCGTTGGATCGAGGCGGGGTTGGCCGCCGGGGAGGCGATTCCCGGCCTGTCTGCAGCAGCCCTCGGCCCGCGCCAGCGGCTGGTCCAGGACTACGGCCTGTTCCGCTTCGTACGCCTCAAGGACGACGCTGAGTTCAGCGGCGACACGCTGGCGACTCTCGACTGGCAGCGCAAATACCGTGTCAGCCTGCAGCCGGCCATGGCTGCCGACCTGCCTGCGCTGGCCGACTGGGTTGAGGCCCGCTGGAGCCGGTTGGGCGGGGTCGATCCGCACTACGCCGCGTTGGAGGCCGTGTTAGCGCGTTTTGTGGCCTTCTCCCCTCACCCCCAACCCCTCTCCCAGGGGGAGAGGGGAGTCCGGCCCCCCTCTCCCCCTGGGAGAGGGGTTGGGGG
>JBAQCH010000015.1:0-4983 GCA_049294015.1 Anaerolineae bacterium
GTCTCTGACCGTGCCCGCCAACGGGCACGGTCAGAGACCGGCCCCAGCATGACATAAACCAGGCGCGGAAGGAGATAGAATGGCAAGCAGTGACCTGATCGGCAAGCGCGTAGCGGTGCTGGATAAAGGCTGGATCGAGCTGCAGGACGTGATGGGCGACGACAACGCCATCGTGGCGGCCGCGCGTGCCTCATTCTTGGGCGAGAGCAAAGGCCCCGACAGGGACAAGAAGCTGCTCTTCTACCTGTTGCGCCACCGCCACACCACGCCCTTCGAGATGGTTGAGTTCAAGTTCCGCGTGCGCGCGCCGGTGGTGACCTGGTGGCAGTGGGTAAGGCACAGGACGTTTTCTTTCAACGCACAATCCGGACGATATACACCCTTCGAGGAAGATGACTTCTACGTTGTGCAGCCTGATGAATGGCGCCGCCAGTCCAGCGACAACAAGCAGGCCAGCGAAGGTCTGCTGGAGGACGGCCAGTGGCTGACCGACGCGCTGATCAAGCACTACGACGAGGGCTTCCGGCTCTACCAGCAGGCGCTGGCGGCCGGCGTGGCGCGCGAGCAGGCACGTCTCTTCCTGGCCGGCTTCGGCGTCTATTACACCTGGGTCGTCAAGGTGGATGCGCACAACTTGATGCATTTCCTCAAGCTGCGCATGGCGCCTGACGCCCAGTACGAGGTGCGGGTTTACGCCCAAGCCATCTACGAGCACTTCTTCAAGCCCGCGTTGCCCTGGACAGCCGAAGCCTTCGAGAAGTTCATGCTGAACCCGGTGTAGCCGATACGCCGGCTTGACTTGCCAGGCTGGCCCGACCTGCCCAGGCCGGGCCAGCCTGTTTGCGTCAGGCTCCAGCTTACCAGCCCATGATCGAACCAACCGTCAACTACCCACATCCTAAGCTGCGCCCGATCGACATTCAGCCCACCATCCAGCGCGGCCAGCCGGCCCTGTTGCTGCGCGATCCGCTGCAACTGAGCGGCAACTACATGGTCCTGCCCCACGAACTCGGCCCGGCGCTGGCCCTGCTGGATGGCACGCTGGATCTGTCCAGCCTGCACCGGGCAGCGATGGCTGACTATGGGCTGGTATACCCAGATGGGCTGGTGCAGCAGTTGGTCGATGCGCTGGACGAGAACTTCATGCTGGAGAACGCACGGTCAGCCGAGGCTCACGATCGCGCGCTGGCCGCCTACCGCGCTGCGCCCTTCCGCCCACCGAGCATGGCTGGCCAGTCCTACCCGGCCGAGCCGGCTGGGCTGCGCCGGCTGTTCGACCGCTACCTGGGCCAGGTCAACGGCGCCAGCCGCTCAGCGCCGCCCCTCGCTGGCCGCGCCGTCATCAGCCCGCATATCGACTACCACCGGGGCGGGCCGGTATACGCTGCGGTGTGGCAGCAGGCGGCCGCCATGGCCCAGGCCGCTGACCTGGTAATCCTGCTGGGCACCGACCATTACAGCCTGGGCGACCGGCTGACACTGACCCGCCAGAACTATGCGACGCCCTACGGCGTGCTGCCCACTGACACGGCGATTGTGGACGCGTTGGCTGCGGCCATCGGTCCAGAGCGCGCCTTGCGCGGCGAGCTGCGCCATCGGGGCGAACACTCGCTGGAGCTGGTGGCCACTTGGCTGCACCACATGCGCGCCGGCCGGCCGGTGGCCCTGCTGCCTATCCTCACCGGCTCCTTCGCCGATTTCCTCGACGGCAGCGGCGAGCCGGCCGGCGATAGGATGTTGACCGCGTTTCTGGCAGCGCTGAAGCAGCAAGCCTGGAGCGCCGGCCGGCAGGTGTTGGTAGTGGCCTCCGGCGATCTGTCGCATGTCGGCCCGGCCTTCGGCGGGCCGAAGATCGACGCGGCTGGCCGCGCTCGCATCCGTGCGGCCGACGACGAACTGATGCAGCAGATGGCTGCGGGCAGCGCTGAAGGTTTCTTCGCTGCCATCTGCCGCGAGCAGGACCGTAACAACGTCTGCGGCGTTTCCCCCTTCTATCTGATGCTCAAGCTGCTGGGCGATGTGGAAGGCCAGCTCATCTCCTATGACCAGTGTCCCGCCGATCAGCGCAACACGTCGCTGGTGTCGGTGTGTGGGATGGTGTTTGGGTGAGGGGAGGCAAGCCGTGTCGCACGGTGTGTCGGGTGTCAAGTGTCACGTGCCAAGTGTCATGTGTCATGTAGTTCCTCGGATGCTCTGTGTCTCCACTCGGCCACTGTGTTCTCTTGTCGCAATCCTGAACGCGTGCGAGACGTGACACTTGACACTTGAAACTTGATACTTCAAGCCAAATCATAACGAAAGCACTCGAAACTCATGTCTAACCCTGGCTATTACCGTTTTCCAACAATTCACAATGACACCGTTGTATTCGTCTGCGAAGATGACCTGTGGACCGTGTCCGTCGACGGCGGCGTCGCCCGGCGGCTGACCTCCAACCTGGGCGAGGTCGACTCGCCTGCGCTGTCGCCCGACGGCCAATGGCTGGCCTTCACCGGCCGCGAGGAGGGGCCGCCTGAGGTCTTTGTCATGCCCGCGCTGGGCGGCCAGGCGGCCCGCCTGACCTTCCTGGGCGGCGACGCCAGCGTGGTTGGCTGGACGCCGGACGGCGGCGAGATCGTCTTCGCCAGCAGCCATGGCAGTCCCTTTCGGGAAACCTCGCTCTATGCCGTCGCGCGCGCGGGCGGCGAGCCGCGCCTCTTGCCGGTGGGGCCGGCCGTCAGCATTTCCTTCGGCCCCAACGGCGGCCAGGTGATCGGCCGCTACACCAGCGACATCTCCTGGTGGAAGCGCTATCGCGGCGGCAAGGCCGGCGACATCTGGATCGACGAGGCTGGGGACGGCCGGTGGCGGCGATTGTGCGCGGCCCGCAACGGCGACGAGGGGCCGGGGCTGCGCCTGGCCGGCAACGTGGCGCGGCCGCTGTGGCTGGGCGAGCGCATCTACTTCCTGTCCGACCAGGAGGGCATCGGCAGCCTCTACTCACTGCCGGCGACAGCGACCGATCTGGCCCAGTGCAGCCCGCAGCGCCATACCCACCAGACCGAGTACTACCTGCGCCATATCAGCAGCGATGGCCGGCGCATCGTCTACAGCGCGGGCGGCGATCTGTATGTGTTCGACCCGGCCACGGACGCCTCGCGGCTGATCGAAATCCAGTTGCACAGCCCGCAGGTGCAGCGCAACCGCCGTTTCGCCGATCCGGCGCGCCATTTGCAGCACTACGCGATCCATCCCGATGGTTTTGCGGTTGCATTGACCAGCCGCGGCCAGGCCTTCAGCATGGCCAACTGGGAGGGCGCGGTCAGCCAGCACGGCGAGGCGACGACGCTGGTGGATGGCGTTGCTGTGGCCGTGCAGCACCGTCTGGCCACCTGGCTGCATGACGGCGAGCGGCTGGTGCTGTCCAGTGACGCCGGCGGTGAGGACGCGCTGGAGGTGCAGCGCGTCGATGGCACGGAGCCGCCGCGCCGGCTGAGCAGCCTGGACATCGGCCGTCCGATGGATCTGCTGGCCTCGCCCACGCGCGATCAGGTGGCGCTGACCAACCATCGCAACGAGTTACTGTTGGTCGATTTGGAGCTAGGCACAGCGCGCGTGCTGGATCGCAGCCCCTACGGCGGCCTGCGCGGCGTGGCCTGGTCGCCCGACGGCTACTGGCTGGCCTACGGCTACCCCAACAGCGAGCAGACTTCGATCATCAAGCTGGCTGAGGTGGACAGCGGCGCGACGCATGAAGCAACCCGATCCGTGTTGCGCGACGAGGAGCCGGCCTGGGATCCTGAGGGCAAGTACCTCTACTTCCTCTCTGCCCGCGATTTCGACCCAGTCTACGACAACCTGCACTTCGATCTCAACTTCCCGCGCGGGGTGCGGCCCTACCTGCTGACGTTGCAGAAAGACCTGCCCAGCCCCTTCGAGCCGACTCCGCGTGCGCCGGGCAAGAAAAAGAACAAGAAGAACGGCGACGACGGCGACGACGATCCGGCGGATGCTGCGGTGCATGCCCCCGAACCTGGCCAGCACGTGGAAACAGCGCCCGACGGCGAAGAGACCCACGCTGAGGGCGCCCAGGGGGAGCCTGCGGCTGAGGGCGCTGCTGGTGAGCCGGCGCAGGGCGAGAGTTCGCAGGACGAGGAAGAGGAGCGCATCCAGATCGACCTGGAGGGCATCGCCGACCGGATCCTGGCCTTCCCGGTCGAGGATGCGCGCTACGAGCAGATTCGCGGCATCGAGGGCAAGGTGCTCTTCTCGTGGTGGCCCATCGAGGGCACCTTGCACAGCCGGCGGCCGCCCGGCTCCACCCCGCCAGCCTCAGGCGTTCTCGACGTCTACGACTTCGGCGACCAGAAGGTGGACACGCTAATCGACGGCCTGAGCAGCTTCGACGTGTCCATGGATGCCAAGACGCTGATCTACCGCATGGGCAACCGGCTGCGCGTGCTGCGCGCCGGGGATAAGCCGGACAACAAGGGCGGCTCGGCCCCCAGCCGGCAGAGCGGCTGGCTGGACCTGAACCGGCTCAAGGTGCCGGTGTTGCCCGGGGCCGAATGGGCGCAGATGTACCGCCATGCCTGGCGCTTGCAGCGCGACCAGTTCTGGACCGAGGATATGTCGGGCGTGGACTGGCAGATGGTCTATCGCCGCTACTGGCCGCTGGTGGGCCGCGTTGCCAGCCGCAGCGAGTTCTCAGACCTGATGTGGGAGATGCAGGGCGAGCTGGGCACCTCGCACGCCTACGTGCTGGGCGGCGACTACAAGCCGGAGCCCGACTTCGAGCAAGGCTTTTTGGGCGCGGACTTCGCCTACGACGCCGAATCCGGCGGCTACCGCGTCACGCGCATCGTGCGCGGTGACGTGTGGGAAGAGGGCGCGGACTCGCCGCTGCGCACGCTGGGCCTGGACGTGACCGAGGGCGACGTGCTGCTGGCTGTGGCCGGCCAGCCCTTGAGCCGCGACCTGACGCCCCAGCAGGCGCTGGTCAAC
>JBAQCH010000016.1:0-19467 GCA_049294015.1 Anaerolineae bacterium
CGGTCGGCCACCAGCTCCAGCGCGGCGAACAGGCCCAGCCCGCGCACGTCGCCGACGACCGCATGGCGAGCGGCGATGGCGCTCAGCCGCTCCAGCAGCCATCTACCCAGCTCCGCGCTGCGCTGCACCAGGCCGTCGCGCTCGTAGACATCCATGGCCGCCACGCCGGCCGCGCAGCACAGCGGATGCCCCGCATAGGTCAGCCCCGTGGGCAGCGGATGGTCGTCGAAGAAGGCAGCGCAGCGCTGGTTCAGCGCCACCGCGCCCAGCGGCAGGTGCGCGGCCGTCAGCCCCTTGGCCAGCAGCATCATATCCGGCGCGGCGTCGGGCCAGTGCTGCCAGGCGAACCACTCGCCGGTGCGGCCAAAGCCGGTCATCACCTCGTCGGCCACCAGCAGGATGCCGTAGCGGTCGCAGATCGCGCGCAGCTCGCGCCAGTAGTCGCCGGGGCCGTGGAACAGGCCGTTGGTGCCCACCACCGGCTCGACGAACACGGCAGCCACCGTCTCCGGCCCTTCCCACTCGATCAGCTCGGCGATGTGCTGGGCGCAGCGCAGGTTGCAGGCTGGGTAGCTCTGGCCGAAGGGGCAGCGGTAGCAGTAGGGCGGCAGGGCATGCACCATATCCGGCGCGGCGACTGTGCCCCAGTTGCGGTTGTCGCCGCTGAGGGTGATGGCGTTGCTGGTGGCGCCGTGGTAGGAGCGGTAGCGGCCGATGATCTTATGCCGGCCGGTGATCCAGCGGGCCATCTTGATGGCGTGCTCGGTCGACTCGGCGCCGCTGGTGGTGAAGAAGACCTTGCCGCCGTCCAGCCCGCTCTTCTCGACGATGCGCTGGGCCAACTCGGCGCGCGGCCGCGCGCCCCAGGCGTTGTGGATGAAACACAGCTCGCCGGCCTGGCGCTGAATGGCTGCGATCAGGTCGGGGTGCTGGTGGCCCAGATGGTTGCACTGGGCCTGGGCGCTCAGGTCGAGATAGCGCTGGCCGCTCTCGTCCCAAAACCACGCGCCCTCGCCGCCGGTGACGGTTGGCGCGTTCCAGTCGGTTTGCTTTTGCTGCCAGGTGTGCAGCACGTAAGGTTCGGCGTTGGTGGGCATGATAGGTCACAAGGCGCCGGGCACTTCACAGGCTTCTCAGGTGCTTACCAAACGCCAAGTGCCCGGCACCTGGGTTGGTCAAAACGAAAAATCGGCCTGAGACAGGCCGATACGCAGCGTCGCGACCTCATTGTCTCAGACGCTCCCCATTGTACGAACGCGGCACATTCCTGTCAACTTGTGGAGTTCAAGAGAAAAATCGCGCAGCGGCGCTCCCTCACTCCCCATCCGCTGTTCTCCATCCACCGCTCCCCATCCGCTGTTCTCCATCCGCTGTTCCCCATCCGCTATTCTTCATCTGTTGTTCTTCATCCGTTGTTCTCCATCCGCTATTCTCCATCCGTTGTTCTCCATCCGCTGTGGTATTCCGCTGCCCCCCATCCGCTGTTCTCCATCCGCTGTGGTATTCCGCCGCTCCCCATCCGCTGTTCTCCATCCGCTTGTGGTATTCCCCCAGTCACATGACCCCCACATGACTTCCGGCACTTCCCTTGGTGGCCGCAATGTTGTATGCTACGGGTAGCCGGGACGCCTCGGCGGCCCTCCGCATGACATACGTTCAGGAGTTTGCTATGCCTCCCATTCTTCAAGCCCAAAACCTGGTCAAGAAGTTCAACGATTTCACTGCCGTCGACGACGTCAGCTTCACCATCCAGGAGGGTGAGGTGTTCAGCCTGCTGGGGCCCAACGGCGCCGGCAAGACCACCACCATCTCCATGCTCTCCTGCCTGCTGGCTCCCACGGAGGGCGACGCGATTATCGCCGGCCATTCGGTCGCCAAGGATCCCATGGCGGTCAAGCGCGTCATCGGCATCGTGCCGCAGGACATCGCCCTCTACGAGGATCTGAACGCCACAGAGAACCTGCTGTTCTGGGGCCGCATGTACGGCATGAGCGGCGGCGTGCTGAAGCAGCGGGTTGCCGACGTGTTGGAAGAGGTCGGTCTGGCTGACAAGGCCAAGCAGCGCGTCAAGACCTACTCCGGCGGCATGAAGCGGCGCATCAACATCGCCGTCGGCCTGCTGCACAAGCCGCGCCTGCTGTTCATGGACGAGCCGACGGTGGGCATCGACCCGCAGAGCCGGCGCAACATCCTGGACAGCGTCAAGGCGCTGAACCAGCAGGGCATGACGGTGCTCTACACCACCCACTACATGGAGGAGGCGCAGGAACTGTCCAACCGCGTCGGCATCATCGACCACGGCAAGCTGATCGCCCTGGGCACGCAGCGCGAGCTGACGCAAATGGTCGGCCAACTGGACGCGCTGCGCCTGCACCTGCCCGAAGGCCAGGAGATCGGCCCCTTCGTCGAGGCGCTGCAAGCGCTGCCCGACGTGCGCCAGGTCACAGCCGCCGATCACGAGCTTGTCCTCCTGGTCCCTGAAGCCCAGGAAGCCATCCCGCCCGTCTTCACCCAAGCCGACCGGCTCGGCTTCAAAATTCGCTCGGTGGAGATCCAGGAGCCGAATTTGGAGGCGGTGTTCCTGCACCTCACGGGGCGGGCATTACGGGACTGAGGAATGGAAAATTGGTAGATTGGTAGATTGGTCTGTGCGGCCATGCGACACCCCTCCGCGCGACAACCCGACCAATTTCCCAATCTACCAATCTACCAACTCCCCCTCCGGAGCAACCACCATGACCAAACTACTCACCATCGGCTGGAAAGACCTGAGACTGATGTTCCGTGACCGGGCGGCGCTGATCTTGATGCTGGCCGCGCCCTTTGCGTTGACGCTGGGCATGGGCATGATCACCGGCGCGTTCAGCGGCAGCGGCAGCAGCATCACCAAGCTGCCCGTGGTCGTCGTCAACCAGGACGGCGGCCAGTTGGGCAACGCGCTGGAGCAACTGCTCCTCTCGACTGATCTGAGCGACCTGTTGGCGACCCGGGTCGAGGCTGATGTGGCCGCGACCCGCAGCGCGGTCGAGACCGACCAGATCGTAGCCGCCGTAATCATCCCAGCCGGCTTCACCGCCAGCGTCATTCCCCAGGAAGGCAGCAGCGCCGCAGCCACGGCCGTGGCCATCGAGGTCTACAAAAACCCCGGCCGGCCGATCAGCTCCGGCGTCGTCGAGTCCATCGTCCAGGGCTTCCTGGGCCGGGTCGAGGCCGGCCGCGTGGGCGGGCAGGTGGCCATCGAGCAGTTGCTGCGCAGCGGCCTGGCCGCGCCGCAGGACGTGCCCCGCCTGGCGCAGCAGATCGGCCAGGAGCAGGCCAGCCTGGCCGCGGAGCCGCTGATCCGTGTGCAGCGCACCGACAGCGCTGCCAGCCAGACGAACACCTTCAATCCCCTGCTGCTGCTAGCGCCGGGCATGGCGCTGGTCTTCCTGATGTTCACCGTCAGCCTGGGCAGCCGCAGCATTTTGATCGAGCGCCGCGACGGCACGCTGGCCCGCATGTTGAGCACCGCCACCGGCGGCGGGCCGATCCTGGTAGGCAAGATCACTGGCGTCTATCTGGTGGGCGCGGCCCAGATGTTCATTTTGATCCTGGCCAGCGCGCTGCTGTTCCGGCTAAGCTGGGGCGATCCGCTGGGCGTGGTCGCGCTGGTGCTGGCGGCTGTGGTGGGCGCGGCCGGCTGGGGCCTGCTGCTGGCGGCCGTGGCCAAAACGCCCAACCAGGTGGCCAACCTGGGCATGGCCATGATGCTGCTCTTCGGTATCCTGGGCGGCAGCTTCTTCGGCGGCACGCTGACCGGCGCGCTGGGCGCGCTGGGCAAGATCACCCCCAACGCCTGGGCCATGGACGGCTTCACGACCCTGGCGAGGGGCGGCGACCTGGCCGACCTGGCGCCGGACATCGCCGCGCTGCTGCTGATGGGCGCCGTGCTGCTGCTGATTTCGGTGGTGCTGTTCAACCGCAAGGGTTTCTTGCAGAGGTGATATCATGCGCAGGATTTTGAGTATCGCGTGGAAGGACCTTCTCGTTCGCTTCGCCAACCCAATTGAGCTGTTGTTCTTTATCGTCCTGCCCGTGATTTTCGCGCTCATCGTCTCCGGCTTCGCCAGCAGCCAGGGCGGACAAGGCGACAATCGCATCGTGGTGCTGGTGGTGAACCAGGACGGCGGCGCGCTGAGCAGTGAGTTGGTGCAGACTCTGGCCGGCTCCGCGAGCGTCCGGCCAGAGCTGCTGGACGCAACCGCAGCGGCCCAGCAGTTCGACGACGGCGACGCGCCGGCCCTGCTCACCATCCCGGCCGGCTTCGAAGCCAGCCTGCGGGCCGGCCAACCGGTGGATTTAGACCTAGAGCTCGAGCCGACCAACGCCAACGGCCTGGCCGCGCAGCAGGCCATCCAGGCTGCCGCGGCCCAGGTAAGCCAGGCGCTGTCCGCAGCCAGCGGCAGCGTACAGGCGGCCGAGCAGGCCCAGCCCTTCGCCAGCGACGCCGAGCGCGCAAGCTACTTCGACGCCAGTCTTGCCGCGGCCCAAGGGCTGTTCGCCAGCGCGCCGCAGCGGCTGGTCGCGGTGGCGGCCGTCCAGAACGAGCAGGAGCAGTACAACGGCGCGGTGCAGGGCACGGCCGGTCAGATGCTGGTCTGGGTGTTCATCCCGCTGCTGGGCACAGCCGGCATGATGGCTTACGAGCGAGCCACCGGCACCCTGAAGCGCCTGCTGACCACGCCCACCAGCACGGCCAGCTATCTGCTGGGCACTGTCGCCAGCCAGTACAGCGCCAGCATCGTGCAGATGCTGCTGCTGGTCGGGTTCGGCGCCCTGGTGATGAACATCGTCTGGGGGCCGCCGCTGGCCGTGATGGCGGTGTTGCTGGCCTTTGGCCTGTCGTCGGTGGCCATGGGCGTCATGCTGGGCGCGTTCGTCAAGACCGAGAGCCAGGCCAGCGGGCTGAGCGTCATGCTGGGCATGACCCTGGGCCTGCTCAGCGGCTGCCTCTGGCCGCTGGAGCTGTTCCCGCCCACCATGCAGACCGTGGCCCATGTGCTGCCGATGACCTGGGCCATGCAGGCGCTGACCGATCTGGCTGTGCGCGGCGCAGATTTGGGCGCTATCCTGCCGGCCATCGGCTATATGCTGGCATCGGCCGTGGTGTTCTTCATCGTCGGCGTGCTGCGCTTCCGCTACGAATAGCGCGTTCCATCCGCTGTTCTCCATCCGCTGTTCTCCATCCGCTGTGGTATTCCGCTGTTCTCCATCCGCTGTTCTCCATCCGCTGTTCTCCATCCGCTGTTCTCCATCCGCTGTGGTATTCCGCTCTCCCATCCCCCTGGCCATTTGACCAGTCCCCGTCCCGGTCTGCTGCCAGATGTGTTTTTGGCCGAGTTATGGTATAGTGATCTTGACGAATCCAAGCCGCCGCCAGCCGAGCCCTGGCTATTGCCTACCTGCCAGTCCGAGTTCAACTGGCCGCTGGCTGCTTGAAAGGACGTTTTGGCAATGCAAGCTGTTGAAGTCTCTCACCTCAAGAAAGCCTTTGGCGCCACCCAGGCCGTGGCCGATGTCTCTTTCGCCGTAGAAAAGGGCGAGATTTTCGGCCTGCTGGGCCCGAACGGCGCCGGCAAGACCACATCGATCCGGCTGATGCTGGACATCTTCCAGCCGGACGCTGGCACGGTCTCGATTCTGGATGGCCCCATGGCCGAGGAGAAGAAAAACCGCATCGGCTATATGCCCGAGGAGCGTGGACTGTACCAGGACATGCCGCTGGAACCATGCCTGATCTATCTGGCCACGCTCAAGGGGGTGTCCAAGGCCGACGCCCGCCGCCGCTTGCAGCCCTACCTGGAGCGCTTCGACCTGGCGCAGCACCGCGCCAAGAAGGTCAAAGAGCTGAGCAAGGGCATGCAGCAGAAGGCGCAGATCATCAATACGATCCTGCATGGGCCGGAGCTGCTGATCATGGACGAGCCCTTCAGCGGGCTGGACCCGGTCAACACGCAACTGGCCAAGGACTTGATGCTGGAGCTGCGCCAGCAAGGCGTGACCATCATCATGTCGACCCACATCATGCATCAGGTTGAAGAGCTGTGCAACCGCATCGTGTTGATCAACCAGGGGCGCAATGTGCTCTACGGCGACCTGGCTCAGATCCGGCGCGGGTATTCTGGTCACGCAGTGCGGGTGCGGGTGGAGGGGGAGCTGCCGCCGCTGGCCGGGGTGCAGGCCGTCGTGCCCCACAACGGCGTTACGCAGCTTATGCTGGACCCGCAGACCAGCCCGCAGGACGTGTTGCAGCAACTGGTCAGCCAGCGCAGCGTCATCGAGCAATTCGAGATTGCCCTGCCCAGCCTGGATGAGATCTTCATCCGGGTGGTGAACGAGCAGTAACGTAACAGTTGGCTCGGAGCTGGCTCGGTCGGAGACCGGCCAGAGCAACTGGTGCTGGCTCGGTCGGAGACCGGCCAGAGCGGTTGTTGCATTGACAAAGGAGCGACGCCATGTCCAAGATCTGGCTGGTGGCCGAGTATCAATTCAGAAAAGACGTGTTCAAGCGCAGTTTCGTGCTGGCAGTGTTCGCCATGCCGCTCTTCCTGGGTTTCATCATCGCCATGGGTTGGCTGGGTGAGCGCATGCAGCAGCAAAGCACGACCGTTGGCTACGTGGACGCGGCCAACGTGCTGGCGCAGGCGCCGGTAAGCGACGACGACCAGATTGAATTCGTGCGCTTCGCCGCAGTCGACGAGGCGCGCGCGGCCCTGGCGGCAGGACAGATCGACGGCTACTACGTTTTGCCCGCCGATTATCCGCAAAACCGGGAGGTGGCGCTGGTGCATAACGGCGCGGTTAGCGGCGCTGTCATGCGCACCTTCGACGAGACCATGCGGCGCACCTTGCTAGCTGGCCAGCAAGAACAGGTTGTGGAGCGAGCCCTGGCGGGGCCGGTGCTGGCTGTGCTGGCGATCGACCGGCATCGCACCGTTCCCCTCTCTGTGCCGGGCGTGGGCGCATTTGTGCCGCTGATCCTGGCGGCCGTGTTTGCCTTCCTGGTGATGACCGTGGCAGCCACGCTGATGGAGACCATGGCGGCTGAAAAGCAGAACCGCACCATCGAGATCGTGGTCTCGTCCATCTCACCCGGGCAGATGATGGCTGGCAAGATCCTGGGCGTCGTGGGCATGGCGCTGGCGCTGGCCGCCTGTTGGCTGGCCCTGCTGGTGGGCTTTACCTGGCTTGGCGCCAACGTCGTACAGTTGGACTGGCTGCAGGACCTGGCGATCGATGGGCGCGACCTGGCGCTGCTGCTGCTGGTGGCGCTGCCCAGTTTTCTGTTCATGGCCGCCCTGATAGTGGCGCTGGGCGCCACAGTTGTGGATGCCCAGGAGGCGCAGCAGATCGGCGCGGTGGCTTTCCTGATTATCTTCGTGCCGATCTACCTGTTCTTTGCCTTTGGCGACAACCCCAACAGCCCGCTGGCCATCGCCTTCAGCTTGTTCCCCATGACGTCAGTGACCACACTGGCTGTGCGCAGCCTGTTCATGCAGGTGCCCGCAGGCCAGTTCGTGGCAGCGGCGCTGGTCGCCCTGGTGAGCGGCGTGGCCATGATCTGGCTGGCCGGCAAGCTCTTCCGCGCCAATATGTTGCGCTATGGGCAGGGACTGCGGCTCAGGCAGCTGTTGCGCGGGCGGGCGAGCGCTTAGGAAGTGACAAGGTGATTGGGTGACTGGGTGACTGGGTGATTCACCAATCTACCAATCTACTACTCCACCTGGCTCCATGAAGGAATTACCATGAAGAAAACCCTCATGATCATGGCCGCCGAAATACGCACGTCGTTGCGGCGCAAGTCGTTTGTGATCATTGCCATCGTGGTTCCACTGCTGTTGGGCCTGATCGCGCTGGGCATTGGGCTGGTCAACCGCAATGCCATGGAGACGGTGTTGGCCGATGTGGCAGCCAGCCCGGCCCCGCCCAGCGCCCTGGCAGGCTACGTAGACGCAGGCAACCTGATCCGCACCGTGCCCGCGGATCTGCCGGCTGACCGGCTGCTGCGCTACGACGACGAGGCCGCTGCCCGGGCGGCTTTAGATGCGGGCGCCATCGCGGGCTACTACGTCATCGCGCCCGACTACCTGCAGAGCGGCGCCGTCACCTACATCACGCAGGATTTCAGCGTGCTGTCGGATAGCCTCGACACCAGCCTGATGGAGCAGCTCCTGCTGATCAACCTCCTGGGCGGCGACGCCAGCCTGGCCAGCGCGGTGCAGCAGCCCTTCCAGGTTCAGGCCACGTCGCTGGCGCCAGTGGTTGCTGCCAGCGAAGAATCATGGATCAGCGAGCTGTTCCCACTGTTCATGGTGTTGGTGCTCTACATGGCGTTGATCATCCCCGGCGGCATTCTGGTCAACGCCCTGATCGATGAGAAGAAGAACCGCGTCATGGAGGTGCTGATGACCTCGGTGTCGCCGGCGCAGATGGTGACGGGTAAAGTCGCTGCGCTGGGTCTGCTGGGCCTGCTGATGACGGCGCTGTGGCTGGGGGTGCTGTGGTCGATCGCCCGCTTCGGCGGCTCGGCGCTGAGCATCCCGGCCGGCTTCAGCCTACCTACCGGCCTGCTGGCCTGGGCGCTGGTCTACTTCCTGGGCGGCTACGCCATCTACGGCGCGCAGTTTGCCGGCATCGGCGCGCTGGCGCCGGACGTCAACCAGACCAAGAGCGTTACCTGGATCGTGATGCTGCCCATCATCGTGGCCTACATGTTCATGGCCGTGGCCTTCGACAACCCGACCGGCCCGTTTGCCGTGGCCTTGAGCCTCTTTCCCCTGACTTCGTCCGTGGCCATGATCGGCCGCATGGCCGCGACCGAGGTGCCGTTGTGGCAGGCCGTACTGGCGGCGCTGTTGCAATTCGTCACGGCTTACTTCATCATCCGGCTGACGGCCCAGATGTTCCGCGCGCAGTACTTGCTGACCGGCCAGCCGTTGACGGCCAAGTCGTTTTATCGGACGCTGCTGGGCCGCGCATAGCAGAGGACTGGCAGTTTCAGACCTTCACGATTTAGGCTCACGCAAGGGCGCAAAGAGCGCAAAGGAAGATCGATTCTCTTGGCGTCTTTGCGCGAGAGTCGTGAACGGCCGAGTTTTCTTGGTCAGGCCGAGTGACTCGAACGGTTGAGAGCAACCAATCAAATAGACCAGGACTATCAGTCCTGAGAAGGAGCAAGAACCGTGAATTCCATCAACCAACAAGACCTGCACACCCATGTCCAGATCCTCGGCTGGCTGCGCATTGCCAGCGCGGCGCTGATGCTGGTCATCGGCGCGTCGCTGCTAGTCCTCCTGGCCGGGGTGGGGGTGTTCTCCAGCTTTGCGGCCGAAGATGCGACGCCCTTTTGGGTGCTGACCTTGGTGGCGCTCTTCGTTGGCGGGCTGATGGTGGTGCTGGCCCTGCCCAGCCTGCTGGCTGGCGTCGGCCTGCTGCGCCGCAAGGAGTGGGGCCGCATCCTGGCGCTGATCGTCGGCGCCTTCGACCTGTTCAACTTCCCTATCGGCACGTTGATCGCAGCCTACAGCTTCTACGTGCTGTTGCAGAACTCGGCCTCGGCTTACTTCGCCGGGACGACCACCAGCCTTACGACGACCAGCTAGGCCAGCAAAACGCACAGCCATGAACCCTGCCTGTGAGTTGCCCCTCAGCGCATTCTGGCTATAATGCAGCCAGAATGCGCCACACTATCATTCCTGCCGCAAAAGAAATCGAATATCTGAAGCCGTTACGTGCCTTTGATCGCCTGGAGAACGATCCCCGTTTCTTGGCGCGAGTTGCTCAAGCACGTGCGAGCTATCAAGCCGGTCGGGGTGTCAGACTCGAAGATGGCGACTTCGACGCCCTCTCGCCCTCAGAAGTCGTAGCTTTCTCATGAAACGACGACAACGAGCCGTAGTCTGGGGCTGGCGTCAGGGGCTGGCCGTGTGGATGGTGTGGCTGAAGCGGCCCTTCTCCAGGGCGGCCAACCTCGCCAAGCCGACTGTGGATTGGCAGCCCTTGCAGTTCGCCTCGCTGGAGGAGTACGCCGGCTGGCTGCGCGAGCATGCCGAATGGGTGGCCGACCCGCTGGGTGGCGTGATCGACTCCTTCCCCAGCCTGGGCAACGCCGCCTTTCAACTGCTCAGCACCGGCAAGTTCACAGACGACTGTGACGGCCTGGCCTATTTCTCGGCCGCCAACATCGAGCCTTTCTGCGACCGGCCAGAGGACCGCTACCTGGTGACCGTGCTGCTCAACCCCTTCGACATCGGCTGGGCCGACTCGGCGCACGTCATGTTGTTCTTCAAGCGGGAGGGCAAGTGGCGGATAATCAGCAACCAGTACCTCTACGAACCGACCTGGGATACCTTCCTCGACGCCTTGCAAGACAACCCCTACGTGGCCAGCCGCAAGATCTACTTGGCCGTGGTGCAGAACGTGCGCTTCAAGACGTTGTGGTGGGGCAGGCCGGGGCCGGAGGACAGCCGCCCGGCGGCGTTGCAGTAGACAGGCGCCGCCAATCAGTACGGCTTACCGAACCCTATCATATGCCGCTCGGTGCATGTCATAGGCTCCGTGCGAGGTTGCTGGTCATTGCGCTTGTCTATCGCCGCGCCGCGTGGTATACTGCCGCTCTATGAAAATCACCTCGGAGATTCTCGCATCCTGCGCAGTGGTTCGACCTGCTGGCACGCTTGATCGCCGCACCGCGCCGGAATTAGAGGCTGCGCTGCACGCGCTGACTGGCCAGGGACACAGCCGCGTTGTGCTGGACCTGAGCGGCGTCGGCGAGATGAGCAGCGCCGGCCTGCGGGTCATCATCAGCGCGGCCAAGCTGCTGCGCAACGAGCGCACGGGCGGCGATCTGCGGCTGGTGGCGCCCGGCGAACGCGTCATCCAGGTGCTGGAACTGGCCGGCTTGCAGTCGGTGCTGCGCGTGTACAGCAACAACGACCAGGCCATTGCCAGTTTCGCCGATCAGCCGCCTGCCAAAAAGCGCGCATGACTCTGCGGTGCGTAACTCGTAACCCGGAATCCCGGACACGACTCCCACTAATCCCTGTTACCTGTTACGTGTCACGTGATACATGACACATGACACGTGTTTGATAGCCACCTTCCATCCAGCCAACCCTCAGCAACCACCCTGTCGCACAAGGAGAGCACCCCATGGCGAATTTCAACGTCCAGACCCATGAACTGAAGCGTTGCGTCCTCGTCACCTTACACGGACGAATCGACAGCAGCAAGGCCCCGACGGTCGAAACCCAGGTGCGGGAGCTGATCGACGCCGGTCACTACCGCTTCGTGGTCGACATGAGCGAGGTGGAATTCGTCAGCAGCGCCTTTCTGCGCGTGCTGATCTCTGCGTCCAAGTCGGTGCGGCGCTTCAACCGCGGCGATATCTATCTGGCGGCCGTGCCGGCGCGCATCCAGGAGGTCTTCGACCTGGCCGGCTTGCTGCCGCTCTTTAAGCTCTACGACACCCAGGTAGAGGCCGTTGGAAGCTGGTAGACGCGGTCCATCGATGGAGAGCGCAGAACTGACCGTCAGCAGCGATCTGGATGGCCTGCCCCAGGTGATCGACTTCGTGCGGCAAGCCTGCACGGCAGCCGGCCTGCCGGACAACGCCGTTTTCGCCTGTGAGCTGGCGACCGACGAAGCATGCACCAACATCATCGAGCACGCCTATGGTGGTCGCAGCGACGGCGTGATCCGCGTCACGTGCTGGACTGAGCCGGGCGCGTTTGTGGTGCAGTTTCACGACCAGGGCGTCGCCTTCGATCCGAGCAAGATTCGAGAGCCACTGCTGAGCGAAGTACTGGCGGACCGTCCGTTGGGGGGGCTCGGCATGCACTTCATGCGCAGTTTGATGGATGAGGTGCGCTTCGACTTCGATCCAATCGAGGGGAACAGGCTCACCATGACCAAACGGTTCTAATGGCAGTGGCTACCCTTCCCTCCTCCCATCGACCAGCCGCTAAGCGCAAGAACCTGCCCCTATCGGAGTTGTCGGCGCTGACCGAGGCCGGCCTGGCCATCGTGCGCGCCCAGCTCGACCTGGACGGCCTGTGCGAGCTGGTCTACCAGCAGGTGACGCACCTGGTCGACGCCAGCAGTTTTCACCTGGGGCTGTTCGAGGGGGATAGCTTTCAACTCAAGGTCTGGGTGCAGGACGGGGTGCGCCGCGCGCCGGCCGCCTTTCCCGGTGGGCAAGACGCGGGCATCGTCGGCTGGGTGCGCTCCTCGCAGCAGCCGCTGCTGGTGCGCGATTTCCTGGCCGAAATGGACCAGTTGCCGGCGCGTCCCAGCTACCAGGCTGAGAATCCACCGCGTTCGGCCCTGTTCGTGCCGCTGGTGGCCAGCGGCCATGCGGTCGGTTCCATGTCGGCGCAGCACGTCCAGCCCAACGTCTACGACGCGGAAGACCTGCAACTGCTGAGCATCATCGCCAACCAGGCCGCCAGCGCCATCGTCAACGCCCAGCTTTTCAAGACGGTGGGCCGGCGGGCCGAGCAACTGGCCACCATCGCCGAGGTCAGCGGCGCCATCGCGGGCGAGCTGGAGCTGGACGCGCTGCTGGCCAAGATGGTGGAGCTGATCCGGGAGCGCTTTGGCTACTACCACGTGCAGATCTTCCTGGTGGAGGACGAGGAGCACCGGGCCGTCTTTCGGGCCAGCACCGGCTACGACCTGAACAAGCTGTGGATCGCGCAGGGGCGTAGCCTGCCTTTCGGCGCCGGGATCATCGGCTGGGTGGCAGCCACCGGCGAACACCTGTTGGCCGGCGACGTGTCCCAGGAGCCGCGCTACCTGCCCGACGACCCGCGCCTGCTGCCCGACACGCGCTCCGAGCTGGCCGTGCCGCTCAAGGTCGAGGACAAGGTGGTGGGCGTGCTGGACGTGCAGAGCCGCCAGTTGAACGGCTTCAGCGACGACGACCTGTTCGTGCTCAGCACTCTGGCCAACCAGGTCGCCGTAGCGGTGGACTCGGCCTGGTCCTACCGCGCCCAGCAGGAGGAGGCCTGGATGACCACGGTGCTGCTGCAAGTGGCGCACGTGGCCAGCCGGGCCAACACGCTGGACGATGTGCTGGCAGCCCTGACCCGCCTGGTGCCGATGCTGACCGGCGTAGCTAGCTGCGGCATCTGGCTGCACGACGAGGAGAACGAGCTGTTCGAGCTGGCGGCCAGCTTTGGGCTGCTGGGCGACGATCAGGAACCGGAGCGGCTGCGCTTGCGGCCAGAAGCGGATCCGGTGCCCGCGCTGATGCTGCTCAAGGACACCCTGGAGCCGGTCGAGCTGACCCCCAGCGATGACTTCATGCTGCCGCCCATTCTGTGGCAGATGTTACCCGGCGATTTCCTCATTCTGCTGCCGCTGCTGGCTCAGAACCGGCTGATCGGCTGCTTGCTGGTCAGCCTGGACAGCGAGGAGATGCCGATCCGGCTGCACGAGAAACGGCTGTCGATGCTGAACGGCGTGGCCAACCAGGCCGCGGCCGCCATCGAGAACGTGCGCCTGTCCAGCGCGCGCGAGGAAGAGGCGTGGATCTCCTGGGCGCTGCTGGAGGTGTCGCAGGTCATGGCTAACGCCCGCACCGTGGAGCACATGCTGGAACAGGTGGTGCGGCTGACGCCCCTGCTGGCAGGCGTCGGGCGCTGCGCGGCGCTGTTGCGCGATGCCCAGAGCGGCGAGTTCGTGGTGGCGCAGTATTACCTGGGGCGGCGCGAAGCGCCCATCAACCTGGACGGCATGCGCCTGCGCGCCGGCGACCTGCCGCTGCTGGATCTGGCCGTCCGCACGCAGCGCATCCAGCGGGTGGACGACGCCTCGCAGAGCGACCTGGTGCCGGCGGCCTGGCGCGAGGGCGTCGGCAGCAAGACGCTGGTGGTCGCGCCGCTGCTGGTGCAGGGCGAGGTGCGCGGCGCGCTGCTGGTGGACAGCGCCGAACTGCCCTTCAGCATGAGCCAGCGCCGCGAGGACATCCTGAGCGGCATTGCCCAGCAGCTTAGCCTGAACCTGGAGAATTTCCATCTGTTGGCGCAGGAGCAGGAGCGTATCCGGCTGGCCCAGGAGCTGCAAGTGGCGCAGCGCATCCAGGCCAGCCTGCTGCCCGCTGTCGTTCCCGCCGTGGCGGGCTATGAGATCGCCCACGCCTGGGACCCGGCGCGCGAGGTGGGCGGCGACTTCTACGATTTCCTGCCTCTGCCGCACGGCAAGCTGGGCCTGCTGATGGCCGACGTGGCCGACAAGGGGATACCGGCCGCGCTGTTCATGGCCACCACCTCCACCCTGCTGCGCGTCTCGGCGCACGACCATGCCGCGCCCGACCAGGCGCTACAGCACGCCAACGCCTGGATCAACGCCGGCAACCGCGAGGACATGTTCGTCACCGCCTGGTACGGCATCCTCGACCCGGCCAGCCAGCGCGTCGATTTCGCCAACGCCGGCCACAGTCTGGCGCTGCACGTGCAGGCTGCGGATGGGGCCATCCGCATGTTGCGGCCGGCCGGCATGCCGCTGGGGGTGACAGAAGACCTGGTGCTGGAGCGAGACGCGGTCACGCTGGCGCCGGGCGACCTCCTCGTGCTCTACACCGACGGCGTGATCGACGCGCTGAACGAGGCGGAGGAGGATTTCGGCCAGGACCGGCTGGAGGCGCTGCTCTTCGGCCGCCGCCACGAGAGCGCCCAACAGGTAGTCGATGCGCTGCGCAGCGCCGTGCTGGCCCACACCGGCCAGGCGCCGCTCTATGACGATGTGACTTTAGTGGCGCTGCGCCAGCTGGACGGCTAACAGTACCTTCACCACAGGATGCGCAGCAGCGGCAGATAGAGTTGCGGTCGCACCAGGGGGATGTTCATGCACTGCCAGGTCCGCCCGCCGTCGTCGGAGCGGTAGTGTGAGCGGTCATAGTTTCCCGGGATGGTTGCACGCATGAACAACGTGTGCGGCTTGTAGGGCGGCCCCAATCCCTGGACAGCCGCCAGCGGCAGGAACACGCGACGGACGTCCTCGGTCGCCCGAACGTCATCATGGGTGGTTCTCTCTGGCGGCGAACGCCCAGCATCGGGAGCGCCGCGTACAATCAAGTTGCTTGGCTGGTAATTACTGACCAGCAAGATCCAACTCCGCCCGGCGTCGTAGCTGGCGTAGAGGCCGTGGATCGTGGTCGCGTAGATCGTCGGGTCATCGGGATAATCCGGCGAAAACGCAACATAGGCCAGGCTGTATCCGGTGTCGGTATTACACAAGGGCCCGCCAGGAGGGAAGATCGCCCGCCAAGTGAGGCCGGCGTCCTCGGTCATGAAGAGCGAGCTCGTATTGGATACCAGCAGCAGCGTCCGGTCGCGGGCGAAACCTGGCGAGATGGTAAGCTGCGGCATCCAGTAGGCAGGGCAGAGGCCCTCCCCACCTGGAAGCCAGGTCTCGCCCGCGTTGTGGGAGATGATGACGTTGGTGTTGGAGACCACCTCGCCGTACGGCAAGACCCCGACGAGGGTCTCGTCCTGGTCGAAGTTGGGCGAGATGGCCACTTGCGCCACCGCCGTCTGCCCCCAGACCTGCTGCCAGGTGGCGCCATGGTCCACGCTGCGCGCCACCCCTTCTGGCAGGCCTGTGCCGTAGTTGGACCACCAAACACGCGGCTGGAAGAGCACCCCCGGCCGGCTGGCTGCGCGCAGCGAGTAATCGTAGCAGTCAAGCTCCGCGCAAGGAGACGACCCTTCTTGCCACGTACTTCCGCTGTTCTCGCTGGCGAAGAAATGGAACACGTGTGGAAACGAAGAGACCATGACGATCGCGTAGAGCGCCAGGCCAGAACCGCCGCGCACAGGAGCGATGTCGAATTGGTTTATCCAAGGACTGCGTCGGTCCTCGGAGTAGCTCAACACCTCGAACCAGGTGCGTCCATTGTCGGTGCTGCGCAGGACGCCAGCGCGGCTGGCATCTTGGTACACCCAGAATAGGGTCTGGTCTTCATCAAAGAAGGGAGACGGGAACAACAGATAGGTGGAACTTGTTTCCGGGCACACGGGCAGAACAGGCGGCCCTTGTTTGGCCTGGGCCGAACCCGCGCCGGCCAGCGCCAATAGGCCGACGAGCAGCGCCAAGGCCGCGCCAACCGGCCAAACCCACCGCACACGATGGAAGATCATCGAACACCTCCTGCCAGCCAATGACCACGCGTGCATGGTTGCGTGTCAGTAGACGAGGGCGGAAATGGGCCAGTAGTTTCGTAGAACAACCGTCCCGGCCGGATTGTTCGAGCACAATCCAGCCCGACTTCACTCGTCTGCTGACGCCGGCGTGGGGTATGTGTTGGCCCAGTACGCGCCAGGAGTGGTCAGCGCCGACGGCGAGGTTGGCGGCGCCACATAATGGATACAATCATGGCCTCTCTGCCCCGCTACAGGCCGTTCCAAAACCGCCTTACGCGATTGTAAGGGATGTTGCAATCGCTGTCAAATGAAGTTTTTTGGCGGCAGGCGCGAACTTGTGTGCTATTGACACTTATGCTATAATCCCCATCCAGTTGTGCTGGGGTATGCGCCTCGGTGTTCCAGCGGTATCCCGGCTCTTTTTATGCTTTGCGATTCAAGGAGAAATAACGTGCCTCTCTCGAAAACGGAAAAGGACACCATCACCAGGGACTACCAGGTGCATGCCAGCGACACCGGCTCACCTGAAGTACAGGTTGCACTGCTCACCACGCGCATCAACCAACTGATCGAACATCTCAAGACCCACAAGCACGACGAAGGCTCGCGACGCGGCCTGCTCAAGCTGGTGGGTCAGCGCAGGCGCCACCTGGCTTATCTCAGCCACAAGGACCAGCAACGCTACAAGCTGCTGATCGAGCGGCTGGGGCTGCGCAAGTAAACGAGGTTCAAAACAAAGTGTCGGGTAGACGGGTGTTTTCCAGACCCGCTACCCGACCTGCTTTGTAGACGACACCCACTCATCCTGGACTCAACTGCCAGCCGGCCGGCCTGATGCCGTGGACGGTTCAGGTATTGGGGAGTGGACCCGAACAACTCGGATCCACTCCCCAGTCCCTGACCTCCGGGTCAGCCGGCGCCCGCGCTGGACGGCGCAGACCCTTCGGGTTTACGACAACCCGCAGGGTCTGGCATGGCCGTTCATCGCGGGCGCGTTCGCGTAGGCGAGCGGCGGCGCTGACTTGGGCCAGGACGGTGGGTATGACAGACGAAGGCGGGCCAGCAACGAGCTGCCCCAGCCCGATAACCACCAACCTTTTGAGGTAAGGACACCCATGCAAGTACAGAAATACCAATTCAACAGCCACATCGGCGACCACGAGATCGTCGTAGAAACCGGCACGCTGGCCCTGCTGGCCGGCGGCGCCGTTACCCTGCGCTCCGGCGAGTCGGTGCTGCTGGCCACGGCCACCGGCTCCCGCTCCGTGCGCGAGGGCATCGACTTCTTCCCCCTCAGCGTCGACTTTGAGGAGAAGCTCTACGCCGCCGGCCGCATCCCCGGCTCCTTCTTCCGCCGCGAGGGACGCCCCTCCGAGGGCGCCATCCTGACCGCGCGCCTGACCGACCGGCCGCTGCGCCCGCTCTTCCCCAAGGGCATGCGCAACGAGGTGCAGGTCATCGTCACGGCCCTGGCCTCCGACGGCCAGAACCTGCTGGACGTGCTGGCCATCAACGCGGCTTCCTGCGCGCTGACCATCAGCGACGTGCCGTGGGACGGCCCGGTGGGCGCAGTGCGCGTCGGCTACATCGACGGCGGCTTCGTGGCCAACCCCACAGCAGCCGAGATGGAGACCAGCACGCTGGACCTGCGCGTGGCCGGCACAGCCGACGCGATCCTGATGGTCGAGGCCGGCGCCGACGAGGTGCCCGAGGACGTGATGCTGGAGGCGCTCAAGTTCGCCCACGCCAGCTTCCAGGACTTCATCGCCATGCAACAGCGCATGCGCGAGCAGGTCGGCAAAGCCAAGTTCGAGTTCGTCGCCCCCGCGCCCAAGGACGAGGTCAAGGCCGCGGTCCAGTCGCTGGTCGGCCAGCGCATGGACGATATCCTGCAGGCCGGCTACCTGAAGGAAGAGCGCAGCGCAGCCCTCGACGAGCTGAGCGTCGAGATCCGCGAGGAACTGGACGAAACCTTCGATGTCGCCGAGCTGAAAGGCGCGTTCGACGCCGTGTTCAAGCACAGCGTGCGCGAGCAGATCATCAGCCAGGGCGTGCGCCCCGATGGCCGCACCACCACTGAGATCCGCCCGATTAGCTGCATGGTCGGCATCGTGCCGCGCGTCCATGGCACTGGCTTGTTCACGCGCGGCGAGACGCAGGTGCTGACCATCGCCACCCTCGGCACCCCGCGCGAGGCCCAGGAGCTGGACACCCTGGCTCCCGAAGAGACCAAGCGCTACATGCACCACTACAACTTCCCGGCCTTCTCCACCGGCGAAACGTGGCCCAACCGCGGGCCCAAGCGCCGCGAGATCGGCCATGGCGCGCTGGCCGAGCGGGCGCTGCTCCCCATGATCCCGCCCAAGGAACAATTCCCCTACACCTTGCGTTTGGTATCGGAAGTGCTCAGCTCCAACGGCTCCACCTCCATGGCCTCGGTCTGCGGCAGCACGCTGGCCTTGATGGACGCGGGTGTGCCGATCCAGGCGCCGGTGGCGGGCATCGCCATGGGCCTGGTGACTGACCCAGACAGCGGCCGCTACGCCATCCTGTCCGACATCCAGGGCATGGAAGATCACCTGGGCGACATGGACTTCAAGGTCGCCGGCACCGCGCACGGCATCACCGCCCTGCAGATGGACATCAAGATCAAGGGCATCAGCTTGGACATGATGCAAGAGGCGCTGGAGCAGGCGCGCGTGGGCCGGCTGTTCATCCTGGACAAGATGCTGGCCGTGATGCCGGAGCCCAACAAGGAGCTCTCGCAATACGCGCCGCGCATCATCACCCTGCACATCGACCCCGACAAGATCGGCAAGGTGATCGGGCCCGGCGGCAAGGTGATCCGCGCCATCCAGGACGAGTACCAGGTCAAGATCGATATCGAGGACGACGGCTCGGTCTACGTGGCTGCGCCCGACGGCACCAAGATCAAGGGCGCCATCGCCCAGATCGAGGCGCTGACCGAAGAGGCGTCCATCGGCAAGATCTACACCGGCAAGGTTGTGCGCACCGAGAGCTACGGCGCCTTCGTCGAGATCATGCCCGGCGTCGACGGTATGGTCCACATCTCGCAACTGGCCGACTACCGCGCGCCCACCGTAGAAGACGTGGTGCGGGTCGGCGACGAGGTGATGGTCATGGTGATCGATATCGACCGCGCCAGCGGCAAGATTCGCCTCAGTCGGCAGGCCGTGCTGGAAGGTTGGACAGCCGAGGAAGCGCGCGAGCGCGACCGCAAAGGCAGCGGCGGCGGCGACCGCGGCGGCGACCGCGGCGGCAG
>JBAQCH010000017.1:0-26838 GCA_049294015.1 Anaerolineae bacterium
TCAAATCATGATTGACGCAACACCAGGGCCGTGCCAATGCTCATTTGAGGAGTAGGCGTCCCCAGACGCCGGGTTCGCATGTGGGCATGCGAACTCCTCAAATCATGATTGACGCAACACCAGGGCCGTGCCAATGCTCATTTGAGGAGTAGGCGTCCCCAGACGCCGGGTTCGCATGTGGGCATGCGAACTCCTCAAATCATGATTGACGCAACACCAGGGCTGTGGCCTCAATTGCTGGTCATTGTACTCCAACGCGGCCTTGCTCACAAAGTTGCGAGATACAACAAAAGATCATACAATCCAGTATCGTCAACTTCGGCCCGGCCGGAGGCCCTCCCTCAACCTGACGTGCGCGAAGGGCGCGATCGGTTGGTTCGTGGGTTAGGAGAAAGCAAGCATGTCCATTGCAGAAGCAGCACTTTACGGCGATCTGGTCAAGCACCTGCGCGACGTCTGCGCGCAGCAGTTGGCCGAGTTGAAGGAACTCAGCGTAGAGGTCGAGCAGGCCGCGCTGGACGAGGTCATCCGCGCCTGGTTCTTCACCCCCCAGGACGAGCTTTACGGCTTCACGCCGCAGCGGGTGATCCGCAACGAGGAGTTGGGCTTCGCGAACACCATTCCTGGCGACAGGCTGGGCGACGTGTTCGAAGACGACGACTGCCCCCTTTGTGCAACCTTACGAGAGGAAGCCGAGGCGGCTTTCGCCACTAATCCGGGCCAGGACCACGGCTGGTTCTTCGGTCTGGCGCCTGATTTCAGCTTGCTGGACGAATACGATCCGGAAGGCTCCGACGAGCGCTGGCGCATCGAAGAGGAGCGCATGGAGGCCACTCAGGCGGCGCGCAAGGCTGAAGCACAGTTGCTGCCCTTTGCTGGGGCCTACGACCCCGATCTGGCGCGAGGCATCCAACGCGAACGCGCCTGGCTGGACGACGACTTCTTCTTTTAGTCAAGCTCACAGCCGCTGGGGGCTATTTCTTGGCTTGAACCGCCAGCCAGTTCTTGGCATCTTCCAAACTGCCAGCAAAATGAATGTCGCGGCGCACGGCCTGGGCCATGGGGCGCTGCAGGCGGCCGATGCCGACCACCGCGTCGACCGTGGTGATGCCGGCGGCTTTGGCTGCGGCGGCCATCTCGCTGGCCTTGGCCAGGATCGCACGTGAGGGGTGGCTGTGGGAGACGTCGGTGATGGTCAACGCCCTGCTGCCGGCCGGCCGGCTGAGCAGCTCGCGCTGCGTCTCGTCCATAGCCTGCACGTACTCAGCCTCGCCCAGGCCGGCGTAGTTGCTGTAGAGGATTGGCTGGCCCTGGTGTTCGATCCATTGAACGCGTGGAGGCATGGGGGTAATCCTTCGAACGGGATAGTAGAAGTGGGAGCGTCGGCTCCTATCGCATTCTACCCCTGGTTGGTGACGCTGGCAAGCCAAAGGAGATCACTCATCGCATCAAGGTGCGGTCCGTGACCGCTTCTCGATCGCCCGCACCAGCAGCGCCAAGGTGATGGTCATCACCAGGTAAAAGAAGCCCACTACATTGTAGGTCTCGAAGAACTTGAAGGTGCTGGCGGCGTAAAGTTTGCCCTGGAAGGTGATATCGGCCACGCCCATGACTGACACCAGCGACGAGTCCTTGAGCATGGCGATGAAGTCGTTGCCTAACGGCGGCAAAACGCGACGGATCGCCTGGGGCAGGATGACGTGACGCATGGCCTGCCAGTAGCTCATGCCCAGCGAACGGGCAGCCTCCATCTGGCCGCGCTCGATGGATTGAATACCAGCCCGGAAGATCTCGGCCAGAAAAGCGCTATAGCCGATGCTCAAGGCCATGATGACGCGCGCAGTGAATGTCACCTGGCGCACGGTCATGTCAGCCATACTGTCGCCCAGCCCGGGCAGAATCCCCAGGTTGCGCAGCGTCACCCCCAGCAGATTGATGGCGCCGACCAAGGCCGGCGCGCCGGCGAAGACGATGTAGTATAGCAAAACCAGCATCGGCACGCCGCGGATGATCTCCACATAGAACGACGACGCCTCGTAGATCAGCCGGCGGCTGGACACCCGCCCCAGCCCCACGATCAGCCCCAGCACGATGGCCAGGGCGAAAGAGATCAGCGTGACCGTGATCGTCACCCATATACCTTCCAAAATTTTGCCCACGATGACCTGGTAGTCCGGGTCGGTGAGCATGATCCAGAGGAAGATGAGGCCCAGGATAAGCGCCGCCACCAGCCAGATCGGTGTGCGCGCCACGGCGCTGCCGGCTCGGGCTGACCGGGATCGAGTTGGGAAGAGCGGAGGTGATTCGCTGCTGTGCATAGCGGTTGTCCTGTGCAAAAAGCAATGCGCAGCCAGGGCTGGCCCGGCCACGCATCGCCTCGATAACTCGTTGTATCCGTTCTGCCGTAGGTCACGTTGCTAACGTGACGCTCCGCTGCGCGGTAGGTCACGTTAGCAACGTGACGCTCCGCTGCGCTGCGCCGTCCGGCTGGTAGCCGGACCTACTGACTGGCGCTGTAGAGGAAGAACCACTTGCGGTTCAGGTGGTCGATGTAGGCGTCCTCGATCATGCTGGCGATGGCGGCGTTGAAGGGCGCCACCAGATCGCTGCCGGGCGGGAAGATGAAGCCGAAGTCCTCGCTGGCCAGCGGGTCACCGATCACCTCCAGCTTGTCGGGGTTGGCGCCGATGAAGCCGGCACTGGAGGCTGCGTCGGTCAGCACCATGTCCACGTCGTTGTTGAGCAGCGCCTGCACGGCCGCGCCGAAGGTCTCGAACAGCTTGATGCGCGGGTTGCTTTCGTCGCCGTCCAGCACCTCGTAGACCGCGGTGTAAAAGTTGGTGGTGCCGGCCTGCGAGCCGATCAGCAGATCGGGGTTGGCGGCGAACTCGGCCGGGGTGCTGAAGCGATCCTCGCCAGCCCGCACCAGCATGAACTGCTCCGAGCGCAGGTAGGGATCGGAGAAGTCCACCTGCTGCTTGCGCTCGTCGGTGATGGTGATGCCATCCATGCCCACGTCGAACTGGCCCTCGCGCACGGCCGAGATCATGGTGTCCCAGGCGGTGACGTCCCAGTTGACCTGGCAGTTCAAACGCCGGCAGATTTCCTCCACAGCGTCGTATTCCCAGCCAACAGCCTGGCCCGTCTTGGGATCGACGAAGTTGAGCGGCATGTAAGCGTTCTCGGTGACGGCCTCCACCAGCCGCCCACCCAGATCGGGCAGTTGGTCGTACAGATCGTCGCCCACCGGATCGGTGACGAAGAACCATTTGAGGTTGAGATGGCCCAGCGTGCCGTCGTCGCGCATGGAGGTCAGCGCGGCGTTGAAGGGCGCCACCAGGTCGCTGCCGGGCGGGAAGATGAAGCCGAACTCCTCGACGCCCAGCGGCTCGCCGACGGTCATCAGCTTGTCGGGGTTGGCGCCGATGTAGCCGCGCGTCGAGGCTGCGTCGGTCAGGACCATATCCACGTCGTTGTTGAGCAGCGCCTGCACGGCCGCGCCGAAGGTCTCGAACAGCTTGATGCGCGGGTTGCTCTCATCGCCATCCAATACTTCGTAGACCGCCGTGTAGAAGTTGGTCGTGCCGGCCTGCGAGCCGATCAGCAGCTCAGGATCAGCCGCGAACTCGGCCGGGGTGCTGAAGCGATCCTCGCCCGCCCGCACCAGCATGAACTGCTGCGACAGCAGGTAGGGGTCTGAGAAATCCACCTGCTGCTTGCGCTCGTCGGTGATGGTGATGCCGTCCATGCCCACGTCGAACTGGCCCTCGCGCACGGCCGAGATCATGGTGTCCCAGGCGGTGACGCCCCAGTTGACCTGGCAGTTCAGCCGCCGGCAGATTTCGTTGACCGCGTCGTACTCCCAGCCCATAGCCTCGCCAGTCTTGGGATCGACATAGTTGAGCGGGGTGTAGGCGTTCTCGGTGACGGCGTTGACCACACGGCCGCCCAGGTCGGGCAGCGGCTGCTGTGAGATCACCATGCTATGGGCCGAAGCGGCCGCGGGCTGGACCGGCGCAGGCTCAGCCGGCGCGGGCTCAGCCGGCGCGGGCTCTGTCGCCGTGGAGACGGCTGGCGCCGGAGCGGGGGCCGGCGAGGCAGCACAGCCCGCAGCCAGCAGGCTGGCCAGGATCAACAGAGTCAGAACAGTCGTTCGTAGCTTCATGAGGGTTCTCCTTGCCTGAATGGTTAGGATGGCTTGGGTACGTTTGATGGCTTCACAACACAGACATAGTCTTCAGCCGCACATTATACCGTCAACCAACTGCTTGGGGAAACGTCAGCGCCATGTGGTCGTTGCTCTGCCGGCTGCGTGCCCAGCGCCAACCGACCAACAGCGCCGCGACCTGAACCACGGCCAACCAGAAGACGACGAACGTCAGAACAGCCGGGATCACGCCGGTCAGCAGCGGCACGAGACGCTCCAGGGTCGCAATCATCGCCTGGTAGTCGTCGATCAGGCCTTGATACGACGCGATGATCTGCTGAGCGCTGGCCAGCGACTCGTCGACTTGGCCGATGGAGGCGCCGAACTCTTCCAAGCTGCTGGCCAGCTCAGGCAGCGTGCCACCTGTGCCGGCCAGATCGGCTCCTAACGCCTCCAAGCCATCGGGCAATGTGCGCAAGGAGCCTGCCACGTTGCCCAGCGTCTCGCTCAACGGCGTCTGCGGCGCGTAGGAGAAGTTGACGAAGGGGATGCCAGCCAGGACGTCCAGCACGGTATCTACGATCTTGGCGCTCTCGGCCGCCGCGTTCACCGTGCTTTGGGTGCTGCGCAGCGTCTCGGGCAATCCCTCACTCAGGAAGCCCGCCAGCCCCTGCAGCGTCGGGCCGGTCGCGTAGATCGTTTCTGACAGCGACCGGAAGGTGTCCTGCGCCGCAGCCACGCTGCTGGCAGCGTTAAGCAGCGCGTCATCGACGGCCCCCAGCGCATCGTTGGTGGTGGTGAGCGTACTGTCGGCCAGTTGCAGGCCGGCCAGCGCAGCCCCGGCGACCGGCTTGCGCCAGCTCCACACGCCATAGGCGACTACCAGGCTAAAGACGAGACTGAGGACGGCGACGATGACCAGCAGCACGCCGAAGATTCGTTTGAGCATACGGAAGTTGTCTCCTTGTTGGGGACTAGTGCAGGTCGGTGTAAGTTCCTCCGCAGTCTGGAGTCGAGGCTTTAGCCGGGTCTCAGCGTCAAACCCGGCCAAAGCCTCGACTCCGACGCACGAAAACTGCCAAGAGATTTACGCCGACCTGTACTAGGGCGGGAAGTGCCAAGTTTCATGTGCTGCGTGTCCAATTTGGAGTGCTACACGCGCCGCCTTAACTCCGACAGTGACATTCGGTACTTGCCATTTGCCACCTGCCACGCTGCCTACATCACCTTCGTCAGGCTTAGCGGCGCATCCAGCGTCAAATTGGCTGCCGCGATGGCCTGCTCGGAGCCGAGCACCACCACCGCGCCCTGCTGGGCGACTTGCTCCAGCAGATCGGCCAGGGCGCGCACGTCGGCGACGGTGGCGGCCAGCACCTGGTCGCGCAGCCGCTGGCGAATCGCGTCCGTGTCGCCGTTGAGGCTGCGCACCAGCGCCGTGTAGCCTTTGGCGTCGGGCAGTTGGTAGCTATCCATCTGGCCGATGACGCCAATGATGATCTTATCCACATCTGCCTGGGTCAACTCCACCGTGCGCAAATAGTGGGCCGAGGCGTCGTAGGTCTGCAACGTGCCCAGCAGGTTGGGGTCGCGGTAGGACAGATAAGCCAGCACGCCCGACAGGCTGTCGAACAGGCACATGCCGCCGTAGGCCCCGCCCTGCACCCGCACCCGATCCCACAGCCAGGTGTTGTCCAGGAACTTGACCGCCACCAACGTCGAGCCGTGTAGCTCATAGCCCAGCCGGTAGAGGTTGGCCCCTTTGCCCACGTAGTTGACCTGGGCCGGCAGGGTCAACCCCTCAGGCGTGGCGACCGGCGTTGACTGCCAGCCGGCGGCTGCGGCCACGCCGGCCGGCAGCGCAGCGATGAACTCCGCCAGCCGCGGCTGGAAGGCGTCGAAGCTGGCCTGGTCGACCGTGACGTTAACCAGCAGGCCGGCCCGCCGAATCAAGGCCGCGCGCACCGCCTCCAGATCGGCCAGCACGGCCGGCCAGTCCTGCTCCATACGCTGGATCAGCTCGCGCAGGAAGAAGAGATAGGCGACGCCGCCCATCTGCTCGGCCGCCCAGTCGGCCTTCGTGAAACGGGCGCGCAGGCGGCGGAAGACCACGCCGTGCCCGCCAGGGATCAGGCTGGCTTCCTGCCCGGCCTTCTCCTCCAGCACGATCTGGCGCAGCCGCTCCGGGTTGTCCAGTCGGGCCGTTAGCAGCACGTCCCGCAGGATGTCCAGCAGCGCCTCCTGCTTGTCCAACGTGGCCTTGCCGCGCAGAATCAAATGGGTGGTGGCGTCGCCGCCGCGGGTGGTGGCCAGGTGCGCCGTGCGGTAGATGCCGCCCGTCTCGCGGCCGATGCGCTGCGACAGCTTGACGTAGTCCTCGCGCTCGGTACCCATGCTGAGCAGCAACCGGCCGAAGAGCTCGCCGTAGGGCAGCAGGCGCTGCGGCAGGCTGCGCAGGTCGAAGCCCAAATCCAGGTAGAGGATTCCGTTGGTGAACAGGTCGTGGGTCAGCAGCCGCGCGCCGGCCAGCTCGCCCTCGACGCTGGGAATGCGCCGGATCTCCCGATCCAGGTCAGCCAGGGCGAGCGTGGGGATGGTGGCCAGCGCCTCAGGTGTGTCGGGGGTGTCCTGCAAGGTTTGGAGACGCCGCATGGTGGCCAGCACGTCGTCGATGTCGGCCGAGTTCATGGCTGCGCGGGCCGCGTCCAGCCGGGCGCGCTCGGCCGCCTCAGCCTGCTCGCGCGCTGCAGGGTCAGGCTGCAAGAGAACCACGCTGCGATGCGGGTTGTCCAGCAGATAGCGCTGGATCAGCCCCTCGAAGAAGCGGGGATCATCGGCTGCCTGCTGCTTCAGGCGCTCCAGCGGCGCGGCGTAGGCCAGCTCAGCCAGCGGATCGCCGCCGTGCAGCCAGCCGCCCAAGGCCATGAACATATACATCAGGCCGCGCGGGAAGCTGCCGGTGTTGGCCTCGCGCAGACGGAATTCGATGGTGTTCAGCGATGCGGCGATCATATCGCGCTCGATGCCGTCGCGTGCCAGCCCGGCCAGCGTGTCCAACACCACCTGCTCCACGTGAGCGCTGTCCTGGGCTGCGATGTTCTTCAGACCGGTGCTGAAGATGGCCTGACGATAGCTGGAGTCGTAGCCGCCGCCGATCACTCCTTCGCCCAGCCCCGAATCGAGCAGCGCCTTGCGCAGCGGCGAGGCTTGCGTGCTCATCAGGATGTGGGAGAGCACGTCCAGCGCCAGGGTGGTGTCCAGGTCGGTGACCTCGTTCAGCAGCCAGTTGAGGGTGACGTAGCTACGCTTGGCCGGCCCTGCGCCATTGCCGCCGTCTGCGCCTGCGTCGTAGCCGTAGACGAAGCGCCGGGTGGCGTCGAAGCGCGGTTGGAGGGCCACCGGCGGCGCAGGCTCGATGGGCTCGTAGCCGCTCAGATAGGAATCCAGCAGGCGCAGCCGCTCGTCCGAATGGTCGTCGCCGTAGAAGAAGAGATAGCTATTGGAGGGATGGTAGTGGCGCTCGTAGAAGCGCTTGAACTGCTCGTAGGTCAGGTCGGGGATCACCGCCGGGTCGCCGCCCGAATCCAGCCCATAGATGGTGTCGGGGAAGACGGTCTGCTGGCTGTAGCGGCCGATCAGCGCATCGGGCGAGGAGTAGACCCCCTTCATCTCGTTGAAGACCACGCCTTTGTAGGTCAGCGGCGCGTCGGGGCCGTCGGTCTCATAGTGCCAGCCCTGGGTTTGCAGCGTCTCCGGGGTGATGAAGGGCTTGAAGACCGCGTCCAGGTAAACCCGCGTCAGGTTGCTGAAGTCGGCCTGGTTCTGGCTGGCCACCGGATAGACCGTCTTGTCGGGGAAGGTCATCGCGTTGAGAAAGGTGTTCAGCGATCCCTTGCGCAGCTCCTTGAAGGGCTCCCTGACCGGGTAGGTCTGCGAGCCGCACAGCACCGAGTGCTCCAGGATGTGGGGCAGGCCGGTGGAATCCTCGGGCGGGGTGGCAAAGGCGACGCCAAAAACCTTGTTCTCGTCGTCGTTCTCCAGCGACAGCAGCCGCGCGCCGGTCTTGACGTGACGGTACAGCTTGGCTTGGGCGTTGATCTCGGGAATGGATCGGTCTTCAATCAATTCAAAGCCATGGGCAATCATGGATTGGTGCTCCTGGTGGATGGGATCAGGCGCGGATTGTACCGCTGTTCAGAGCATAGCCCAAACCCTGGGTGACGTCGGCAAGGCTGCACACGATAGGCGCAGGAGAGCACACCAGCAGCCTGGCATCACAGGCCAAAGCGCTCCATGGTCAAGAGCGCATCCTTGCGCGCCAGCCCCCAGCGATAGCCGCTCAAGCTGCCGTCCTCGCGCAGGACGCGGTGGCAGGGGACGGCCAGCGCGATGATGTTGGCTGCACACGCTCCGGCCACCGCCCGGGTGGCCGTGGGTTGGCCCAGTTGCTCGGCAACCTGGGTGTAGGTGCGGGTGCTGCCGTAAGGAATCGCCTGCAGGGCGCGCCAGACGCGGCGCTGAAACTCGCTGCCGCCCAGGTCCAGGGGCAGATTCATCTCGCGCTGCACGCCGCGCAGATAGTCCAGCAACACGCCATTCCAGCGCAGCAGATCGTCGTCGGGCTCTGGTCGCGCGCTGGGGAAATCGCGGGCCAACAGCGCGGCCAACTGTTGCTCACTATCGCCCAGATGCACGGCGCAGATGCCCTGGTCAGCGGCTGCAACCAGCAGGTAGCCCAACGGGCAGGGTGTGATCGTATAAGCGACGGGCGTGCGCGTTGAGTTTGGCATAGCTGCGGCTCCTGACGCGGGAAGATGGTGATTCAGTATAACACAGACGTCCACAGAAACCGTCATGCTGAGGCTCGGCGAAGCATCCCGGTGCATGACGGGGCCGCGACCCTTCGGCGGACCACAGGGTGACAGGACAGATCGTGTGTGGTATACTCTGTACACGTTTGGCCTTTCAGGAGGATCGACCGATGAACAGCTTGATCACGGAGTACTACCCCACCTTTCGCCTCTACCAGGCGCTGCGCGGCCAGTTGCTGGAGCTGCTGAGCGACGACGACCTGCGCTTCACCCCTGGCGGCGAGAACCCGCCGCTGGGCGCGATGTGCGTCGAGATCGGCGAGGTGCAACAGGCCTACAACCGGTCCTTCATGGATTGGCGCCTCGACTTCAGCTACCGCAACCCGGAGCCTGGCCTGGCCGACAGCGTCAGCCAGTTGGCAGCCTGGTACCGGGTGCTGGACGCCGAGCTGGAGGCAATCATCTCGCATCTGTCCGAGGAGGACATCAAGACCCGCCAGATCGACCGCGGCGGCTGGAGCACCACGCCGTTGATCCAACTGGAGGTCTACAAGGAGGCGCTGCTGATCTTCTACGGCAAGGCCAGCGTCTATCTTAAAGCCATGGGCAAGCCGCGGCCGCAGCAGTGGCGGGAATGGATCGGCTGAGATAATGTCTTGCAGTTTGATTTGGTCGCTTGGTGACCGTCGACTCACGATTAGTGACCGATTGGATCGTGCCGACCGCTGGAAACATCTGTTCTGCGGTTTTGCACAGGTGTATGGTATAATGCGGTTGAATAAATGTCGAGGTAACCAAGCATGATCTTACGCGATACATTTCCCCTTGAATTGCGGCCTTACTATGAAACTGAATTCGGCGCGACATACCTGGGCGACAGCGTCGAGTTGATGCGCTGCATGGCGGACAAGAGCGTCAACCTTATCTTGACATCGCCTCCGTTTGCGCTCACCAGGCAGAAAGAATACGGCAACAAGAGTGCGGAAGAATACGTTGACTGGTTTCTTGAGTTCGCGCGTGACTTCAAACGCATCCTAAAGGACGATGGTTCACTGGTGATCGACCTGGGTGGCGCTTACTTGCCTGGCTTTCCGGTCAGATCGGTCTATCAGTTTGAGCTTCTCGTCAAGCTGATTAGGGAACTGGGGTTCTTCTTGGCGCAGGATTTTTATCACTACAATCCTTCCCGCTTGCCCACGCCGGCCGAATGGGTGACAGTACGACGAATCAGGGTTAAGGATGCAGTGAATGTGGTGTGGTGGCTCTCTGTGACTGAGCAGCCGAAAGCCAACAATCGCAACATATTGAAACCGTACAGCGAGAGCATGAAGCAGCTCCTAGAGAATGGCTACACTGCGAAAATGCGTCCCAGTGGGCACGACATCTCAGATAAGTTCCAAAGGGACAATCAAGGCGCGATTCCGCCTAATCTATTGTCACTGGCGAACACGGAATCCAATAGCGCCTATTTGCGACGATGCAAAGAAGCTGGTGTGAAGCCCCACCCAGCGCGATTCCCCGTCGAGTTTCCAAGGTTTTTTATCGATTTCCTAACAGATGAAGGCGATATCGTCTTTGATCCATTTGCCGGTTCGAATACCACCGGACAAGCGGCGGAGACTTCGAGGCGCCGATGGCTGGCGTTCGAGATCGACGAGTCCTATCTACGGGGCAGTGTTTATCGCTTTCAAGAGGTCCACGATCTGTTCCCGGTGAGGAGCAACCATGGCTCGACACAACAAATATGACCTTCTGAACCAGATAGTGAGCGCTGTGGTCGAATCGGGATGGAATGTCCTGTACTTGGCCAGTGCAGACGAGCATCCATTCAATCTACGAGTCTACCAAAAAGAGGAAAGTTATGACCTGAGGATCTATGTTTGGCACTTGACGCACGGCGGGGGTGCGGCTAGACCCCAAAACGAGTATCGGATCCAAATAACGGGCGCCGATCAGTTCGAGACGAGTCCAGGGGTGCAGACGTTGATTTTGGGATGGTGGGCTGAAGCTGGAACTTTTGCAGGCTTCGATGTTCGGAAGCACTCTGGTAAGCTTGGTCGATCCCCCTCGATTCAGATCAGAGCAGAGTGCCTCTGGGACGCTTCCTCAAATGGTTTTGCACCTTGTGACAAAGGCAACCAGGAAGTGGCCATCGCGTTCCGGCCGGACTTCTTCGTAGAATATGTCGCCAATTTGACGCCTCTTCACGATTTCGGGAGATCAACAACTGACCTGGCGATGCTTACTGAAGTGGCTCAACATCCTGAGATCAACGCCGAGGACATCAAGTTCACCAATCAAACCCGCAAGACAACTGTCATTTCAGTCAGCAAGAAGCTGAGGGACTTGGGTTTTCGGAAACGAGTTTTGGTCGCCTACAGCCATGCCTGCGCGGTCTGCGGACTGCAGCTCAAGCTCGTCGAAGCGGCGCACATCGTTCCCGTCAACCACGAATCCAGCACAGACGAGACGAGGAACGGGCTGGCACTGTGCGCACTGCATCATCGATCTTACGACCAGACGCTCATAACTATCGACGAGAGCTATCATGTCTTGGTAAGCGAGACTCGGGCCGACGAGCTTCGAAGCGTAGGTCTGCATGGGGGTCTTGACGGTTTTCGCCAGGATCTGCGGGAGACCATTCTTCTGCCCCCGATTGTATCAGATCGACCTCATGTCGAATACATCAGGCTGGCAAACCAGTTGAGAAGCTGGAACATATGAGGACTCTTCATCGGTTATCCGAGCCAAATCAAGAATGGACTGTAGGCTCATCTGAAAATATTCATGAAGACATTCGATGCTGACACAGGTAACCTAGCGCCTCAACTGCTGCGACAGTCGATCGATAGCCCACGAAAGATGTTATGATCAAAGAGATCGTGCAACAAGTGATCTCCAGGCGTCCCGCCGGGTTAGATGCGAGTCAGTCGCCAGAGCCGGGCGAGACGCCCTGGAGACCATGCCAATCGATGCATCATCTATCTGACCACAACAATAGCCCACGAAAGAACTAACTGCCACGCCCATTCGGAAGAGCAGGTTTACAAGCATTTCCTCTGTCAAGATTCGGAGTAGTAGATCGCTACAATGACGCGCTTGTTGCCATCGACACAGGGTGGAATGCGCCACATACCGCCATCGCCATTGTTTCGCTTCTCTTGTTGGTCGGATCTGTCAAACCTAGCCATGCCTGAAGTCACCATCCTCGCTCTACAAGGTCGCATGAATTCCGGGGAATTGACCGCTGCCGGTCTCGTCCAAACCTACCTCGCCCGCATCGACTCCATCGACCGCGCCGGCCCGCGGCTGAACGCCGTACTGGAGTTGAACCCCGACGCGCTGGCCATCGCCGACGCGCTGGACGCGGAGCGGCGTGAGCGTGGCCCGCGCGGCCCGCTGCACGGCATTCCCATCCTGCTCAAGGGCAACATCGACACGGCCGACCGCATGACGACCACGGCTGGCTCGCTGGCGCTGGCTGGCTCCTACGCGCCGCAGGACGCGTTCATCGTCCAGCGGCTGCGCCTGGCCGGCGCGTTGATCCTGGGCAAGGCCAACCTGAGCGAATGGGCCAACTTCCGCTCCAGCCATTCCAGCAGCGGCTGGAGCAGCCAGGGCGGCCTCACCCGCAACCCCTACGCCCTGGACCGCAGCGGCTGCGGCAGCAGTACCGGCTCAGCCGTGGCCGTAGCGGCCGACCTGTGCGTCGCGGCCATCGGCACCGAGACCGACGGCTCCATCACCTGTCCCGCGGCCGTCAACGGCATCGTCGGCCTCAAGCCCACGCTGGGATTGCTCAGCCGCAGCGGCGTCATCCCCATCGCGCACAGCCAGGATACGGCCGGCCCCATGGCGCGGTCAGTCGCCGACGCAGCCATCCTGCTGGGCGCGCTGGCGGGCGAGGACGCGCGCGATCCGGCTACAGCAGTGAGCAGTAGACAGTCGCCAGTCAACAGTAAGGCGAAGCATCTGGCGGATAACTCACTGACCACTGGTCACCGTTCACTGTTTACTGATTACGTCCAGTTTCTCCACAAAGACGGCCTGCGCGGCGCGCGCATCGGCGTGGCGCGCCAGTATTTCGGCAAGTACCCGAAGGTGGACGCGATCATGGAGGCCAGCCTGGCGGCCATGCGCACCCTGGGGGCGGAGCTGATCGACCTGGCCGCGCCCCTGCCCGACGACGAGATCGGCGAGCACGAGCTGGAGGTGCTGCTCTACGAGTTCAAGGCTGATCTGAACGCCTACCTGGCCAGCCTGGGACCCGGCGCGCCGGTCAAATCGATGGCCGAGGTGATTGCATTCAACGACGCCCACGCCGACCTGGCCATGCCTTTCTTCGGCCAGGAGCGCATGACGCAGGCCCAGGCCAAGGGACCGCTGAGCGAGGAAGTTTACCTGAACGCGCTGGCGACCAGCAAGCGGCTGGCCGGCGCCGAGGGCATCGACAAGGCGCTGGCCGCGCAGCAATTGGACGCCATCGTCGCACCGACCACCGGCCCCGCCTGGCCCATCGACCTGGTCAACGGCGACCACAGCATCGGCAGTTGCACCACACCCGCGGCCGTGGCCGGCTATCCGCACATCACCGTCCCGGCCGGCTCCGTCTTCGGCCTGCCCGTGGGCATCTCCTTCTTCGCTGGGGCCTGGAGCGAGCCGACCTTGTTGCGCCTGGCCTACGCCTTCGAACAGGCCACGCAGGCGCGGCGGGCGCCTTCGTTCCTGTCCACAGTGAATTTTGACCAGCGACAGGTGGTGAGCTCATAGTGCCCAACGAACTCATCATCACGCTGCTGATCCTATTCGTCGCAGCCGTGTTGCTGCTCAGTGACCGCGTGCGCGCCGATCTGGTGGCGTTGCTGGCCATGGTCGCGCTGGGGCTGACCGGAGTGCTGGCCCCGCGCGAGGCGCTTTCTGGCTTCAGCAGCTCGGCGGTGGTGACCATGGCCGCGGTCTTCGTGTTGGTGGCCGCCCTGCAAGTCACCGGCGTCACCAACCAGGCTGGTGCGCTCCTGCTGCGCCTGGCCGGCAACGACGAACGTCGTCTGTTGGTGGCAGTGATGGTTATCGGCGGGCTGTTATCGCTGGTCATGAACAACATTGCGGCTGCGGCGATCCTGCTGCCGGCCGTCTCCGGTCTGGCCAGCCGCACCCAGGTCCGGCTCTCGCGCCTGCTGATGCCGCTGGCCTTCGCCACCATTCTGGGCGGCATGGCCACGCTGTTTACCACCAGCAACATCATCGTCAGCGGAATCTTGCGCAGCCAGGGCCTTGCCGGCTTCGGCGTGTTGGATTTCCTGCCGGTGGGAGGGCCGATGGCGTTGGCCGGCATCGGCTTTGTGATCCTGGCCGGCGCGCGCCTGCTGCCGGCGCGGCAAGGTATGGACAGCCAGCACGCTGGCGCGGACGGCCGCCTCGATCTGGTGGGTGTCTATCAGTTGAGCGAGCGCCTGTTTCGCGCCCGCGTGCCGGCTGGCTCGATGCTCATTGGCCGGCCTATTGCCGCCAGCCCGCTGCGCGATGATTTCGGCGTCACCGTGGTCGCCCTGGAACGCGACGGCCAGACGATCCCGGTGACCTCGCCCTTGACCGAGATCGCCCAGAACGATGTGATCGTGCTGGAGGGAAATCTGGACGAGTTTCGGCGGCGCGATGTGGAGCCCTTTCTGGAGATTCTGCCCCCCCGCCAGTGGAGCGAGGGTGATTTGGAATCCAGCGCGGTGGTGGTGGTGGAGGCAGTGTTGGCGCCCCGCTCCAGCCTGCTGGGCCAGACTCTGCGCACCAGCCGCTTCCGCGACAAATATGGCATGGCCGTGTTGGGCATCTGGCGTCAAGGCCGGCCCATGCGCGCCCATCTGGGCGATCTGCCTTTGCAGTTCGGCGATGCGCTGCTGCTGCAAGGGCCGCGCGAGCGCATCGCATTGCTGGCCACTGAGCCTGATTTGATCGTGCTGGCCGGCGAGGCTGAGCGCGGCCCCGCGCCGAAGCCAGAGAAAAGCCGCGTGGCCATCGGCATCATGGCCGTCACGCTGCTGCTGGCCACCCTCAACCCGACCCTGATCGGTGAGATAATGCTGGCCGGCGCGCTGGTCATGGTGGTCGGCCGCCTGCTGGCTATGGATCAGGTCTACAGCGCCATTGAGTGGCGCACCATCTTCCTGGTGGCCGGTCTGCTGCCGCTGGGCCTGGCTATGGAGCAAAGCGGAGCGGCCGCTCTACTGGCCGAACGGCTGGTGGCATGGCTGCAGCCCTTCGGCCCGCTGGCGCTGCTGGCCGGCCTGGCGCTGCTGGCTGTGCTGCTGGTCCAGGTGATCAACGGCGCAGCCGTTGCCAGCGTTATCACGCCAGTCGCCATCCAGGCTGCGCAGCAGACTGGCCTGGACCCGCGCGCCCTGGCAATGGGTGTGGCGCTGGCCTGCTCCATGGCTTTCATGACCCCGCTGGGCCACGCTGTCAATATCCTGGTGATGGGCCCCGCGGGCTACCGCTTCAGCGACTTCTTCCGCATCGGCCTGCCGCTGACTATGGTGGTCTTCGCCGTGCTGATGGTTCTGCTGCCGGTGTTGTGGCCCCTGGCGGCGCCGTGACCCGGTTATTAGACAGATCCGCAGGGCAGCGTGCTGTGCTTGACCGGCAGGGCTATCCTTGTTATACTGCTTATCATGGTCGGTCAAAGCTACTTCATCGAACTGACATCTGCGGATCGCATCAGAGTTCGCTTCTCCCTGAATAGGGGGACAGTTGTCGACTTTGTCGTGTAGTATGAAGCAGTGATCGAAGAGCGATGGCAGCCAATTGTGCGTTATGATCTGGCTCATGGCTATTTACATCGCGATCGACCAGACCCGCGAGGGATCATGACCACAAAGGAAGCTATTCCGTACGGCACTCTGGCTTCTGCCATGACAGAGGCCATTCGCGAGATCAAGATTGACTGGTCGGAGTATCGGCGATGGTTCGAGAAGCGACTGTTATGAGCCTAAATCAAACTCAGATCATGGAACGCAATCTGGCGCTAACGGAACGGCATCTGCTTAGCGTGCTGAACGAGCCGCAGATACTGGAGGGGATACCTCACGATGCTCATGTGATTCTCCTGCCGGCCGATGATCGTGAGCTGCTGGAAGCCAATCTGGAAATCGCCAAGCAGTTGGCGCTGACGCTGGGGCACAACGGATCGCGCAAGCCCATCGTGCTGTTATTACTTCCCGCTCAAGAAGCGCAACCCGTCGACAGGCCGGTGGTCTACGACCTTGAGCCAACCTTCGTTCGTTTGCGAGAGGACGACGGAGATACAACGCCGGACTCAGCCAACCTGCCATTCGCATCACATTCCTGAGGAATATCACGCCATGAAAACCCACGTGATCATCGCTGGCGTCGGCATGACGCCCTTTGTCAAGCCGGGCACCGAGGAGCCGTACACCGTCATGGGCGCCAAGGCCGCGCGCATGGCGCTGGCTGACGCCGGGCTGGACTATGGCCAGGTCCAGCAGGCTTACACCGGCTACGTCTATGGCGACAGCACGGCCGGCCAGGCCGTGCTTTACGACGTGGGCATGACCGGCATCCCGGTGGTCAACGTCAACAACAACTGCTCCACCGGCTCCAGCGCGCTCTACCTGGCCCGCCAGGCCGTGCAGTCAGGCGTGGCCGAGTGCGTGCTGGCCGTGGGCTTCGAGCAGATGGCGCGCGGGGCCATCGACAACGTCTTCCAGGACCGGCCCGCGCCGCTGGGCAAATTCGTGGACCTGGCCGACGAGCTGCAAGGCCACTCCGACTCGCCGATGGCCGTCCGCCTGTTCGGCGGCGCGGGCGCGGAGTACCAGGAGCGCTATGACACGCAGGACGAAACCTTCGCCCGCATCGTGGTCAAGGCCCGGCGTCACGCCCAGTACAACGAGCGCTCGATTTTCCGCAAGCAACTGACTGTGGAGGAGGTGCTGGCCTCGCCGCGCTTCACCGGTCCGCTGACGCGCTTGCAGTGCTGCCCGCCCACCTGCGGCGCAGCCGCAGCCGTGGTCTGCTCCGAGGATTTCGCCCGCCGGCATGGTCTGGACAGCACAGTGTCCATCGTCGCCCAGGCCATGACCACCGATTTTCGCTCGACCTTCGACGAGCGCAGCCGCATGAAGGTGGTAGGCTACGACATGAGCGCGGCGGCTGCGCAGCAGGTCTACCAGCAGGCCGGCATCGGGCCGGACGAGGTGGACGTGGTGGAGCTACACGACTGCTTCACCACCAACGAGCTGATCTCCTACGAAGCGCTGGGGCTGACGCCAGAGGGCACGGCCGAGCGCTTCGTGCAAGACGGCGACAATACCTACGGCGGCCGCGTCGTCACCAACCCGTCGGGCGGGCTGCTGGCCAAGGGCCATCCGCTGGGCGCGACCGGCCTGGCCCAGTGCGCCGAGCTGACCTGGCAACTGCGCGGCCAGGCCGGCGCGCGCCAAGTCGAAGGCGCGCGCATCGCCCTGCAGCACAACATTGGGCTGGGCGGGGCGTGTGTGGTGACGATGTATCAGAAGAACTCGTAATGCGTAACTCGTAACTCGTAACCCGGATTTGCGCTCTTTCGCCCTGCTTATGACACATTGATCTCAACGCGATCTATTCGGAGTTACACGGAGTTCACAGAGGAGACACAGAGTCCACAGAGAGTCGGACTTGGGACGGGTTACCACAAGCCTGCTGTTCGTATACGTGTTTTTCGATCCCTCTGCATCTCCTCTGTGAACTCTGTGTCTCCTCTGTGAACTCTGTGTCTCCTCTGTGAACTCCGTGTAGCTCGGTATCCTCTGCATCTCCTCCGAGAACTCCGCAGCCAGTCCTGCAGCTCCTTCCATGAATCACCCGATCACCCAATCACCCAGTCTTCCGCTATCCTCCCTGCGCGTCCTCGACTTCACGACGCTGTTGCCCGGCCCGTTCGCCACCATGCTGCTGGCCGACCTGGGCGCAGACGTGGTGCGGGTGGAGGCGCCGGCCCGGCCCGACCTGGCCCGGTTCATGCCCCCCTTCGACGGCGACGTGTCGGCCTGGCACAGCCTGCTCAACCGCAACAAGCGCTCGGTGGCGCTGGACCTGAAGCAGCCCGGCGCGGCCGAGGTGGTCCAGCGGCTGGTGCAGCGCTACGACATCGTGGTGGAGCAGTTCCGGCCCGGCGTGATGGACCGGCTGGGCGTCGGCTACGAGGCGCTGCGGGCCGTGAACCCGCGGCTGATCTACTGCGCCATCACCGGCTATGGCCAGACCGGGCCGTACCGCGACCGGGCGGGCCACGACCTGAACTACATGGCGCTGGCCGGCATCCTCAGCCACACCGGCCGGGCTGAGAGCGGCCCGCCAGGCTTAGGCGTGCAGGTGGCCGACGTGGGCGGCGGCTCGTTTGGCGCCATTACCGGCATCCTGGCGGCTGTCATTCAGCGCCAACTGACGGGCGTCGGCCAGATGATCGACGTCAGCATGTTCGACCTGGCGCTGGCCTGGAACAGCCTGGCCGCGGCCGAGTACCTGGCCAGCGGCGCCAACCCCAGCTACGAGAGCGGCCTGCTCAACGGCGGCAGTTTGTACGATACCTACCGCACGGCCGATGGCCGCTACCTGGCCGTTGCCAGCATGGAGGCCAAGTTCTGGCAGGGCTTCTGCCAGGCTATCCACCGTCCTGACCTGCTGGAGATGGGCGTCTTTGGCCCGGCCGGGCCGCAGAGGGAGGCCAAGCATGAGGTTGCCGCCATCATTGCCCAGCGCAGCCTGGCCGAGTGGCAGGCCATCTTCGCGCCGCTGGACGTGTGTGTCGAGCCGGTGTTGACCGTCGAGGAGGCGCTGGCTCACCCCCACAGCGCGGCGCGCGGCCTGGTGGTGGAAACGCCGCGCGGCGACGGCACAACCCAGCCTCAGGTGGCCCACCCGCTGCGTTTCTCCGCCAGCCAGCCGGTCTACCGCCACATCGGGCCGCCGTTGGGAGCGCATACGGTCGAAGTGCTGGCCGAGGCTGGTTACACAAATCGTGAGCTTGCTGCGCTGCAAGGCAGTGGTATGTTGGGTTGATCCGCAGTAGGGGGACACGGGCATGAGCCCAGCGCTCCCCCACGGCCACGAGCGCTGGATCGGCGGCGATGCCCCGTGATGGCCGGCACAGGGAGGCGAAACGTGAGACCCCTCGCTTGCGGCGAGGGGTCTCACGTTTCACATTTCACTCAGCTCACGGCTGCGGCGGCGGCCCCGAGCCGGGCGGGATCGTCTCGCCGTCGGGCACAGCGCGCAGGTCGCTGCAGGGGACGAACTGCACGTCGTTCCAGCGGTAGCCCTGGGCCTCGAAGGCGGCGATGTCCTGGACCCAGCGCTTCTGGCCGTCTTCCAGCAGATAGATGTGCGGGCTACCCGAGCACTTGAGCAGGATCGGCTCGGGCTGTTCGTAGGCGAGCTGCTGAATGCGCAGCGGCAGGCCGGCTACCTGGGCCGGGTCGCCGCGAAACAGCCAGGGCAGCGCCAGCAGGCCCACCAGCGACCAGGCGATGTACAGAATCGTGCCCGCAGCGAAGGCTTTGTGGACGGCCTGCAGCCAGCGCTCACGGCCGGCCCGCGCCTGCTGGATTAACAGCAGCGCCAGGATGGCAATGTTGACCACGTTCCAGCCGATGAAGGTCAGCCGGTTGGGGGTCATGCGGTCAATGGCCGTGCGGTAAAGAATCGCCGCCAGCGCGTAGAGGCTGACCAGCAGGGCCAGCGCGGCCAGCGCAACGACGCCGCGGCGCAGCCAGGTCTGGCCGCGCTGGCTCAAGTCGCCGCCATGCACCGGCGTCGCGCCCATCAACAGCGCCAGCACCGCGAAGAGCATGGCGTTGAAGACTACCAGCACCTCACGGTTTTCGAAGGGCTCGCGCCAGTTGAAGGGGATGAAGGCCAGGTAGACCAGCAGCACCCCCACCGTCAGCGGCAGCAGCAGGCGCATCAGCAGAGCCACCAGCTTGCTGATCCCCTCGTCGAAGGCCTGGTGGGCCGGTTCGGCCTTCGGGTCGTAGACCAGCGCCACGGCCACCAGGACGATCAGCCCGCCGCCGCCGGCGATGAACAGCCGCACGGCCCATTCAGGCGGCTCGATGCCCAGCGCGCTGAACAGGCCGAAGGTGATAGCGGTGAAGATGCCGCCGGCGATAGCCAGCAGCCCGCCGACCACGAAGGCTTCCAGCGATTTGGCCAGGAAGGCGAAGCGGTTGACCGGATCGGCGCTCCTGGCCAGCGCCACCAGGCCCACGCCGGCCCAGGCCAGCAAGCCCAGGTGCAGCACCATCAAGCCGAGATACTGTTCCTGAAAGACGCGCGGCCACAGGCGCGGGAAAAGCAAGAGCACGTAGGCGGCGCTGGCAGCCAGGCCCAGCGTGACGGCAACGGCGCGGCTCCAGCGCTGCTGGCCAGCGGCTGTCAGGAAAAGCGCGATCAACATCGCGCTGACCGGCGCGGCCAGCAGCGCCACCAGCGGCAGGAAGGTGACCATCTCGCCGGTGAGCGGGTTGGCAACCTTGATGTTGAAGCGCTGATCGTCGGACAGGAGCCAGAGCAGCAGCCCATTGAGCAGGCCCAGCGGCAGCGCCCAGCCCCAGGCAACGACGCGGCCCTTGGCCTTGGCCATGGCGTAGGCCAGGCGGTAGTGCCAGGCCGCCAGCAGCAGATTGTCGCTGGACTGGGCGTAGCCAGCCTCGACGGCCGCGGCGAAGTCGGCCTCGGCGCCGACCTTGACGGCCTGCTGGTAGGCCAGCTCCAGTTCTTCTGGGTTATCGGTGAAACGTTGGACAGTTGAGAGGTAAGTCATGGCGCAGTCTCCTGGCACCACAGGGGGGATGTATGGAAGCAAGACGCTTCCTGGCACAGGACGTTGCGCGGGGCCAGTTCGTTCCGTTGTTACGGCGCGCTGGCCAGCGCCGCGACCTCGATCAACGACTGAGCGGGGCCGCCAGCGCCGGTCGGGCCAGTGGACACTACGGCCAGGGCGCTTGCTGCGCGCTGCCGGTTGCGCTCGGGAAACTGAGGATGCGCCAGCAAGAAACGCAGGATCGCGGCCGACCGCGCGCCGTTGGTCTCAAGCAGCAGGCAGCCGATCTCCAGCAAAGTGTCCAGGGTAATGGGCGTGTCCTGGATTTCGCACGCCAGCTCCAGCCCCTGGCGCAGTTGCTTCAAGGCTTCGGCGCGCTCGGCCAGGCCGGCAGCGATCTGGCCCAGCCGATAGTGGCCGTCAGCCTCGCCGGAGCGATCGCCGATCTCCTGGGCGAGCTGCACAGCCTGCTGGCAGAACTGGCGCGCTTCGACCAGGCGGTCCATCTGGCGGCTGAGTTCCCCCAAGGTCAGCAGGGCCTGCATCTGGCCATAGCTGTCGCTCAGCTCTTGGTAGATGCTCTGGCTGCGCCGGCCGTAGTCCAGCGCCTGTGGCAACTGGCCTAACTCCCGATGGCTTAAGCTGAGGCCGGTGAGCAGGTGGGCGGTGGTTTGCGTGTCGCCGACGCGCTCGGCAACGGCCAGCCCGTCCTCGCAGCGAACGCGGGCCTTCTCGAAATCGCCTGCCATGAAGGCAACTCCCGCTAGTTCCAGCAACGCCACCGCCTGGCCGGCCTGGCTGTCCGTCGCCCGCCGCAGCGCCAGACACTCCTCCAGACAGTGCTCGGCCAAAGCCAGATTGCCCTCCATGCGCGCCGTGCCGCCCAGGTGGTTGAGCGCAAAGGCCATCTCATCCCGTTCGCCCAGCTCCCGCAACGCGGCCAGGCTTTCCTCCAGTAGGGAACGGGCCTCGGAAAAACGGGACAGGAAGGACAGAAAGCGGCCGGCGCGGGCCGTGGCCTTGGCGTAGGTCAGGCGGGCGGCTGGATCGGTTGCAGCCAACGGCTGCACGGCCAGACGGACGGCGTCGAAGGCCTCCACGCCTTCGCGGAAGCGACTGCGAATCGCCAGGAACTGGTAGTAGCCATCGGTGGCCGCGGCGATGCCGCCCACGTCTTGTTGCGTTATCAGCCGCTGCCAGGCTGCGCGCACGTTGTCCATCTCCTGGTCTAGCTCTTCCAGAACGATTTTCTGCTCGTGGCTTTCCAGGCGAGTCTTGTTACTGGCCAGCAGTTCGGTGTAATAGCGGGCATGGCGCGCCTGGGTGTCATCTTCACGGCCGGCCAGACGCAACTTCTCTGCCGCAAAATGGCGCGCCACCTCGTGCAGTTGATAGGTCGCGCCGCGTCGCCACACCAGCGACTTGTCGACGAGCGCCGTAAGGACCGGCAGCGATGCGCCCGTCACCTGGCCGGCGGCCGGGCGCGAGAAGGCGCCGCGGAAGACGGCCAGGCGCTGGAAGACCGTCTGTTCATCCTCGATCAGCCGGCTCCACGACCAATCGAAGACCGCGCGCAGGCTGCGCTGGCGGGGCGACACGTCGCGGCGGGTGGTGATCAGGAAGTCCAGACCCTCCTCGATCTGGTCGGCAATTTCGTCGCAGCTCAGTTGCCCCGCCCAGGCTGCGGCCAGCTCGAGGCCCAGTGGCAGCCCCTGCACAGCGCGACAGATGCGGCCAATAGCGGCTAGCTCAGCCGATCGCGGGCTGAAATCAGGCTGCACGCGGCGCGCGCGCCGCAGGAAAAGCTGGACCGCAGCGAAGGATTCGGCCTCGGCGGCGCCGGGCGGCACAGGCAGGCCGTCCAGCGCAAATAGCCGCTCCGCCTGTAAATCCAGACGCTCGCGCGAGGTGACCAGCAGCTTCACGTGTGGCGCCTGTGACAGCAGATCGCCCAGCCAGCCGGTCTCATCCAGTAAGTGCTCCATGTTGTCCAGCACCAGCAGCAGCTCCCGCTCGCGCGCATAGTCCAGCACTTGCTGCGCAACAGGGTTCGCGCCAGACGTGTTCATGGATAGAGCAGCAGCCAACGCGGAAGCCAGCGCGCCGGGCTGCGATGAGACCGAGGCCAGCGGCGCAAACCAGACGCCGTTGAGGAACATGGCCTCGCATGCACGCGCCGTTTCCACGGCCAGACGGGTTTTGCCCACGCCGCCCGGCCCCAACAGGGTCAACAGGCGGGTGTCAGACGAGGCCAGCAAGCGGCGCAGCTGGGCCAGCTCTTGCTCGCGGCCCACAAAGCCGGTGGTTGCGGCAGGCAGGTTGTGGCGCGGTCCCTGACCGGCCGCCCGGATGCGCTGAAAGAGCGCCGTGGTCTCGGCTGAAGGTTCGGCGTCGAACTCCTGGCGCAACACCTTGCGGCAGGCCTGATACTGGGCCAGGGCTGCGCTGCGCTGGCCGCTGCGCGCCAGAGCCAGCATGCGCTGGCGGTGCGCCTCCTCGCGCCACGGGTCCATGGCCAGCAGTCGACCGGCTGCCTCGTTGGCGCCGCTGAAGTCCCCGCTGTCTAGCTGCAGTTGCGTCAGCGTCTCCCAGCCGCGCAGCGCCAGCTCGCGCAGGCGCACCCGCTCCACCAGCGCCCAGTCCTCGAAATCGGGCGCGTCGCGCACGTAGAAACCCTCCAGAAAATCAGCGCGGTACAGGGCCAGCGCCTGGCGCAGCAGGCTGATACGCTGGCTGGCAGGCTGCCCCTCGCTCAAGCGCAGCAGATCGATGAAGGTCGTTACGTCCAGAAAATGGGGAGTCGTAGGGTCGAACGCCGCCGTGTCGCGCGTGATCAGCAGGTACGGCTCAAACAGCTTGCGCAGGTTGCTCAACGCCTGGCGCAGGTTGTTGGCCGCAGCCGCGTCGGGCATCTCGCCCCACAGCAGGCCAGCCAATGCGTCGCGCTGGTGCGGCCGGCCGGTGACAGCCAGGTAGGCCAGCAGGGCCGGCGCCTTGCTGGAGACGAAATGGGGGGCTGGCGCGTCGCCATAGCCGATCTGCAGCCCGCCCAGCAGACGAATTTCCAGATTCGTCACGGTTGCTGTCTCCAATAAATGATTTCCAAATGATCGCCGTGTATGATGGCGTCTGTAGGCTGAAGTTACTCAAGTATAGCACAAACGCCGACCGATGCAAGCACCAATGTCACAAAACAGCGACCTTCCACCGCCGCGCTATCAATTCTTCATCCTGGGCCTGTGGCAGGAGCCGGGCGACCGGCCAGGCTGGCGCATCAGCCTGGAGGATCCGCGCACGGCTCAGCGCAGCGGCTTCACCAGCCTGGCCGCGCTGGACGCCTACCTGACCGCGTGGATGGAGGAGCGGGTGAGTGGTGAACGGTGAACAGTGAACGGTGAACAGTGAACCGTGAACAGTGAACCGTGAACAGTGAACCGTGATCGGTAGCCGGTGAGCTGCTGCCAGCGCCGCGACCAATCAACCAATCAACCAATCAACCAATTCCCAATCTACCAACCCCAAGGAGAGCCCCCACATGGAACGACGCATCATCAACCCCTGGACCTGGCAGGACGAGTTCGGCTACGTGCAGGCCAACGAGGTGAGCGGCGTGCAGCGCACGCTGTACTGCTCGGGACAGGCCGCCAACGACGCGACCGGCGCGGCGGTGCTGGCGGGCGACATGCGCGGCCAGATCGGCCTGGCGCTGGACAACCTGGAGGCGCTGCTGGCCGCGGCCGACTTCACTGTGGCCGACATCGTGCGGCTGAACATCTACACCACCGACGTGGACAGCTTCTTCGAGAACTACGACGCCTTCATCGGCCGGCTGGCCGCGGGCGGCTGCCGCCACACCGGCTCGCTGATCGGTGTCGCCCGGCTGGCCTTCCCGGAGATGATGGTCGAGATCGAGGCGACGGCGGTGGCGTAGCGCGAAGAGAGTTGCCAACTTTCATGAAAGTTGGCAACTCTGCCAACCCACCAACCCACCAACCTACCAATCTACCAATCTACCAATCCACCAATCTACCAATCTACCATTTATCCATCCCAGGAGACATTCCCATGATCTCAAACCTGCTCGTCCTACTGCTCTTCATCGGCCTGTTCGTGCTCTTTGCCTGGCTGTGCTATCGATCCATCCGCGCCCAGAAGCTGTGGGTCAAGATCGTCGGCGGCGTCGGTTTCGCCCTGCTGGCCATGGTGACCGTGTTCATCGCCTTCAGTGGGGGCAAGGGATTCGCCGCAACCTACTTCCCCAACGCGCCGGCCGCTCCCAACATCACCGTAGCCGGCACGCCGGAGCAGATCGCGCGCGGCGAGTACCTGGTCAACCTGTCGTGCATCGGCTGTCACAGCGCGGTCGGCCCGGACGGCGCGCCCTCCATGCAGCACCCGCTCAGCGGCGGCGTTGACATGGCGGGGCTAGAGGGCTTCGGCTTCATCGGCTCGATGACGGCAGAGAACCTGACCCCCGGCGGCAAGCTGGCCGGCTACAGCGACGGCGAGCTCTTCCGAGCCTTGCGCGCCGCTGTCGATCAGAAGGGCCACAACCTGGGCTTCATGTCGTTCCTGCCCTACGGCCAGCTCAGCGATCAAGACACCGAGGCGATCATCGCCTACCTGCGCTCCCTGCCGCCGACCCAGTCGACCGCCGCCACCGGTGACAAGCTCAACTTCATCGGCGCAGTGATGATGGGCGCGGGCATGTTCGGGCCGGAGCCTGATCGTTCCAGCGGTGTCGTCAGCGCGCCGCCGGAAGGCGTGACCGCCGAGTACGGCAAGTACGTGGCCACCTACGGCGACTGCCGCGGCTGCCACGGGCCGGACGTGACCGGCGCGCCGGCCACGTCGGTCAGCCCGGCCGTCCCCAACCCGCGGCCGCTGGTGGCCACGCTGAGCCAGGAGCAGTTCGCGGCCATGATGCGCAGCGGTGTGAAGCCGGACGGCACAGCCTTCCCGGACACCATGCCTTGGCAGAACGCAGCCCAGATGACCGACACTGACCTGGCCGCGCTCTACGCCTACATCACCGCGCCGGTGCAGTAGCGATGAACGGTGAACGCTGAGCGGTGACCGAATGTCCGCAGCGCAGAGTGAGCAACCCCAAGGTGCGGCTTGCGTGCGCACGATCCGCACGTGGGCGTGCTCCCTCCGGCGGGCCAAACGCTGGTTGAGTAGCCTTCTGAGGCGTATCGAAACCAGCGTTTGGCCCGCCGGCTAACCAGTTACGAGTGATCTTGACGAACCGAGCGGAGAAACACCATGCGTTTGAAACGAGCTATTCTCCTTGTCCTGGCGCTGGCCGTGCTGCTGGCGGCCTGCGGCGGATCGGCCAGCACGGTGACGGTTGCTATGAAGGACATGCGCTTCCTGGCGGAAGCGGTGAACGTCAAGGCCGGCCAGGCGGTGACGCTGCGCGTGGTCAACCAGGACGGCTACGCCCACGCCTTCGACATCGACGCCTTTGACCTGCACCACCCGCTGGCGGCCAACGAGACGGCCGAGCTCACCTTCACGCCGCCCGCGCCCGGCCGCTATCGCTTCTACTGCGGCACGCCTGGCCACGAGGCCGCCGGCATGGTGGGCGTGCTGGTGGTTGAGCCGTAGCTTATGCATCCTCAGGCATGACAATGACATCAACCGAACAACTGACCAGCCTACGTCCTACAGGTTTCGCGCTCCTAGCCATCGCCATCCTGTTCATGATCGGCGCGGGGGCGGCAGCCTACTTCCGCCGCTTTCCCTTGCCCAGCGACCCGCTGGAGCAGTTGACGCTGATCGCCAACGACCGCCTCGGCTGGTCGGCGCAAGCCATCATCTTCCCCATCTGCTTCCTGGCGGTCGCGGTGGTCTTCGGCTGGATGGCGATGCAGTTGCCGGCCGGCTGGCCGCGCGGGCTGGCCGTGGCCGCTGCTCTCGCCAGCGTGGCCGCGCTGCTGCTCTGGCTGCCCATCAGCGCCAACCGGCTGCAACTGGCCGCGCGCGCCGCGCAGATGATCGCCAGCTACGACCCGGCCGCGCCGACCGAGGTGTTCAGGAACACGGGCACGTTCTGGCCCTACACC
>JBAQCH010000018.1:0-31489 GCA_049294015.1 Anaerolineae bacterium
GCTGAGCCGGCCGGCTACAGCCTGCCAAGAGTCCCGCCGCGATGCCCAGCGCCAGCAGCGCTGGTGCGACCCTCGATCTCAGTTGACCGCGATAGATCGTCATGGTAGATTTCCTCGTTCTCGTTGCGCTCAAGGGGCCAGCCCGGACGCACGCAGGTGTTGGTGCAGCAGCAGCAGGGTGCGCTGATGATCGACGATGGCCTGCAGCGGCGGCGTGGGCGCGTCCGATCGCAGCAGGTCATCGGCCAGCAGCGGCGGGCCAAAGGTGACCAGGGGGTGAAAGCGCAGGCTGCCCGGCCAGAGCAGTTGCTGCACCACCTGCGCGGCCTCGGCTACCTTCTGCCGGTCCACGGGATCCTGGCGCAGCCGCCGCGTCACCGGGCTGTGCAACCAGGCCGGCGACAGCACGCCGCTGGCGACGATGGGAACCACCTGCGTCTGGGGGACGCGGCGCAGGAACAGCTCCAGGCTGGGCGACCAGCGCTGCAAGGCCGCGGCGGCCCCCGGCATGAAAGCCGGGTCGGGATCAACCAGCCGGCCGGGGAAGATGAACAAGACGCCGCCCGCTTGCAGGTGGCGCACGGCAGCCCGCGCCGCGGCCATGCGGCTGTGTCCGGTTTGGCCGGTCAGAACGAAGTGCGGATAGGCCGCCGGCAGGTGGCGCAGGATCGATATCTCACTCACCACCACACGCACATCGGCGCGCGACAACTGCGCCAGGCTGGCGAACACATCGTATGCGCCAGGATGGTTAGAGACCAGCAGCAGCGGGCCGGCAGCAGGCAAGAGATCCGCCCCGACGGCCGTCACCCCGTCCACGAAACGTGGCATGAGCAGACGAATCGCAGCCGGCAGGCCAAGCTGCGCCACGTGGCGATCGAACTCGGCCGCCAGATCGGTGAAGCGACCAATCGCCGGAGCCAGCACGCGCGCCAGCGCGCGGCGCAGCGGATGGCCCTCGGCCAGGCCCAGCAGTCCGAAGAACTCGCTTAGCACCGCAGCGCGCACAGCCTCTGGCTCAGCCACGAGCGGCGCGCTCACATCTCCTCTTGTACGCTGTAGCGGAAGCGCTTGCGCGCGTCCAGCATGCCCTGGCGCAGGATTTCATGCACAGCCACGGGGTCATGGACGTTGCGCAGCACAGCTTCCGGCTGCGAAGGGTCGGAACTGCGCAGGTGAATGTCGCCGATGTTGAGGGCGCGCTCACCCACGCCCTGTCGGTGGTCGATATCCTGGACCCGAATCAGCTCGATGTCCTCGCGCTCCTTGCCCAACAGCCCGCTGACAATGCGCACACGCTGATTGGTGATCACGTATTGCGTGGTCAATGACAAGAAAGGACGTCCCTGCCACAGGGTCTGTTCTTCGCTTTCCAGCGCCATGCTCTGCAAGCTGCTCTGGCGCGCCGGCATGCCGGCCTCGTCCAACGCGTCGTCCACGGCCAGCAACACGCCGTCGGCAATGGCGTCTACCAACGCCGTCATCTGGTCCTGCGGAATAGCGCTGACTGAGACGCCGCTCTGGGCAATCGACTGCCAGATGCGGGCGGTGATCTTGGTTTTGGTCTGTTCCAGCGACATAGGTGATCTCCTCTTATGACACAAGGTTGAGGCGCAAGCCATGTGGCCATTATAACCCACGCGCACACTTTCGCCAGTCTGGGCGGCAACACTGCCAGGACTGACTCACTCTTTCCAGGACAAGCCACGAATTGCGCGAGTTGTACGAATTTTGGCGCTTGACACTTGGCCGGGCGTTTGCCATAATGTGACCGGTCACATTATCAACGATGACGAGCGCGTCCGCGCGCCACCACGCATCGCAGCGCGACAGCGACTTCGTCTGGGACGCCGCCACCGGCCTACAGGTGGCCCAGCTCAACGTCGGCGGCGGGCTGTCGGCCTCCGACCTGGCCTGTCAGGTGCAGGCCGACCTGCTGGGCATTCCCATCGTGCGGCCGGCCGAGCGGGAGACCACGGCGCGCGGCGCGGCCCTGCTGGCCGGCTTGGGCGCCGGCGTTTGGCGTAACGTAAATGATCTCCCCGATCTTCCCCCGGGCGCAGTTCAATTCGAGCCGCGATTGAGCGATAGCCAGCGAGACGCGCAGTACGCGCGCTGGCAGCAGGCCGTGGCGGCGGTGCAGCAGTTCGGTAGTGGGTCCCGTGAAGCGTGAGAGGCGGGAGGGAGAGCGGACACAGAGGGCGCGGAGGAGACACAGAGTCCACAGAGTCAGAGCTTCGGATCTTCTCTATGTCCTGCGGATGTATCTTCTCTGTGCTCTCTGTGTCTTCTCTGTGAACTCTGTGTCCCCTCTGCCTGTGTCGTCTTATGACAACACCCGCAAGGATAGGTCACGCATCAGCTTTTGCATACAGACACTTCAAGTATGCTCCCTCTGCGAAACTGATGGGGTGATCGATGGGGTGCCCGGTGTGGTCGAACTCGTGCAGAGCGCGGCCGGCGCGGGCAGCACCGCGACGGACGGCCGCGAAGAAGTCCCCCGCGCTGACCCGGCTGGAGCAAGAGGCCATGATCAGCGTGCCGCCAGGTCGCAGCACGCCGAGGGCCAGTCCGGCCAGCCGTTCATACGACCGCAGAGCCACGGGGATCTCTGACTTCTGCTTGGCGAAGGCGGGCGGGTCCACCACCACCAGGCCGAAGCGCCGTCCGTCCTCGGCCAGCCGCGCCAGGGCGGCGAAGGCGTCCTCCAGCAGCAGCTCATGGCGCGCAGCGGCGACCGCGGGCAGGTCGCGGTTGAGCTCGAAATTGCGTCCGGCCGCAGCCAGGGCCGGCGCGCTGAGGTCCAGGCTGAGGACGGCCGGCGCGCCGCCGCGCGCGGCGTACAGCGAGAAACCGCCGCTGTAGGCGAAGATGTTCAGCGTTTCCTTGCCGACAGCCAGCCCCTCCACCCGCGCCCGGTTCTCCCGCTGGTCGAGAAAGAAGCCGGTCTTCTGGCCGTGCAGCACATCCGCCTCGAAGCGCAGGCCGTTCTCGCGGAAGATGACAGGGTTTGACGCCAGCGTCCCGGCCAGCGTCACCCCATCAGCCAAGCCGTGCAGGGCCGCCGGCTCCCGCTGCACGACCCGGCTCAGCCGCAGCACGACGGCATCGGCCGGCGCAACGCCGGCCAGCCCTTCCAGCAGCACCGGCAAATAGGGCAGCCAGGCGGCCGTGTACAGCTTGACCACCAGCACCCGCTCGTAGCGATCGATCACCAGCCCCGGCAGCCCGTCCCCCTCGCCATGTACCAGACGATAGCCGGTAGTCTCACCTGTAGGTCCGGCTACCAGCCGGACGCCTTCACCAACGGCCGACAACGATGCCCGTCGGTCAGCCACCGCGGCCAGCCGTCCGGCAAAAAACGCCGCATCGACGGTCGCCGGCGCGCTGTGCTGCAAGACCCGTACCCGAATCGGCGAGGCGGGGTCGTACAGGCCGATGGCCAGAAAACGCCGCCGCTCGTCGAAGACCACGGCCAGGTCGCCGGGCTGGCCGGCGGCGCTCTGCGACACGATCGCGCGGTCGAAGAGCCAGGGGTGGCCCTGGCGCAAGGCCCGCTGCGCCTCAGGCGTCACCCGCAGCGCCAGGCGGCGCTCTGGGGGGGGAGGAACCGAATCGAGGATGCCCATGGCGGGCATGATACCACAGCTACAGATCGGGCACGTATTCGCCGTCCTCCCCTGCATCAGGCTCCACCCGCCGATGCACGCACGCCTCCCAGATCTCCCGCGGCAGAATCAGGCCGTCCGGCCCATTCAGTCCAAGGAAGTTCCGGCCGCTGTTGAGGTCGATGCCGCTATGCAGGTAGGCCTGGTAGATCAAATGAGTGCAGTAGAAGGACTTCTCAGTGCGTGAGTTGAGGAAGTTGAAGTTATACGGCCGGTCTGCGGCGGCCTGCGCCAGGCAGTAGGCTGCAACAGCGCTGCGAATGGTGGCTTCCTCCTCTGGCGCCAGCCCGCGGCCGGCCAGAGGGTAAGCCACACCATAGAGGATGTCGGTCAGCCAGGCGCGCTGCCTGGCCATGGGCTGCGCCCAGCTCCGCTCCGACGTCTCGTAAACCACCACGCCAGCCGGCCCGGACTCAACGCAGCGCCCGCCCGGTCCCACGTAGAGCGCCACGTGATCGATGGGACCAGGCACCAGCGCGCCAAACGCCCGCCACACCAAACCTGGCACCAGCTTCTCGTCGCCTACTGTGGTGCAGAGAATATCGCCCGTCTGCACGGGCAAGCCAGCGATCTCGTAGCAGTGAACCATGTCAACACAGCCGCTCCACAAGCGTTTTGCCAAGAACAGCTTTTGGAGATCAAGACCTGGCCAACGGCAGCCAGATGCTGAAGGAGCATCCCTGGCCGGCGTCGCTCTCGACCTCAATGCGACCGCCGTGCGCCCGAACCAGGGCTTGGGCCACAACCAGACCCAATCCGATCCCTCTGGGAAAACGGCCCTGGCGCGCGCTGGTGAAGAGTGGCTCGAACAGCCTGCGGCGTTCGTCAGCGGTCAAGCCGGGGCCGGAGTTGCTGATGGTGATAGCGGCCAGTTGTCCGGAAGCCTCTGTGCTGACGCAGATATCACCTCCCTGAGGGGTGTGCTGAACGGCGTTTTGCAGCAGATTGGCCACGGCTTGAGCCAGCCGATCCCTGTCGGCGCGCACCGGCAGCGGTTCAGTGGCCAGCTCCTCGCGCCAGACGAACCCCTGGCGCTCGGCTAGGACCCGCCATTTCGTCACCAGCGCAGGCAACCATTGTCGCAGGTTAAGAGGTCTTAAGTCGAGCGCAATCATGTTGCGCCGCAGCGCACTGAACTGGGCCACGTTGTCGAGGACGAGACTCATGCCCCTCAGTTGGTCGTCGATGCCCTGCAGGAACTCCCGCCGCAACTCCGGATCCTCCTGTGCACCTTGCAGGAGTGCTTGCGTAGCCAGGCTGGACGCGCCGATACTGCGTCCAAAACTGAATATAAGCCGCCGCAACATTTCATCGTCGACGCTGACCGGTCTGGCGACGCGTTGGTCGCCAAAAGACTCTCTGGAGGTCTGTACATGGGGCATCATAGTTTCAACAAATCAACTCTCGCTGGCATTGGCAATGGAGTGCTGCGCTTCGCGATCAGGCCAAATAGATCTCACTCCTATTGTACAACATGACACCAGCACCTGTCATTAGCGGCGGCTTATGGTTAGCTTAAGATGCTTTAAGGCCATCGGTCGCATCCGGGCTCAAGCGGTGGTCACGTCCGCATCTTCGTCGTCCAAAGATGCGGGGCTGGCAATGGGCACAAGCTTGTAGCCCTTGCCTCGCAGGGTCTGGATGCGCACCGGATGGGAGGGATCGTCCTCGAGCTTCTCACGTAGCCAGCGGACATGGACATAGACGACCTGCGGCTCGCCCAGGAACTCGACGCCCCACACGCGCGCCAGCAGTTGATCGACCGATATCACCCGGCCGGCATCCATAGCCAAGGCCTGCAATAAGTCGAACTCGCGCGGCGACAGAGCGATGGGCGCGCCGCGCAGCGTGACGACGGCGGCGTTGGTATCTATCACCAGATCACCCACCGCAATGACGCTGGCTTGATCGTCAGCCTGGCTTGCGCCGCCCCGACCGACCCGGCGCAGAACGGCCTTGATGCGGGCCAGGAGCACATCCATGTCGAAAGGCTTGCTTATGAAATCGTCGGCGCCCATTTCCAAACCCACGACCTCGTCCAACTCCCGCCGGCGCGCCGTGACGAAGATCACCGGGCAGCCAACTTGGGCGCGGAAATAGCCCAGCGCCTCCAGCCCATCCATACCTGGCAGTCCGATATCCAAAAGCACCAAATCCGGACGGTCGCGCTGAGCGATGGCCAGCGCGTCTTCTGCATTGTACGCGGCGCTGGTGCGGTGGCCTGCCTGTTCCAGGCGATAGGTCAGGCTGCTGCGGATCAACGCCTCGTCATCCACAACCAGAATATGGGCTGTTGTCATTTTGAGGGTTCCTTCTCCCTGTTTACCGGCTCGCGACTGAGCACCGTATCTGCGCTATCTTCCGGATCAGATGGCACCTGGACGGTGAATGTCGTGCCAGCTCCGGGGGTTGAGCTGAATTGCAACGTTCCCCCTAGTTGACTGGTCAGGAGGCGCACAATCTGCATGCCTAGAGACTGAATGCCATGCAGACTGAATCCGGGCGGCAGACCCACGCCATTGTCGCTGATGGTCGTTTGGATCGCTTCCGGCAACCGCCTCAGCCGGATTTCAATAGAAGGATCCGCCGTGAACCCCGCAGGAAAGGCGTGCTTGAACGCGTTGGACACCAGCTCGTGGAGGATCAGACCGAACTGAACGGCATCGCGCAAGGCCACCCTGACTTCTTGCAGGTCGTAGCGAATCGACTGGCAGTCGTTGCCCAGCGCTTCGGCAAACTCATCGCCCAAGCGCGTGATGTAGGCCGTGAGATCCACCTGCCCCAGACCCTCTGACTGATAAAGGGCTTCGTGAATGCGTGCCACCGACAAGAGGCGCTTCTGCGAGATCTCCAGCATGTCGCGCAGCTGTTGATCGTCGCTCTTGGAAGCCTGCAATTCGAGCAAGCTACCGACCAGGGTCAGGTTGTTCTTGACCCGGTGATGCACTTCCTTCAGCAGCAACTCTTTTTCCTGCAACGACTGCTCCAGGGCAACGCGGCTCAAGACCTGCTCGGTCCGGTCACGAACAATGCCCTCCACTGCCACGGGATGTTCCTGGTCGTCCGCGATCACCACGGAGCGCTGCTCCAGCCAGACAACTTTGCCGGACGGCAACAGCAGCCGATAGACAACGGGTTGGTCGGGAGGAAAATCAGCGCCGGCGTGGGCCAGCACCAAAGGGCGATCATCGGGGTGGACCAGCGACATGGCGAACGCCGAGTCCGAATAAAACTGCTCACGCGGGTAACCGGTGAGCTCTTCGATGCAGGGGCTCAGATATTCGAAACGCGGTGCTGGCTCCAGGGCCATGTAAAAAATCACATCAGGCGCATTCTCCACCAAACGACGAAAGCGCTGCTCGTTGTGGCGTTGAGAGGCCTCAAGCTCCGCCCGGCGGCGCCTCTCCACGGCCAGATCGGCGATCAACTGCGCTTTGGTCTTTCCTTCGTCCTTCATTCCCTTGCACCGATCCGCCGGTCAATCGGCGGCTTGCTGCCTTGCAGCACCATTCTAGTTTTGTCAAGGGCGTTTGTCAAGTGCAGAGGACTTGCAAGTGTGTATAGAGTGTGCAACCATAAGACTCCTTAAGGCGACCATCAACCAGGTTAAAGACCTCAGGCATAAACTTGTGATATTCTTGCCACAGATTGCAGAAGCGGTTCAAACAGAACGCACAGTCGTTCAGTCTCGAACGACCTCCGCAACATCAACCAGACAAGGAGAAAAGCGCAGATGAAACTGAATACGATGAACGATCTGTTCGCACACGAGATGAAGGACCTATATTCTGCCGAGAAGCAGATCATCGAGGCATTGCCCAAGATGAGCCAGGCTGTTTCGTCAGAAGAGCTTAAGACCGCCTTCGAGCAGCACCTCACCATGTCGGAAGAGCACCTCAAGCGCCTGCAGGCTGCCATGCGCCAGCTCGAGATCAAGCCAGGTAACACGGTCTGCAAAGGGATGAAAGGGCTGCTGGAAGAGGGCCAGGAGATCATCGAGACCGAAGGCGACGCCAAGGTCAAAGATGCAGCCTTGATCGGCGCGGCCCAGCGCGTCGAACACTATGAGATCGCCGCCTACGGCACGGTGCGAGAGTTCGCTCGCACGCTGGGCTATGAGGAGGTCGCCCGTTCCCTGGACATGACACTGCGCGAGGAAGGCGACACCGACAAGGAGCTGAGCCGCATCGCCCGCGGCACCTTCTTCGACACCGGCATCAACCAGGCTGCCCCAGCCTGATCCAATAGACGTACCATCGGTACATACCAACATCACCAAAGGAGATTACAAGATGAACAGCTCAGTGCTTGAAGGCCAGTGGAAGCAACTACGTGGCAAAATCAAAGAGACCTGGGGTGAACTGACTGACGACGACCTGGACCGCGCCAGCGGCAAGTACGATCAGATGGTAGGTGTCCTCCAGGAGCGCTACGGCTACAGCAAGGCCGACGCCGAGCGTGAGTTCTCCAGCTTCCTGGACGACCTGAAGGAAGCGGTCTAGAGCCACCCGACACCCAGAGAGCCCGCTCGCTGCCGAGCGCGCGGGCGGGCTCTCACCAACTGCCACTGGGAAACTGGACTTTGAGCCACCCCCAGGGCGCAGCCATTCAGAAACACAAGGAGGCAACCATGTTACGTTGGGCAGCAGTATTCTTTATCGTCGCAGTGATCGCCGCAGTGCTGGGCTTCACCGGCATTGCCGGAACGGCGGCAACCATTGCCAAGGTTTTGGCAGCCGTCTTCCTGGTACTCTTCGTCCTGTCGTTGCTGTTCGGGCGGCGGACAGTTACGCCCTAGCGCTGACAGCAGAGCATAGCACACGGATGTAACCGAAGCACCCGAGGCCAGTGGCCTCGGGTGTTTTGCTCTCCCAGGTTTCTGGACGCCTCAGCGCTCCTGATAAAGAGCCGCGGCAAGCAAGGCAAAGTCCTGCACGCTCCAGCGCAACGCCGGCGGCTCCAGCACCCCCACACCACCCCCGAAGCTAAGCACGCGCTCGCGCGCCGCCTCCAACGACTCGAAGTGCAGCTCCACGATGATCCAGCCGGCGGCGTCAGTCGAGCCAGCTGCCAGTCCCGCGCGCCTGCTCGCCCAGGCGGCGGATCAGCTCCGGCGCAAAGTGCGGCGCCACGCGCACAACGGCGAGGAAGCGGTCGCGGCCCTGCTCCTGTTCACTACACCAGCGCCGCCAAAAAGCCTCCAAGTCGAAGTCAGGCGGCCGCTGAAAGCCCTCCTCGGCCAGCCGCACATCGCTCAGCGCCGCCAGGCGATAGACTCGCAGCGTGCCCTCCACCGCGGCCACCAGATGCCAGACGCCCGCCTTGGCCACCAGCGCATACGGCTCGGCCAGTTGCGTTATGTCGATGCCTAGCGGCTCGATGCGGTAGTCCAGCCAGACGCGGCGATCCTCCCAGACGGCCTGGTGCAGCGCGGCCAGGTGGGGCAACGGCTCCTCGCCGTGACGCCACCAGGCGCTGTCCAGGTAGAAGCGCTGGCGCACCCGCTCCTCGTCGCCCCGCCGCGCGGCTGGCAGCGCCGCCGACAACTTGAGCAGCGCCGAGCGCAGCGGCTGGCTGAGTCCCAGGTCAGCTAACGCGTCGGGGATGCTGAGCATGAACAGCGCGCGCAGCTCGCCGTCGGTCAGGCCCGTGAGGGTGGTGCGGTAGCTGTCCAGCAGCGCATAACCGCCGGCCGGCCCCGGCTCGGCGTAGATCGGTACCCCGGCGGCGCTCAGCGCGTCGATATCGCGATAGATGGTCCGCTCTGAGACCTCCAGCTCGCGCGCCAATACCTGGGCTGTCAGTTTTCGGGGGCCTCGGGCCTGCAACAGCATCAGAATGGACAACAGTCGATCAGCACGCATGATGGTATCACTCGTCGGTCGAGTAGGCTGGTTCCTCCAGCCGTATCGAGACCGCAGCGTTCTCCGTCGGTCGAGTAGGCTGGTTCCTCCAGCCGTATCGAGACCGCCGCGTCGTACGTCGGTCGAGTAGGCTGGTTCCTTCAGCCGTATCGAGACCGCCGCGTCGTACGTCGGTCGAGTAGGCTGGTTCCTCCAGCCGTATCGAGACCGCCGCGTCGTACGTCGGTCGAGTAGGCTGGTTCCTCCAACCATGTCGAGACCGCAGCGTTCTCCGTCGGTCGAGTAGGCTGGTTCCTCCAGCCATATCGAGACCGCAGCGAGTCAAACACGCAACCCGCTCCGGTTTCGATATGCTGGAATTGCGTTCCCTCATGAACCTTGGCCGCCCTCAACCCGCTACTCAACCTACGTTAATCTCTCGTCACGACTGTGCAAGAATCCCAGCGGGACAACCCGATTATATCACACTATTTTCCTGACACAAGGTGTCAGGAATACCGGCGTACACTGAGGGTGTCAGTCGATCAGATGCGGACTCCCGCAGTCCCGCACAACACATAAGGAGATCCTATGAACACTCTCGACGTCAGAATCGTCACCCTCGATCCCATGCGCGTGGCCAGTATGTTGGGCTTCGGCCCTAGCCCCGAGGCCGCAGCCTGGCAGAAGCTTGTCCAGTGGGCTGAACCGCGCGGACTGCTGGCTGGGTCGGACCGGCCGCTCATCTTCGGCTTCAACAACCCCAGCCCCACACCCGCCAGCCCGAACTACGGCTACGAGTTCTGGATCGAGGCCGGCCCCGAGGTGCAGGCCGATGCCGAGGTCCAGATCAAGCAGTTCGGCGGCGGCCTGTACGCAGTCACCCGCTGCCAGGGCGTCGAGACCATCACCGACACCTGGAAGCAGTTGGTGGCCTGGCTGGCTGCCAGTCCGTACCGCCAGGCCCATCATCAGTGGCTGGAGGAGCACATCACCACAGCCGATGGTGCGCCCGACGAACTGATCCTAGACCTGTACGCGCCGATTGCTCGCTAACCAGCGCGCCGCTGCAAGATTGACACGTGTGACTCATGCTTGAGCCGTGATCTTTCTAGCGGCGGCGCGCATCCTAGCAGCTTCAGCATGAACCACTTCAGGCGAACTCCTCGATCTGCTGCCGGTGTTTGCGCTCGTCGCCAGCTTCAGCGCTGAGCAACAAGGTTACAGTAACCTTGCGCCCGCGCGGTGAGCGCACGCCATAATCCAGGAACAATGCCTCGGCCGGAATAGCCTCCGCGGCGGAAAGCAGAGCGACATGGGACGCTTCGGCAGCAGCAATGGCTTCGGCCAGGCTGGCCTGCCGGTATTGCCGCACAAGACCGGCGTTGAAGCTGCGCCAGTCCGGGTCATAGTGCGCGTAAAACGCCGGTAACTGACCAGAGCGCACCGCAGCTATCGCCTCCATGTTTGCGTAGTCCCAGCCCACCAGGTGGGCCAGGATGTCCTTGACCGACCAACTGCCCAAAAAGACGGTGTCGTGCTGGGACTCCGGCAAGGCTCGGGCTGCGTCGAGCAACTCCCGCCGCGCGGCTGCCAGTTTGGTAACCAGCTCCGCTTTCTTGGTTTCTGATGTCTCGCGTCTCGTGGGCATTTTCAATGCTCCTTCTCGGCTGGAGACGTTGCCACCGATCGTTACAGGCGCTTGAGCTGCCGCGTGCGACGCGACAGACCGGCCAGCACGACAGCATAGTACACGGCCGCCAGCGCCAGCGCCGCCCAGAGCAGCCCGAGCACTGCGTCCATCCGGTCGTAGAATAGAAATGTCATCATAACCACGACCACGGCAGCGAAGGCGCCGCCCGCTCCAAAGATCATGCGTTCGTACTTGGCCACTTTGGAGTCGACATCGGTGAAGATCTCGCCAGTCGCGTCGTTCGTTGCCGGCCTGCGGAAGATCTGCCAGCCAGCATGAGTGGCGGCGTGTTCCCAGCCTGCATCGGCGAACAACTGGCGATAGGAGGGCTGCTCCTTGCGCGAGGTCTCCTGCCAGTCCAGCCGGTAGACCAGATCGGCCGGCTCGCCGCGGGTGAAGGTGTAGCGAGCCGGCCAGGCCGCGCCGGCCAAATGCCAGCCCTGCTGCGACATCTGCCCAAGCCAGTGCTCCAAGCGCTCGTCCTGCCACGGCCAGAACCATTTGAACGTTCGTTTCTCGTCTTTGGCGTCCATCTTGAGCCTCCTGGTTGCGCCTACAGCGCGGCTGCGCCGGCGCGTGCCATGATCTCCAGCCGTTGCACCTGCGCGGCCAGCACGCGGCGGCCTTTGTCCGTCAGCGCGTAAACCTTGCGCCGCTCTTCTTCCCGCTCCTTGACGATCAGGCCCTCCTTTTCCAGCGAACTCAGCGCGCCGTAGAGCGTGCCCGGTCCTACCGCCACTGTGCCCTCGCTGAGCTGGTCCACCTTCTGCATGATGCCGTAGCCGTGCAGCGGCTCCAGCAACGCCAGCAAAGTGTAGTAGGTGCTCTCGGTGAGCGGCAGGTATTTAGCCGTGTCGTCCTGTTGCCTCATGTGTCACCTCTGCTTACTACGACACTCGATATACTGTGTTTCGATATATCGTCTATCGATAGATTACCACACGATATATCGTTTGTCAAGGTATTTGTGGGCGAGTTTTGCCCCAATTTTTCCGCTGCCCAGTTGGTGCAGGGCAAGGAAACGTTGTACAATGACGCTCTGTATTGCGAGCAAATTGACCTGGAGGCAAGACAACCTGACGTGCTCCTCAGCAAGTACCACGGCCTGGGCAACGACTACATCGTCATCGATCCAACTAGCCTGCCCGGTGAGTTAACGGCGCAGGACGTCCGTCGCATCTGCGACCGCCATTACGGCGCGGGCGCTGACGGCATTCTCCTTGGCCCCCTCCCGGCAACCGACGCCGCTTTCGCCCTGCGCATCTTCAACCCCGACGGCAGCGAGGCCGAGAAGAGCGGCAACGGCCTGCGCATCTTCGCCTGCTCTCTGTGGGATCGCGGCCTGGTGGGCGAGCAGCCCTTCACCATCGCCACGGCCGGCGGGATCGTCACGGCCCAAGTGGAGCCAGGTGGCCGTCTGGTCACGGTGGAAATGGGCCGGGTCAGCTTCGACAGCCGGGAAATCCCCGTTGCCGGCCCACCGCGCGAGGTCCTGAACGAGACCGTGTGGACTGGTAGAACAGAGCTGCGCTACTGCGCCGCCACGCTGGGCAACCCCCACTGCGTCGTGCTGCGCAAGCGGGCCAGCGCGGCGGAGGCGCAGCGGCTGGGCCCGCTGGTGGAGACGGAGGCGCGCTTTCCCCGCCGCACCAACGTCCAGTTCATGCAAGTCATCAATCGTAGCCAGGTGCGCATCGAGATCTGGGAGCGGGGCGCGGGCTACACGCTGGCCTCTGGCAGCAGTGCGTGTGCGGCCGCGGCCGTGGCCCACCGCCTGGGCCTGTGCAACCCACAGGTGACGGTGGCCATGCCCGGCGGCGAGCTGGCCGTGGCCATCGCGCCTGATTGGTCAGTGGCGCTGCGCGGGCCTGTGGTCAGGGTCTGGACAGGCACACTGTTCCAGGAGGCATTCGACGCATGATTGCACCGATTCACGTTCGCTGGGGCGTGCCCGACGACGCCTACGCGCTGGCCGAGATCCACGTGCTGGCCTGGCAGGTGGGCTACCGTGGCCTGCTGCCCGGCAGCTTTCTCGACAGCCTGTCAGCGGTCGAACGGCTGCCGCGCTGGCGGGAGCGCCTGGCCGAGACCGCGTCGCGCGTGCTGGTAGCCGAGCTGGACGGCCAGGCGGCTGGTTGGTTGGTCATCGGCCGGCAGCGCGACGAGGATCTCGATGCCCAGCGCGTCGCTGAGATCTATGCCGTCTACGTCCACCCCGATTTCTGGCGGCAGGGCTGCGGCGTAGCCTTGATGGCACGCGCCAGGGCTGAGCTGGCCACGCAAGGCTTCGCTGAAGCAACTCTCTGGGTGCTGCGCAGCAACCAACGAGCCATCTGCTTCTACGAGGCCCTGGGCTTTCGGGCCGACGGCGCCAGCAAGGTCGAGACCAACCGCGCCGGCATCGTCTTCGACGAAGTACGTTACCGCTGCGCGCTTGGCCCATTGACAGCGTAGAAGGCAGGACACAGAGGGCACAGAGAAGACACAGAGAACACAGAGGAGATGCAAAGAATACAGAGGGTTTCAGCCCTCCGCACTCTGCGTCCCCGCCGTGTACTCTTTGTCTCCTCTGGGCACTCTGCGTCCCCTCCGTGTACTCTGCGTCTCCTCTGGGCACTCTATGTCCCTCCCGGCTTCATCTGAGGAATACAGGTTCCCACATCGCTAGAAGGACCCCGCCATGAACATCATCGATCTGCGATCCGACACCGTTACCAAGCCCACGCCGGCCATGCGCCAGGCCATGGTTGACGCCGAGGTAGGCGACGACGTGCTGGGCGACGACCCCACTGTCCAGCGCCTGGAAGAGCTGGCGGCTGCGCGGCTGGGCAAGGAGGCCGCGCTGTTCGTCCCCTCCGGCACCATGGGCAACCTGGTCAGCCTGCTGGTACACTGCGGCCGCGGCGACGAGGTAATCCTGGGCGACCAGGCCCACACCTACATCTACGAGCAGGGCGGCTCCGCGGCCGTGGGAAGCATCCACCCGCGTCCGCTGCCTAACCTGCCCGATGGCCGCATCGACCTGGCCTTGCTGGAGGCGTCGATCCGCCCGGATGACATCCACGCCCCGCGCACGAAGCTCATCACCCTGGAGAATACCCACAACCGCTGCGGCGGCGCCGTGTTGCCCGTGGCCTACATGGACGCTGTCAGCGAGCTGGCCCAGCGGCGCGGGCTGGCGTTGCACCTGGACGGGGCGCGCATCTTCAACGCGGCTGTGGCGCTGGGCGTGGACGTGCAGACGCTGGTGCGCGGCTGCGACTCAGTCAGCTTCTGCCTGAGCAAGGGCTTGGGCGCGCCGGTGGGGTCAATGGTCGTCGGCTCGGCCGCGTTTGTCCACGAGGCGCGGCGGGCGCGCAAGGTCGTGGGCGGCGGCATGCGCCAGGCCGGCGTGATTGCGGCGGCTGGCATCGTGGCCTTGACCGAGATGGTGGATCGCCTGGCGGAGGACCACGCCAACGCTCGCCGGCTGGCCGAAGGCATCGCCGGCCTGCCTGGCGTCGTGCTTGACCCGGCCACAGTGCAGACCAACATCGTCATCTTCGCGCTGGACCGGCCCGACCTGACGCCGCGACAGTTGGCGGAGCGGCTGGCCGAGCACGGCGTCTGGCTGTTCACCATCGGCGGCCAGCGGCTGCGGGCAGTAACCAACTACCACGTGGGCGGCCAGGACATCCAGCGGGCGATCGATGCATTTGCCGATACTCTGAGCGCATGAACGACAAAGGCCCTCCAGGCTGGAAACAACCTGGAGGGCCTTCGTGCGAACCGCGGTCTAGAAGAAGACTTCTTCCTCTGCTGCTGGCTCAGCAAAGGGACTTTCTTCGCCGCGCTGGCCGCCGCCCATCAGCTTGATAGTGTCGGCCGTCACCTCCAAACTGGCGCGCGCTGTGCCATCAGCGGCCGTGTAGCCGCGGGCAGACACCCGACCGATGACCATCACTTTGCCGCCCTTTTTCAGGTACGGATTGAGGCTCTCGGCCAGTTTGCGCCAGGCCGTGACGCGGAACCAGGTGGTTTCCTCGCCGTGGCTGCCGTCGTCCTTCGTCCACCTGCGGTTGACCGCAAGGCTGAAGCTGGCTACCGGCGTGCCGTCGGCCGTATAGCGCAGCTCAGAATCGCCGCCCAGATTGCCAATGAGAATGAGTTGTTGGAACATCGACTACTCCCTCCTTGGAGTGGATGTGGGTGTCGCAGCAGCCTCGCCAGATGAAGCCATCTGCGACGCAATGGGATAACGACAAGGCAAATTATAGCACACAGCATCCGCAAACACAAGCGCAAAATCAACCAAAACAGCCCAGTTTCCCAAGTCGTTTCGTGATTTGACGAAAGCCTTCTGCTGTGTATAATACCCTTCGTAGCAACCACTGGGCCCGTGGTGTAGTCGGCTAACATACTGGCCTGTCAAGCCAGAGATCGCGGGTTCGAGACCCGTCGGGCCCGCCACAGCTACAGACAGAATCACCAGCTTAAAGCTGGTGTTTTTGTTTTAGGTGAGTTCAACGAACGACGATGTGCGCTTTGCAGCCAGTGCAAGGCCATGTTTTACCGCCACTACTCTACATTCCGCCTGCTCATCCCACCGGAGGTGATCCCTATGTTCCAAACTATCGTCGTTCTCGAAGGCGACCAGACCGGCCAGGAGCTGCTGGTCGAGGCGCTGCGCGTCTTGCAGCCCACAGTGATCGGCTTCGACCTGCACTTTCAGCGCTTCGACCTCAGCCTGGCCAACCGCCGCGCCACCCAGAATCAGGTGGTGCGCGACGCGGCCGCGGCCATCCGCCAGCATCGCCTCGGCCTGAAGGCGGCCACCATCACGCCTGAAGGCATCGGCGACGTGGGCAGCCCCAACGCTATCCTGCGCGAGGAGATGGACGCGGTGGTCATCCTGCGCACCGGCCGGCGCATCCCGCGCGTGCGGCCGGTGGGCGGCGTCCACTCCCCCATCAGCGTGGTGCGCATGGCCGTGGGCGACGCCTATGGCGCCAAGGAGTGGCGCGAGGGCGATGTTGGCTCGCTGGACGAGGCGGCCTACCGCACCGAGGCCATCAGCCGCCGCGTCTGCCGCGCCGTGGCTGAATATGCCTTCCAGCACGCGCGCAAGACCGGCTCCCGCATCTTCGGCGGCCCCAAGTGGACCGTCAGCCCCGTCTACGAGGGCATGTTCAAGGAGGAGATGGACGCGGCCGCGGCGCGCTATCGCGATGTGGTCTACAAGCCGCAGTTGATCGACGCCACGCTGGCCCTGCTGCTGGCCACGTCGGGCAATCCCCTGGTCATTCCGTCGCTGAACCGGGACGGCGACCTGCTGTCCGACCTGGTGTTGCAGATGTTCGGCTCCATCGCCGGCTCGGAGTCGCTGGTGATCGCCATGGACGACGGCGGCGCGGTCACGGCTGTGATGGCAGAGGCGCCGCACGGCACTGCGCCGATCCTGGAGGGCAAGAACGTGGCCAACCCGATGGCCATGATCCTGGCCGGCGCCAGCCTGCTGAGCTACATCGACAGCAACGAGGCCCGCCTGGCCAGCCGCGCCATCTACGAGTCGACCCTGGAGGCAGTCTACGACGGCTTCGCCACGGCCGACCTGGCCGGACCTACCCGCACCGACGAGTTCACCAACGAGGTCATCCGCCGCGTGCGCACCAAGGTCGAGGTGTGGTCGTCATTGGCCTGAGAGGTCGGCCACGGATTTCACGGATGACACGGATCGGAATGTGACGGATATCATACTCGCCGCAATCTCGCAACAGATGGCCGGTGGTCGCTGATCCGTGTAATCCGTGCAATCCGTGGCAATTCCGATCCGTGCAGCGCCATCATCAGACCTAGCGCGAATTCTCAAAAATCCCTTGCTACATATGACCTATATCATGGTGGGAAAGTGAAAGTGGGGGTATGATGGTCTTGTGCTGCGTTCGCCAGACCGCTGAACGCATGTAGACGATGACTGCTTCACTGCGCCTGGCAGTATTGAAACCAGGCGGCCAGCGGACAGCCAGGGGGCTCCTGGCGCAGGGAGATCCACCGGGAGCCACAAGCTATAGTAGGATAGGATTAACATGGCCAACAGACCGATTGTCACCATCGACGGCAACGAGGCCGCAGCCTACGTTGCGCATAAGACCAACGAAGTAATTGCGATCTATCCCATCACCCCTTCCAGCGCCATGGGCGAATGGGCCGACCAGTGGACGGCCGAGCTGAAGCCCAACATCTGGGGCACCATACCCCTGGTGGTGGAGATGCAATCGGAGGGCGGCGCGGCCGGCGCAGTCCACGGCGCGTTGCAGACTGGCTCACTAACGACTACCTTCACCGCGTCGCAGGGCCTGCTGCTGATGATCCCCAACATGTACAAGATCGCGGGCGAGCTGACGTCGACGGTCTTTCACGTGGCCGCGCGCAGCCTGGCCGCGCAGGGCTTGTCGATCTTCGGCGATCACAGCGACGTGATGGGCGTGCGCCAGACCGGCTGGGCTATGCTGTGCAGCAACTCGGTGCAAGAGATCATGGACTTCGCCCTCATCTCCCAGGCCGCCACGTTGGAGGCGCGCATCCCCTTTATCCATTTCTTTGACGGCTTCCGCACCAGCCACGAGGTGGCCAAGATCGAGCAGCTTAGCGACGACGACATCCGCGCGATGATCGACGACGAGCTGGTGATGGCCCACCGCCGGCGCGGCCTGACCCCTGAACGGCCCGTGATGCGCGGCACAGCCCAGAACCCCGACGTCTACTTCCAGGGCCGCGAGACGGTCAACCCCTTCTACCTGAAGGTGCCTGGCATCGTGCAGGCCGCCATGGACAAGTTCGCAGCGCTGACCGGCCGGCAATACCGGTTGTTCGACTACGTGGGCGCGCCCGACGCCGAGCGCGTCATGGTGATCATGGGCTCGGCTGCCGAGACGGCCCAGCAGACGGTTGACCATTTGGTCGGCCAGGGCGAAAAGGTCGGCGTGCTCAAGGTGCGCTTGGTGCGCCCCTGGAGCGTCGAACATTTCATAGCTGCTCTGCCGGCGACGGTCAAGAGTCTGGCCGTGCTAGACCGCACCAAAGAGCCTGGCGCTGCCGGCGAGCCACTCTATCAGGACGTGGTCATCGCTTTGATGGAGAGCGGCAAGACGCACATCAAGGCTATCGGCGGGCGCTACGGCCTCTCCAGCAAGGAGTGGACGCCCGGCATGGTCAAGGCCGTCTTCGACGAGCTGGCCAAGCCCACCCCCAAGAATCACTTCACCGTGGGCATCAACGATGACGTGACCTTCACCAGCCTGACGGTCGATTCCAGCTTCACCATAGAGTCGCCGCGCGCGGTGCGGGCCTTGTTCTATGGGCTGGGATCCGATGGCACGGTCGGCGCCAACAAGAACAGCATCAAGATCATCGGCGAGGACACGCCCAACTTCGCGCAGGGCTACTTCGTCTACGACTCCAAGAAGTCGGGTGCTATTACCGTATCGCACCTGCGCTTCGGCCCTGACGAGATCCACCAGCCCTACCTGATCGAATCGGCCAACTTCGTCGCCATCCACCAGGCCGTGTTCCTGGAGCGCTACGACGTGCTGGCCAAGGCCGCTCCGGGCGCAGTCTGCCTGCTCAACACCTACTACCCCAAGGAAGAGGTGTGGGACAAGCTGCCGCGGGTCTACCAGCAGCACCTGATCAACAAAGGCATGAAGCTGTACGTGATCGACGCCTATGAGGTGGCCGAGAAGACCGGCATGGGCGGCCGCATCAACACCATCATGCAGACCTGCTTCTTCGCCATCTCCGGCGTGCTGCCGCGCAATGAGGCCATCGAGGCGATCAAGCACGCCATCGAAAAGACCTATGGCAAGCGCGGCGAGAAGGTGGTGCAGCAGAATTTCCAGGCCGTGGACGACACGATTGCCAACCTGTTCGAGGTACCGGTGCCGGCGGCTGTGACCAGCACGATCGATCTGCCGCCGGCCGTGCCGGCCGAGGCGCCGGAGTTCGTGCAATACGTGACGGCTGAGATTATCGCCGGCCGCGGCGACCTGCTGCCGGTGTCGGCCATGCCGGTGGACGGCACCTACCCGACGGGCACCACCCAGTGGGAGAAGCGCAACCTGGCGCTGGAGATCCCCATCTGGGACCCAGAGGTGTGTATCCAGTGCGGCAAGTGCGCCTTGGTCTGCCCCCACGCCACCATCCGCATCAAGGTCTTCCCGCAGGAAGAGCTGGCCGGCGCGCCGGAGACCTTCCGGTCGACGCCCTACAAGGGCAAGGAATACCCCGGCTGGCTCTACTCGATCCAGGTGGCGCCGGAGGACTGCACCGGCTGCGGCGCCTGTGTTTACGTCTGCCCGGCCAAGAACAAGCGCGAGCCGCGCTTCAAGGCCATCAACATGGAGCCGCAGCCGCCGCTGCGCCAACGCGAGGTCGAGAACTACGACTTCTTCCTCAAGATTCCCGACGTGGATCGGCGCACGGTCAACATGAAGCTGGTCAAGACCAGCCAGATGCTGCGACCGCTGTTCGAATACTCTGGCGCCTGCGCCGGCTGCGGCGAGACGCCCTACATCAAGCTGGTGACGCAACTCTTCGGCGATCGCGCCATCGTGGCCAATGCCACCGGCTGCTCGTCGATCTACGGCGGCAACCTGCCCACGACGCCTTACGCGCAGAACGCCGAAGGCCGCGGCCCGGCCTGGTCCAACAGCCTGTTCGAGGACAACGCCGAGTTCGGCCTGGGCATGCGCCTGACCCTGGACAAGCGTCTGGAATATGCACAGGAATTGTTGCAAGCCAACGCCGGCCTCATTGGCCAGGACCTGGTCGATGCAATGCTGCACGCCGACCAGTCGGAGGAGGCGGGCATCTACGAGCAGCGCGAGCGTGTGGCAGAGCTGCGTGCGCGGCTGGCTCGGTCGGAGACCGGCCAGAGCAATGGAGCCTTGCAGCAATTGGCCGACATCGCCGACGTGCTGGTGGCCAAATCGGTCTGGATCTTCGGCGGCGACGGCTGGGCCTATGACATCGGCTACGGCGGCCTGGACCACGTGCTGGCCTCGGGGCGCAACGTCAACGTGCTGGTGCTGGACACCGAGGTCTACTCCAACACCGGCGGCCAGATGTCCAAGTCCACCCCGCGCGCAGCCGTGGCCAAGTTTGCGGCCGGCGGCAAGCGCACGGCCAAGAAGGACCTGGCCATGATGGCCATGAACTACGGCAGCGTCTATGTGGCCAAGATCGCCATGGGCGCCAACGACGCGCAGACGGTGCGGGCGATTCTCGAGGCCGAGAGCTACGACGGCCCCAGCCTGATCATCGCCTACAGCCACTGCATCGCCCACGGCATCAATATGACCACGGCCAACGACCAACAGAAAAAAGCTGTGGACACCGGCTACTGGCCGCTGCTGCGCTACGACCCGCGGCTGGTGGCCGAGGGCAAGAACCCGCTGCAACTGGACAGCAAGGCGCCGAAGATCCCGCTGCAGGACTACATCTACAACGAGACGCGCTACACCATGCTGACCAAGTCCGACCCGCAGGCCGCAGCCATGCTGCTGGTCGAGGCGCAGCAAGACGTCAACAGCCGCTGGCATCTCTACGAACAACTGGCGACGCTGGATTACAGCAAGTAAGCAAGTTGCAAGGTGCAGGTTGCAAGGTGCAGGTATCGGTCGGTAATCGGCACGTGCTTCTGCAACCTGCAACCTGCAACCTGCCACCTGCAACTCTTCACGCCCTGAGGAAATACCATGAACCTGACCACCCACTACATGGGTTTTGAACTGAAGAACCCCATCGTGCCGTCGGCGTCGCCGCTGACCAAGAACCTCGACAACATCCGCCGCATGGAGGACGCCGGCGCGGCCGCCATCACCCTGTACTCGCTGTTCGAAGAGCAGATCGAGTTCGAGGCTGAGCAGTTCGACCACTTCTTCGGCTACGGCACCGACAGCTTCGCCGAGGCGCTGACCTACTTCCCCAAGCCCAACGAGTTCAACCTGGGGCCGGACCAGTACCTGGAGCACGTGCGCAAGGCTAAAGCCGCGGTCGCCATCCCGGTGATCGCCAGCCTCAACGGCATCAGCGACGGCGGCTGGATCGACTACGCCACCAAGATCCAGCAGGCCGGAGCCGACGCGCTGGAGGTCAACCTCTACTTCCTGCCCACCGACCCGCGCGTGGCTTGCGGCGAGGTGGAACAAATCTACCTGGACGTGTTAGCCAACGTCAAGCGCCACGTCAGCATTCCGGTGGCCATGAAGATTGGCCCCTACTTCACCGCCCTGCCGCGCGTGGCCCACGGGTTGGACGCAGCCGGCGCTGACGCGCTGGTGCTGTTCAATCGCTTCTACCAGCCCGACCTGGACATCGAGGAATTGACCGTGGGGCCGCACCTGGTGTTGAGCACCTCGGACGAGCTGCGCCTGCCGCTGCGCTGGATCGCCATCCTCTATGGCCACGTCAATTGCTCGCTGGCGCTGACCACCGGCGTCCACACGGTCGAGGATGCGGTGAAGGCCGTGATGGCCGGCGCGGACATCGCCAACACCACCTCAGCCCTGCTGCACCACGGCATCGGCCACATCACCACCCTGGTGGATGGCTTCGCCCGCTGGATGGAAGAGCACGAGTACGACTCGGTGGACATGATGAAGGGCAGCCTGAGCCAGCGCAACGTGGCCGAGCCAGCCGCCTTCGAACGAGCCAACTACATGCGCACCTTGCAGAGCTACAAGGGCCTGCCATAGCGCGCTGCGGTTACCTCCTTTCGCGAAAAGCTCCCGGCTGAGAGGCTGGGAGCTTTTTGTATACGGTTATGTTCTGTAATCGGACGAAAGGACTACAGCGTCTTGAGAAGTGACTTGGCCTCCTGCTGAAAGAAACGCTTGGCCGCATCCCAAGAGAAGTTCACCAACATGCGCGGCGATGGATCAAGTTCGGCATCGGCAAAGTAGGCCAGCGACTTGACGACATGAACCACATTGACGTCGAGACCCGCGTACTTTCGTTGATACCATGCGACGGCATCTGACAAACTGATACCTGACTGCGCAATGAAGTAGAGATCGACGAAATCGCGTTTGGTCCCGCGTCGTGAGACGGCGTCAAGCTTCATGGCGGCGATGTCGGGCAAGCTGGCTATCCTGACTGCTGACACGATGGTTGGCTCAGCAAGCATTGGATAGCGATATCGGAAGAAGCTGATCTTCACCCCCATCAAGTCACCCAAGAGCGTGTCTGGGGCAATCCGATCAAGCTGGAACTGGCCCACCTCAGCCAACTGACCGGCCAACTCGGCAGAGTCGAATGCCTCCGGCCCAAAGAAGTCCAGGTCGACCGAGATGCGATGGCCCAGGTGAAGCGCGGCTGCTGTACCGCCAGCGAGATAGAAAGGGTTTGCTAAGCCGGTGTCGCCTAGAATGGCCAGGTTGGTCCGGGTTCCCGCAGGGAGGGCGTCGACAAACACGAAACGTTCTCCTTATCCACATCAAAGAACAAGGCCCAGAAATTCGCACTGAAGGGCGAAAGGCGCCGGCTGGACGTCAGGACGCGAATGATCAGTTGCGGAGGAAAGCTGGTGAGCATCCAGCGCACAGAGCGCAGATCGCCAAGTTCCAAAAGACGCTCAACGACATACTCAGGATGGGCTTCAAGGTCGATCTGGGTTGGATCGATGTCCCAGAAGAAGCGATGCGTGAAATCAGGCAACTTTGTCATAACTAGGTTTCGATCCCTTAGGAGCACCATTCGCACCGTGGCGGCGACACGGGCTGGCGGCTGACGCTGTCAGTACGGCCATACCTGCCTGGCCTCCTCAGCAAAGGGGTTCTTGCGCCAGCGCCGCACGCCGAACAGCTTGCGCCAGTAGGTGAATGCCACAGCGGACAACAGCCGCTCGCCGTGCAGGCGCAGGAACCGGCGCGTGCGCTCGACGCCGTAGGTCGCCAGCAACCAGCGGATTTCGTCCCACGTACCGAACTCCAGGGTGCGCTGGATGATCAGGTCCGCGTCCTGGTCGTCGTCCAGACTCTGCGGGTCGTATTCCTGGAAGTGCGGCCAGAGGCCGCTGGGGATGTGGGCGGTAGTCATGGGTGCTTGGCCGTTCGACCGCTCCTGCTATCGCGTGCGCCGCAAACAAGGAACTCGATAGGAGCATTATAGCACGGATCGGGCGCGCGCCCAAGGCGCTGGCCGGAAGGCCGCAGTAGTTCGCGGCGCTGCACGCACTCCTTGACAATCCGTCTTCCTTGACTACAATTCTTTCCATGATCACCACAGTAACAGGAAAGAACCAGATCACGATTCCCGCAAAACTGGCAAGCCAGCTTGAGATTCAGCCCGGCACGCGTCTGGACTGGTCGCTAGGGCAAAATGGCGTCCTTATCGTTCGCCCCCTGCCCAGCCGCGGCGAACTGGCGCGCCAGGCAGCAGGCATGGGCCGCTCCTGGCTGCCGGAGGGCGTCGATCCCGTGGCGGACCTGATCGAGGAGCGCTCACGCGACGAAGCCGCTGAGGGCCAGCCATGACCCACCTGCTAGACTCGTCGGCCTGGTTGGCGCACTTGTTTGGCGAGGCCGGTGTGGAACAGGTCAACCAGATGTTCGAAGACCCCAGGTCGACGATCTTCGTCTCCGCCTTGTCGCTGCCAGAGGTCTATGGCCGGTTGAGCGCGCTGGGACAGAGCTCCCGGTGGGAGCAGGTGTGGACCACCTATACCGCGCTGTTCGATAAAGTACTGGCGGCCGACCAGGCAGTGGCAGAAGAGGCCATCCGGTTGCGCGCCGCGACCTCGCAGCGTCTGCCGACCATCGACGCGCTGATTGCTGCCACCGCGGCTGCTCACCGACTGACTCTGGTGCATCGCGATCCCCACATGGCGGCCATCAACGTCGCCCAGCTAAAACAACTGCGGCTACCCGACAAGTGAAAGTGGTTGGACGTCACACCGGATCTCGTCCCCAATCAGTTGGCGAACAACCAATTCTCATTACGACAGAGCCGGTCCCACTTATCCCCAAGCGTGCCACCATGAGCTTAGCCGGATTGGGACTTTCTGTGGTACAATCCGCACACGATGACCATGCCCGCCGCGCCAGTAGCCCTCGATAGCCCGACACCCAATCTCGATATTCGCTTCGACCCCCTGGACCCCGCCCAGGTGCGCCTGCTGTTGAGCCTGACGCCGGGTGAGCGCATCCGCGTCATGTTGGGCGCTCAGACGTTGGCCAAGGGGCTGATCATGGGGCGCCTGCGCCGCCAATATCCTGACCTCCCACCTAACGAGCTGGGCCTGAAATTTGTTGAGGAAATCGAGCGTGTCAAGCAGACCCGGCCCGGACCTTAGCCTGTTCGTCGATATCTTGCACGCGCTGGAAGAGATCGACGCGCCCTACGTCATCATCGGCGCGTTCGCCGGCACGGTCTACGGCATCAACCGCACCACTTACGACATCGACATTGTGGTCGACATGAGCGATGAGCACGTGCAGCAGTTGGTGGCGCGCTATCCTGCGCCGCGCTACTACGCCGACCCCGAGCAGATGCGCAACTCGCTGCGACAGGGGATCATGTTCAACATCATCGATGGCACGCGCGGCGAGAAGGCCGACCTGATGCCGGTCACCCGGCGACCAGAGTATCGTCACGTGCTGGCCAATCGCGTGCGCCAACCGGTGGTAGCGCCGGGCGCAGAACCCTTCGATGCCTGGTGCGCCCGATCTGAGGATGTGATCATCGGCAAGCTGAAAGCCTGGGCCGAAAGCGGCCACCGCCGCCACGAGACCGACATCTACGAGATGCTGGTTTTTCATCATCTGAGCGCAAATCCATCGACCTGGATCGACTTGGGGGCGGTAGACGTGGCTGCCGCGCAGGAAGGCGAGGCAGTCGTAGATCTCTGGGACAAGATCAAACAATCCAGCCTGCATGAAGCCGAGCGACAGCGCCAAGGCACTGTCCGACTGTACCATTAACCCTCATCCAACACCAAGATCTCATTCTCCCTGTCAAGCCACGACGCCGGCAGCTTGTAGAACTCCTGCGGCCCCACCTGCCAGTAGCGCGCCACGTTGCGCCCATTGAGCCAGATCTGCCCCTTGCGCAGGCTGCCCATGGCCAGCTTGAACGGCCCGGCGCCGTGCTCAGCGGGGTCGTAAGCGAAGCGGCAGCGCCAGAAGCCGGGCTGGCGTTGGTCGTGCGGACGTGCGGTTGTGTCGGCTGCGGGCGTCACGCCTGGGCGAAAGCTCCACGTGGCATCCAGGGCCGAGGTGGGGGCGTAGGTCAGCAGGCTGGCCGTCCACGGCGCGCCGGCGTAGTCGTGGATGTTCAAGGCCAGCACGTTGACGCCGGGTTGCAGCAGCGCCGTAATGTCCTCTTTGATGTAGCCGCCGCCGTAGTGCCGGCTGAAACGGGTCACGGCAACACCGTTGAAGAACAGCGCGCCGGGGTTGCGGTCGCCGGTCAGGGTCAACACGGCCCGCTGGCCGGCTGGCACATCGATCTCCCGCAACAGCCAGACGCTGGGGCCGCTCCAGGCAAAGTGACCGATGTGCACGCCCGCCGCGTCGGGGCGCACGTGGGCCGGCTTGGCGTTGGCCAGCGCCTCGCCCGCGAAGACCGCCTCCTGCCACAGCGCCGTCCAGCCGCCGGAGATGTCCTGCTGCACACCGCTCCAATAGAGCGTGTCCAGCAGCCCCTTGCGCTCGCCCGTGTTGCTGCCGTAGTTGAAACGGCCCAGGTTGTCGGCCAACAGGCGGATGTCGTGCCGGCCGGGCGCCAGCGCCAGCGGCAACGTCAGCCGCGCGCCGTCCGGGTCGATGCCCAGCACACCGGCCCGCTCCCCGTCCACGAAGACCACGGCCCGGTCGGCCAGCCAGGGCGCGGCCAGGCTCGTCTCCAACGGCTCCGCCAGGCGGCCTGCTGCTCCTGGTAGGCGTCGTGGCCGTAAACGCCACTGGCCCAATGTTCGTTCTCGATCTGCACCAGAATGATCGGCCCGCCGCGGTCGATCTGCCGCTCGGCCAGCAGCGGGAGGAGCCGGTCGAACCAGCGCAGGGTGGGCTCGACAAAGGCTGGGTCGGTGGTGCGCAGGGGCAGGCCAGTGGCGCGAACTAGAGCTGGCTCGGTCGGAGACCGGCCAAAGCGATCAGTCTGGGCTGGCCCGGTCGGAGACCGGCCAGAGCTATCAAGTGAAACCAGCCGCGCGGTCAGCCAGGCCGGAAAGCCGCCGTTCTCCCACTCGGCGCAGATGTAGGGCGCGGGCCGGACGATGGCGTACAGCCCCAGCTCGTGGACCAGGTCCAGGTAACCGGTCAGGTCGGCGTAGTCGTTGAAGTCGAACTGGCCCTCGACTGGCTCGTGCAGGTTCCAGGGGATCACCGTGTCAATGGTGTTCAGGCCAGCGTCGCGCGCCTGCACCAGCAGATCGCGCCAGTCAGCCCGCGGCCAGCGGAAATAGTGCAACTGGCCGGCTAAAAGGTACAACGGCTTGCCGTCGATCAGAATGCCATCGCGGGTGACAGCAACACGGGATGAGCTGGGCATAGATGACTCCTCTTGGGAAGGATGAGTAGGTGTGGGAATTGCCGGAGGGGACACAGAGTCCACAGAGAAGACACAGAGTGCCCAGAGAAGACGGAAGTCATGGAGGGCATAGAGAAAGAGACCATCTGGACGACTACTTAATCAATGAAGCGGCAACAGATACTCTGATCTCTGTGATCTCTGTGTCTCCTCCGCGTCCTCTGTGTCCCTTCTGGATGACCTCTGTAGCTCCGGGCGCATGTGGCAGCGCGTTTCATCGGTCATAAGGCGGTAACAACTCTGCCAACCGGCTGACCACATACGTCGGCCGGATCAGTGAAGCGGCAGCCTGAGCTGCACTCGTGGCGCCGGTGAGGGTCAGCGCGGTGGCCATGCCAGCGTCAAGCCCCATCAACACGTCGGTCTCCAGGCGATCGCCGGTCATCAGGCACTCGGCCGGGGGTAGATCGAGCAGGTTCAGCGCTGCGACCGCCATGTGTGCGGACGGCTTGCCGACGATGGCCTCGACCTTGACGTCGGTGCAGGCCTCGATGGCGGCGATCAGTGCGGCGGCATCCGGCTCGCCGCCGCCGGGCACGGGGCAGAACTTGTCGCCGTTGGTGGCGAAGAAGGGCGCGCCAGCGCAGATGGCGTCGAAGGCGACCTGCAGCTTGCGATAGACAAAAGTGCGATCGAAGCTGACAATGACCGCGTCGACGGCTGCGTCGTCGGCTAGCTCGAAGCCGGCCTGGCGCAGCACCTGTTCCAGGGGCGGCTCGCCAATGACGAACAGGCGGCCGCCGGGCATACGGCGCTGCAAGAAATCAGCCATCACCAGCGCTGAGTTGAGCACATCCTCCGGCGGCGTCGGCAGGCCCAGCCTGGTCAGGGTGGCTGCCTGGGCCTCGCGCGTCTTGGTGGGGTTGTTGGAGAGGAAGACGGTGCGCTTGCCCAGCCGGCGCAGGCGGTCGATAGTCTCGCCGGCCGTGGGCAACAGCGCATCGCCCAGGTAGACCGTGCCGTCCAGATCGAAAATATAGGCCGAGTACCAGCGGCCGGGCCGGCGCACAACGCCGGTCGCATCGGGAAAAAGTCGATTACTCACAAAAACCTGCCTGTGGGGTGAAGGCGCCCAAAGGCGCCGGATAAGGAATGGGAACAGCCTCACCTGATCACAACAACCGGATACTTGATTTTTTGCTAGTCAAAACAACTGTGGTATACTCCGTATGACGCAATGCGTCATACGAGGTAACCAATGTCCCGCAGAAGATCAGTACTTCGATTCACAACAAAAACCGGTTTGGTTGTCAAAGTCTACCGCATCAAACCACAGGATGCTGTCAGCCTGGTGATCCTATTCAACCATCTTTCGACCCAGAGCCGCTATCAGCGCTTCAATGAGACGCTGACGGCCCCGGATCCGAACTTGGTGCGAGGGACCGCCGAGCGCATGGCAACGGTCGATCCCAAGGCCGGCGCGGCCTGGCTGGCCTTTGCCGACCTGCCGGGCGAGCCGGAGGCGCCAATCGCTGGCGCTCGCTACATCCGGCTGCCTGACCGCAAGTCGGCCGAGGTGTCGGTTGCGGTGCGGGACGACCTGCAACAGCATGGCGTCGGCTCGGAATTGCTGCGTTATCTGGCCCGCCATGCCAGCAACAACGGTGTTGAGCGACTGGAAGCGACCTTCGACACCAGCAACAAAGGTGTCTGGCGACTGGTGCATGGCGCACCGTATGCCGTCACCACCACCATCCATGGCTCGGAGACGGCAGTCACCATTGACCTGCTGCAGCCGGCCGACAGCGACGATGCAGCGAACGAAAACCCCAACGGGCTGCCAGGCGCCCAACCCCATGCAGCCAAGGAGACTACTATGCCCAGCGACGTAATTACGACATGGCGTTTGAACAGCGGCCTTGAACTGCGGGTTCGTCCCAAAACAGAGGACGACTTGATGCGTATGGTGCAGCTATTCGAACACGGCAGCCCGCAAAGACGCCTTGAACGGGTTGGGCCTGTCATGCGCGGGGCGGGCGACGAAGCGTTGAGCGAGGCGACCCGGCTAGTCCGGATGAGTCCGAGTGACGGCTGCGTCTGGCTGGCCCTTGCTGACCTGCCCGATGCGCCCGAAAGCGTGGTGGGCAGCGGCCGCTTCCTACGCTGTAACCCGGACGAAGCAGAGATGTCGATAGTCGTGCGCGATGATATGCAAGGCCAGGGCATTGGGGGCAAGCTGCTCTATTTCGTGCTGGACCAGGCACGCGCGATGGGAATCAGCCGCATGATCTCCTACTTCGCCAGCGACAATGAGGCTGTGTGGCAGATCCTCAGCTACTCGCCCTACCATGTCACCTGGCAGCCGCGCGGCAGCCAGGTCGAGGTGGTGATCCACCTGCTGGCCCGCGCTGAAGGATCACCGTCGCTGAACTAGCTGGCCAGCGCCATCGTTATCCTTGACCCGCCACCATGACCGCAACACCGGCAGCCCAAGATGCGACAGGCTGGACGATCCTGAAAACGACCAGCGGTCTGTCGCTGCGCGTGCGCCCTGAGCAGCCCGGCGACGGCCCGCAGTTGGTCGAGCTGTTCAGCCATCTCAGCCCAGACAGCCGCTTCCTGCGCTTCAGCAAGGTGATGGATGACCCTGACCCGCAACGAGTGCGACAGGAGGCCGAACGGCTGGCCCGGCTGGGTCCGCCGATCGACATGGCCTGGCTAGCCTTCGCCGACCTGCCTGAGCAAGCCGACGCGCCGGTGGCCGCAGTGCGCTATGAACGCACCGAGCCAGGCGAGGCAGAGCTGGCTGTCGCTGTACGGGACGACATGCAGCGGCAAGGCATCGGCGCCGCTCTGCTGTTATTCTCCTGCACCCAGGCGCAACAGGACGGCATCGAGCGCTTGACGGCGACCTTCCGCAGCGAGAACCGCGGCGTGTGGGCGCTGCTCAAGCGCTCGCCCTTCCCGGTCTCATGGACGATCAACGGCCCTGAGATCAGCGCCGTCGTCGACCTGACCGGCTCATAGCGGCAGCCAGCGGCCGATCTTGCGCTCCACGGCGCGACGGTAGACGATGGGGGCGGTGGCCATGTCGTCCAGGGCCAGGCCCAGATTGGCGGTCATGGTGCGCTCGGCCGGCGACTGGCGGCCCGGCTTCTGGCCCGTGACCAGCTCGCCCAGGCTGGCGTAGACCGGGGGAATGTCCTGGAAATAGCCCACGTGTTGGTAATGCTCCAGTTGGGGGATGTCGTCGGTGCAGAACTTATCCGCCTCGGCCAGCGCAGCCCGGCCCCAGTAGGAGTCGAAATCGACCAGCGAGGCAAATGCGCCCGGCTCCAGCCAGCCGGCCTGGATCGTGGCGTGCGGCTGGCGCAGGATCGGCCCGGCCGTGACGACGATGTCGCAGCCGCTGACAGCCTGGCGCGGCTCCTCCACCACCGTCACCTCGATGCCCCACTTGTCGTCCACATCGTCGGCGAAACGCAGCGCGTTCTCCAGCGTGCGGTCGTAGGCCATCACCCGCTGGATGGGGAAAAGCACGGCCAGCGCCTCCAGGTTGCTGCGCCCCTGCACGCCGCAGCCGAGGATGCCCACAGTCTGCGAGTCGGGGCGGGCCAAGTAGCGGGCGGCTACCGCGGTAGCCGCGCCCGTGCGCTTGGCGGTGATCCAGGTGCAGTCCATGACGGCCAGCGGCAGGCCGGTGTCGGCGTCGTTGAGCACGACCAGCCCGCTGATGTAGGGCAGGCCGCGCTGCGGGTTGTCGGGGTAGCCGGCCACCCACTTGACGCCGATGGCCTCGGGGCCGGGGATGTAGCAGGGCATGGCGTGGATGAAGGCGTCGGGCCGGGAGTGGACGCCGGGCTTGGGCGGCATCTCCACCTTGCCCTCCCCGTGCTGGCGGAAGGCTTCGGCCAGCGCGTCGATGATCTCCGGCATGGGGACGCCGACCGCCTCGACGTCGGCGCGGGAGAGATAGAGCAAGCGGTGTTTGGGCATTAGGGCACTCCGATGGTACACAGATAGACAGCTAAGGGGGCGATCGAGAACCCGTTAGCCAGCGCTGGTCGAGTAGCGGGTTAAAGTAACGCGATTCGCATGAGGTCAGCTTTTTCCAGCGTATCGAGACCGAGCGGGTCGTGCATGCGAGTCACATGGTCTCGATACGGCGCAGACGCCTACTCGACCAACGGGTCTCGATACGGCGGCCTACTCGACCAACGGGTCTCGATACGGCGCAGACGCCTACTCGACCGACTCTACCTTCTCAATCGTCGCGTCCAGCATTCTATCACACCCCGCGCCTAGCGCCAACGGAGCAAACCTGCCATGCAATAAATCGCAGATGTCGTCATCATCGGCGCCGGCGTCATCGGCGCCAGCACAGCCTATCACCTGGTCCAGCAAGGCGTCACAGACGTCGTCATCGTCGAGATGGGCCGGCCGGGCAGCGGTTCCACCAGCAAGTCGGCCTCGATGCTCAGCCTGCAGTTCAGCGCCGACGAACTGGGCGCGCGCCTGGCGCCGCTGGCCTACGCCTGTTACATGCAGTTCGAGCAGGAGATTGGCGTGCTTCTCCCCTTGAGGCCAGGCGCCGCATCCATGTCATGCTGAACGGGTCATGCGGCCACCTGGTGAGCAGAAACGCCTGCTCCAGCGGCCAATCCCCAGCGCAGGACGCGCCGCCAGTGAAGCATCCCCGCAACCACAGAAGCGTGCCTGTGTCATGCTGAACGGGTCATGCGGCCACCTGGTGAGCAAAGACGCCTGCTCCATCGGCC
>JBAQCH010000019.1:0-4805 GCA_049294015.1 Anaerolineae bacterium
CGGCCAGATCGCTCTGCCGCGCGCCAATCATGCGCCAGACGGGTATCTGCTGCTCAGCCTGCCCGCGCAGGTAGTGGCCTAACGTGGCGGCCAGCCCGGCCAGCGTGGTCTTGTCGACGCGCAGGGCGCGCGTCAGTGGGTGCTGGCGCAGCCGGGCGATGGCCGCAGCCTGGCCGACGATCAACCCGGCCTGCGGGCCGCCCAGCAACTTGTCGCCACTGAATGTGACCAGGGTCGCGCCAACCTGCACGCTGTCCTGGACGCGCGGCTCGTAGACCAGGCCAAAGCGCGTCGTGTCCAACAACGTGCCGCTGCCCAGGTCGTCGATCACCGGCAGGCTGTGCTGTTGCCCCAGCGCCACCAGCTCGGCCAGGCTGACCTGGGCTGTGAAGCCGATCTGACGGAAGTTGGAGCTATGCACGCGCAGCAAGGCGGCTGTCTGCGGGCCGATGGCGTCCTGGTAATCGCTCAGGTGGGTGCGGTTGGTGGTCCCCACCTCGACCAACACAGCGCCGCTGGTCTGCAAGACGTCGGGGATACGGAAGCCGCCGCCGATCTCCACCAACTGGCCGCGCGAGATGATCACCTCGCGGCCACGCGCCAGCGCCATCAGGCAAAGCAGCACGGCCGCAGCGTTGTTGTTGACCACCAGCGCGTCCTCGGCCCCGGTCAGGCGGCGCAGCAGCTCGACTGCATGAACGTAGCGTGAGCCGCGCTGGCCCGCCGCCAGGTCATATTCCAGGTTGGAGTAGCCCTCGGCTGCCAGCAGCATAGCGCGCTGGGCGTCCTCGCTGAGCGGCGCGCGGCCCAGATTGGTGTGGATGATCACCCCGCTGGCGTTGATGACGGGCTGAAGGGTGGGTCGAGTAGCGGCGTGCAGGCGGGCCAGCAGCGCTGCGGCCAGCTCAGCCGAGTCCGGGCAAGGATTGTCCCGCCCGACAATGGCTGCGCGTGTCTCGTCCAGCAGATCGCGCGCCGTTTCCACCGCCAGGTCGTGGCCAAATTGGCCGCGCGCCTCGACCACGGCGTCCTGTTGCAGCAGCCGGTCGACGCTGGGGAGCTTGCGCAGTTCGGGGTGGGACATGGTGGTAGGACTGGGGAGGACTGACAGTCCTTGTGCGTGGGAGGGACCGCGGCTGGAGGGACAGGACTGTCAGTCCTTTGAGTGGGCGTAACAGGACTCGAACCTGTGACTTCTTCCTTGTAAGGGAAGCGCTCTAACCAGCTGAGCTATACGCCCGAACGAACAGGATTATACGCTGCGCTGGCAGCGGTGTCAAATGGGTTTGAGCGCAGGCCAGACGCATGCCCGGTGGCACTCGAGCGTAGAATCGCCTCGGTCTGAAATAGTACTAAAGTACTATTGACAACCGCGCGGCGTTCTGCTAGACTTACGTTCGTGCGCCGCATGGCAGATACAACGAAGTGGGCGTGTTGGCGGCGGGCCGTGGCGGCCGGCGATCAGCAGGAAGCGCACAGCGCGTCTGGCTGGGCAAGGCGCGATCTCAACCCTGCTCGTCACGCATGGGTGGCGAGCGCAGCAGAAAGGCGAGGGACTCTCATGAAGCAGGCAAGTTTGTTGCGGTTGTTCTCCTCCCTGGCGATTGCGGCCGTCGTTGCGACCATGGCGCCGTCAGCGTCGCTGTCCAATGCTTATGTAAATCGGGGGGGGGTAACAGCCCCCTTGTCTGAGGCGCAGTGGGCCGCAGGTCCGGCTGACGCGCGACTGTCAACCAGCACCACTCTGACTGTTGCGCCGCTGCGGGCGAGCCGGGTGGTTTCGAGCAGTGAGAGCTTCACTGCAACCGTACCATTGACCGCGACTGCGCCGATGACGGCGACCGAGCCGCTGACAGAGGCGGCGCCGCTGTATGCTTTGCCAGAGGAGAGAGGGGAAAGCACAGCGCCGCCGCCCGTGTTGACCATGAGCGCCGATCCCTTCCAGGTGCTGCCAGGGGGTGTGATCACCTACAGCGTGGCTATCACAAACATGGCCGATGCGCCGCTGCTCAGCGTGGTATTGAGCGACACGCTGCCGGCTGGGGTAGTGTACGTGGCGCAGAGCGGGGTGGGATTCAGCTTCTCGCCGCGCGATGGACGTCTGACCTGGGCCATCGCCCGGATCGAACCGGGGCAGGGAGTGCGCGGCGGCTTCCAGTTGCGCGCCACCGGGTTGGGCATCGGCAACCTGGTGTGGAGCCGCGACCCCTTCGACACAGCGAACCGGGAAACCACCTTCTACTACGACCGCTGGTTCAAGACCTATCCGGTGTGCCAGCGCAACGCGCTTGGCCACACGGCCAAGACCTTCTACTACGGCGTGCCGGGCAGCGAGACCAGCAGCGTGCCGGCTGAGTGCGTCACGGCCAGCGGGCCGGCCAGCTTCAGCGGCAACCAGTTTGGTCAGGTCTATCAAACGACCGACGCCAACGCGGCGACGACGACCTACGGTTACGACGCCCTGGGGCGGCTGACCCAAGTGACCGTTCCGCCCAACGGCGGCGTCCCCGGTAGCCCAGCCACGCAAACCTATGACTATCGGCTCTTCAGCGGCGCGGGCAGCGGTTATCCCTTCTGGATCCTGGAGAAGCAGCGCGACGGCAGCGGCGGGGACAACTATCTCTACACCTGGACCTATTACGACGGCTTTGGCCGGGTGTTGCAGCGCAAGGCCGAGGCCGACGCCAGCGGATCGACCGCGCGCCACGTGGAAACCAGCTTCGACTACACCTGGCGCGACGCCGTGTTGCGGGAGGGGGTTCCCCGTTTCGTCGACGGCAGCGTGGCCGTGGCCGTGACGTCCGCGCCGGCTTTTAGTCCGCCCAACTGGAACGCCGCCGGCCAGGACGAAACAGTCCACACCTACGACCGGCTGGGCAGGTTGAGCGTGACGGCTGCGCCCAACAACGCACAGGCGCGCCGGTACTACAACGTGATTCCTGACGCGCAGAACCGCAGCCACACAGGCGTGGCCGTGATCGATGAGGCCAACCGCCAGACCGTCCAGCAGACCGATCCCTTTGGCCGGCTGGTCGTCGCCAAGCAGTACACCAACAGCTATGCCAGCGGGCCAAACTGGACTGACGCTGCCTACGCCCAGGTCAGGTACGACTACAACGTGGCCGACCAGTTGGTGACTGTGGCCGGGGTCGATCCTGACGCGGGCGGGACGATGCCGCGGCCGACAACCCAGATCACCTACGACGGCTTTGGACAGAAGATCAGCATGGACGACCCCGACATGGGCGTGTGGAGTTATGCCTACGATAGTGCAGGGAACCTGACGCGCCAGACGGATGCCAGGAACCAGCGCACCTGCTTCTACTACGATACCCTGAACCGGCTGAAGGGCAAGACCTACTCGACCGGCACGGCTGTTTGCCCGGCGGATCCCGGCAGCTACACGGTGAGCTACAGCTACGACGCCGGAGCCAACGGCAAGGGCCAGCGCACGGGGATGGTCGACCCATCGGGCAGCACAGCATGGGAGTACGACGCGCGCGGGCGCATGACCAAGGAGACCAAGGTCATCAGCGGCGCGGGCGGCGGGACCTTCGTCACGCAGTGGACTGCGTATGACGCCATGGATCGGGTGCGCACCATGATCTATCCCGACGGCGAGGGCGTCACCTTCAGCTACACGGCGCAGGGGCCGATCAAGACCGCCTACGGCAGCAGCACCTACTATGTGGGCGAGACGCTGTACAGCGCGCTGGGGCAGGTCACCGACCGCTACCTGGGCAGCACCACCGGCTTGATCCGCCAGAGCTACATCTAACTGCCCAGCGAGAACTACCGTCTGACGGCGCTACGGAGCGGGACCAGCGCCAGCGGCTACACCAACCTGCAGAACCTGAGCTACAGCTACGACGCGGTGGGCAACGTCAAGAGCATCGTGGATGTGGTCAACAGCAACCAGCGGCAGTGTTACAACTACGATGCGCTGCACCGGCTGACGCGCGGCTTCACCACCGACAGTGCGACCTGCGCTGCGCCCAATCTGGCCATCGGCAGCGGGCCGTTCGATGAGACGACCACCTACCAGGATGCGCTGGGTGGCCGGGGCGGCAACCTGACCAGCAAGACGGGGGTGGGCAACTACATCTACGGCGCAGCGCAGGCGGCCGACTGCCCCGAGGGCGCGCTGGTCAAGGCCAACGCCGTGGTGGCGGCTGGCAGCAACTATCTGTTCTACTGCTACGACCAGAACGGCAACCTGCGGCGGCGCAAGGCGGGGACCAGCGCCACCACCTATAGCTACGACGCCGAGAACCGGCTGGTGACGGTCAGCGGCGCGGCCGCGGCCACCTTCGTGTACGACGGGGATGGCAACCGCGTCAAGGCCACCTTTGGCAGCACGACCACGGTCTACGTGGGCAACCACTATGAGCGCGACAACGGCAGCACGGTCAGAAAATACTACTATGCCGGCGGCGTGCGCGTGGCCATGCGCACCGGCGGGCAAACTTACTACCTGCTGGGCGATCATCTCGGCGGGACCAACGTCACCGCCAACAGCAGCGGTGTACAGATCAGCAAGCTGCTGTACAAACCCTGGGGCGAGACGCGCTTCACCACTGGCACGACGCCCACCACGTGGCGCTTTACAGGACAGCGGGAAGATGCTACAATCGGGCTGTATTACTTCAACGCGAGATACCTCGACCCTCAGCTAGGTCGTTTCACTCAGCCCGATACCATCGTGCCAGAGCCGAGCGGTCCACAGGCGCTGAACCGGTACAGCTATGTGCTCAACAATCCTGTCAGGTATCGGGATCCCAGCGGCCATTGGGTAGAGACCGTGT
>JBAQCH010000020.1:0-4274 GCA_049294015.1 Anaerolineae bacterium
GTGGTGGCCCTGGCTGACGGGCCGCTGCTGCCGTGGATGCCGCAGCGGCTGACCGACCCGGAGCAGGGCCTGCTGGTGAAGCGCTTTGCTGCGCCGCTGGACGACCTGCGCGCCAGCTACGCCGTGCCGCTGGGCTATGTCGACCGGCCGCGCAGCGCCAACGTGCTGCGTCTGCTGCACCTGGCTGAGCTGCCCGTGGATGCCATCAGCAAGGAACGTCTGCGCCAGGACAACCCCTACGATGGCTTGAGCGACGCGGCGCTGTTCCAGGACTTGCTGCCGGGCCAGCGCAGCAGCTTGTTCGCCACCACGTCTGAGATCAACCAGAACTTCAGGCAGCTCGGCCATCGTATCTGCTTCTGCTACATGAACGTGGCCAGCGAACCGGGCGAGCGCAACGCCAGCCTGGCCCGCATCGAGGTCCCGGAATGGATCGCGCGCGATCCTGAGCGGCTGGAGGCAGCCCTGGCGGCTGTCTGGTCCGATTGCCGGCTGTTGGACTACCCCTACCTGTTGACGCGCGCGCACGAGCTGGCGCTGGTTACGCGCCAGGAGCGCACGGCGCTGGAGCAGATGCTGCGCACCGAGATGATGCGCCGCGGACTGTGGGTCGAGGAGTCGCCCAAGGCCAACACCAAACGATTTGTGGGCGGCAGGTGAGATGATGACAAAAAATGCAACAGACAAACAAGCCTTGGGCCGCGTGCTGCGGGCCAGCACAGCCAGCTTCACCGCTGGCTGCCGCACCCTGGAGGATGACTTGCCGATTTTCGGCTCGTTGGTGCAGGCCGAGCGCAGCGACGGAGCCGCGGTCTACGGCCTGATCTATGACGTGCGGGTGGACGACGACCCCTTCGTGCGCCAGTTGATCGCGGCCGGCGACCTGAGCGAGGAGTACGTGCAGGATCAACGCCAGCGCCGCCAGGTGCCGGTCGAGGTCAACGTGCTGGTGGTGGGCGGCCGTGACAAGGCTGGCCAGGTCTATCACTACCTGCCGCCGCAGCCGCCCGCCACGCTAAGTTGGGTTACGGTCTGCTCCAGCGACCAGGTGCGCCAGTTTGGCCAGCGGTTGGATTTTCTGCGCACCGTGCTGGACGCGGCCGATGCGCCGGCCGACGAGCTGACGGCCGCGTCCCTGCGCCACGCCGCCGCGGCCCAGGGCGACTCGGTCCAGGCCCAGCGTTACCTGCAAGACGCCGGCCGCGAGCTGGCGCGGCTGCTCAGTCGGGATCCGGCGCGGTTGAGTGGGATCTTGCAGAGGATGCATTGAGACATGGGCAGAACGAATCACGTGGAGGTGGACCAGAGCGGCAGGATGGAGATGTCTGGCGAGACCATTGTAGCAGTCGCCAATGGCTTCGCCGTTACTGTGCGAATCACGGCAGAGGTGAAGGGAGTCGTTCGGGAAGCGCTGAGACACAGAGGCGTCAAAGCGCGGATGATTATGATCCGAATGTTCGTTGGAGCCATTGTTCTGGCGGTGCAGGATCATCTTTCCGAGTTCGACATGCTGACCATCGATGAGGAATACATCGGGTATGAGACGGAAGTTAAGTCACTGTTGCTGGACAGACTTCGTTCCCAAGGTCATGCGTTGGACCAGAACATGATCACCATCGAGCGTGTTGGCAAGAAATCCCCTGCGCATCATGCGGCAATTCGAGTTACACGGAGACAAACTAAGGCAGACAAGGCGCCGACAGCGTCCCAATTACTGGCAGTTTGTTGAAATAAAAAAAGTCGGGTGCAGCCTTGCGGCCTCTCAGGCTTGCCATCATCCCGGTGGTATACGGGGAATTCGATCAAGCCCACCCGATTTAACGGTACTGTAGCATGCTCCACGATCCTTGTCAAGTGTCTGGCAATAGCTCAACGAACCAGGTAGCAATAGCCTTGATACCCACAACGCCCGCTGCCATCCACTGGCAGCGGGCGTTCTTGTATCGACCGGGATCGAACGACCGCCTACTGCACCGTCACCTGCGTAAAGACCGTGGCCACCGTGTTGCCGTCCAGGTCCTGGGCGCTGAAGCCGAGGATGTAAGGCCCGAAGGCGGCATCCAGCTCCTTCCAGGTGAAGCGCTCGTCGCCGAACGTCAGGGTCTCACCCAGTTGCGTGGCGGTCGTCGTGACGTTGCCCTGCGCGTCCAGGTCCAGCCACTGCTCCTGCACCGTGAACGTGTCGCCAGGCTGCGGCAGGATCTCACGCGGCGAGCCGGTGCCATCTTCGCCGGTGAAGCCGAAGACCTGCATCATGACGCCATTCTGAAAGGTCATGCGGGCCGAGCGCTGCTCGCCGTCGACGAACGTGTAGATGCCGGTGACGCTGTAGATCGCTTCTTCGGGCGTGCGGCCATAGCTCTCCGGGTTGAGGGCCGCGACCACATCGTTCTGGCCGTCGCTGATGGCGAACATCAGCGGCTCCCACTCGAACTCCAGGGTGAAGTCGCCCTCGCCCCAGTCGGGGTAGAAGATGCCGTCGATCTCCTGCGTGTTGGCGCTATCCAGGAAATCCTGGTCCGCCACGAAGATCGAGTTGCTCTCCTGGTCGTAGAAGCCGGTGAAAAAGGTGATGTAGCCGATGTTCTCGCCGCTGACGTCGCTGCTGAGCAGCACCGTTTGGCCGAGCGTGACCACGTCGCTGGACTTCTGGATGGGCGAGAGGGTGATCGCGCCCGCGCCGGGCGCACGTACCGCGGCCGTATCGGGCGCGGCCAACTGGCCAGGCGCTGCGTCGAAGGCGCGGCCGGTGTAGTGATAGGTCAGGAACTCGTCCCAGAGCGACTGCTGTGCAAAGCGGCCAGCCACGACGTTGTAGGACTGGAGCCCGGTGGCCGGATTCTTGAAGAGCTGCGAGTTGGGGAAGTAGATCGACACGCCGGTGGCGCCGGGCCGGTTGGATCCCCGGCGAGAGATCACCACCGAATCGTTCAGCGCGGCTAAAACGCCGTCGGCTGCCTGGTTCACAGCCTGGCTGCGGCTGGCTTGCTTCAACAGGCCCGCGAAGTTGCCCAGGTCGATGTAGGAGGCGGGCACGTTGCTGCCAAAGACGCTGGTGAAGGATTGGGCGTAGTTGCGCGCCTTGGCCACGTCTTGCTGGTTAGCTTGTTGCAGTTGATACGCCAGCTCGTTGAGGCGGTCGTTCAGCGCCGGCAGCGCGGCCAGGTTGACCGCCGCCAGGGTAATGTTGCGCTCCAGTTGCGCGGTCAGTTGTGGGATGGTGACAGGCCCGCGTCCGACCCACTCGACGCGCGCCTGATCATTCAGGATGCGCTGGTCCTCCTGGATGTAACTGGTGACCACCGCCTGGCCCAACTGAGCCCCGCTCATGTCGGGGTTGCTCACCAGGTCGCCCAGAAAGCTGGTGTAGGCCCAGCCCAGGGCCGGTTCGGTCTCCTGCGACACGATGGTGTAGTAGGCGTGCGGCGCCAGCGCGCTCATCACCTCGAGGTGCCCCATCAGGCAGGCGTCCATGCCGATGATCTCCAGCTTGTCTACGCCCGCGCGGGCGCGGATCTGGTCAAAGGCGTAGTCGATCTGCTCCAAGAACATGTGATTGCCCAGCGCGTTGCCCAGCGGGCTGCGGCTGATGCTGGCCGGCGCGCCGCCCTGGTCGGGGTCGCTCCAGCCGCCAGGCCAGCCCATGCCGTGGTCGGACATGATCAGCACGTACTTGTCGGCCGGATAGGTAGCCATGGCCCAGGTGGCGAAGTCGATCAGCGAGTCCGGGCTGGCCATGTTGACCTCGCCCATGTTCTGCACCAACTGCGAGCCAATGCGATCCAGGTTGTTGTCGCGCGTCACGTAGTAGCGGCGGGTGTCGGTCCAGTCGCCGTCGCCGCGGAAGCCGCCCCGGAAGCGGTCCAACTGCGCCACGATGTTGACCCGATCGGTGGAGCCGACCAGCTCAGCCTCGTTGAAATCGACAAATATATCCTGCTCCAGGACTTTGTCGTCGGCGTTCATGTAGAGCATCACCGTCCAGGTCTGGCCGGCTTTGGTTGTGGATCCGCCGCTCAGGTTGACAGGCCGGGTGGGCAAGGGAGTCGGCCGCGCTGCTGGCTGCTGGGGCTGGGCTGGTTGGACGGGCTGGGCTGGTTGAGCCGGCTGCTGCAGCACGCTGGGTTCGCCGCCGCCGTCACCGCCGCCTCCACCCAACACCATGAACGCCACCACGACACAGAGGAACAGGCCGCCCACGATGAGCATCAAGGGAGACATGCGGCCGCCGGGCAGGCCGCCGCCCGCGGGCTGCGATGCGGGAGGGCGATAGC